>WFWY01000057.1 GCA_015490895.1 Thiotrichaceae bacterium | reverse complement strand
GCTCATGTCGAACCCAAGTTCACTGCCACACAGGCAGCTTAGAAAAGGATACTTGTTCATGTCTCCCAGGATTTACTGTTCACTGCCACACAGGCAGCTTAGAAACGGATTTGAGTCCATCGGAAATATTTTATTTTGTTCACTGCCACACAGGCAGCTTAGAAAATGATTCAACACCAGATTTTTTTCTATTTCCCGTTCACTGCCACACAGGCAGCTTAGAAAATTAACAGCGTGCAGGGCATTTAAAGGTGCGGGTTCACTGCCACACAGGCAGCTTAGAAATGTCATTAATGCGCCTTCAATAATGGTTAGGGGTTCACTGCCGCACAGGCAGCTTAGAAAAAGCTGGCGTTCCAGCGATGACAGCCGCTTGTGTTCACTGCCGCACAGGCAGCTTAGAAACTGCAAATTTAGTAGCAACATCTAGAGGATCTGTTCACTGCCGCACAGGCAGCTTAGAAATTAAAGCCTCTTTCAAAGCCGATTCTATTGAAGTTCACTGCCACACAGGCAGCTTAGAAAACGTACATCGACTAACTGTCCGATCTGGAAGAGTTCAATATTGAATATTGATCGAAATTCTAATTTTTCGAGTTTTCGGACAAGCTCCTAGATAGCGATATAGCGCCAGCCCTGCTGTAAGTGCTTGACAACGAATTCCACTGCAGAAGGAGCCACTTCCGCTCCGTCAATTAATTCGACAGATTTTCCAGCCTGTTTAAACTGGTAGAGCGAATTATTACACGCCACAAAGTGCAAAGAGGGGTAAAGGTTGCTCAGTGATTTAATTCTCAGTTTATGTGGGGATGTTTGCAGACGCAACAAATCAATGCCCCGGGCACTGGTTACAACATAAACCTTGCCATTATTTTGACTGTACTGCTTTGCGAGTGATTCCGCTTTTTGCAAGGCTGCTTCAAATTTCTCTGGCTCGGAGGAACTTAAAAAGACAATGGCCTTGTTATCCTGAACAGTTGTGTTGCCGAGGAAACTCCCCTGTACATTACTATATTCATACTGATTGTTGTTAGCCCCAATTTTGCCGCTTAAAAGGCCACTATCCCGTACCAGATAACCTGTGGCAAAAGTCAACGCAAAAGCCAGCAGATAAGAGGCAACTTTTGCAAAAGCACGACGATTAAAAGCAACGCGAGTAGCCGCGTTTTTCTGGAATTCATTCAGGGGGTACGCTGTTTGCACTAAATCTTTCACACGATAGATATCACACATTTCACCCCTGAGTTCAGCACTGCTTTCCAATAATGCGAGTATCTTCTCGCGCTGCCGGGCTTCTAGTTGCCCATCAGCGAGTGCATGGAGCATATCCAAGGTAGTTCTTTGTTCATTGTTCATATTATTTAACCCTCCTGAGATGACTAATCGTATTCTGGGTTGTTGTGAGTCTGGAAGTATCCTGGGTATTTCCACCCCTGGTGGCCAGTCCGTTGACACCTAACCCTGTTAAACGTTTTTTCAGCAATGCCCTGGCGCGACTTAAGCGGCTCATTACTGTGCCGGGTGGAATATCCAGAATCATGGCAACCTGTTCGTAGCTACAAGACTCCAGGTCAACCAGGGTCAGAACTTGTCTTTGCAGTAATGGCAACAGGGCAATCGCATCTCGCACTCTGTCAACAACCTGCTGTTCAGTATAATGTTTTTCAGGTGATGTATCATTCATTAAATTAACATCATCAATATCCAGCGCAGGCTTTTGGGTACGCAGATATTCCATCCAGCAGTTATGCATGATTTTAAATAACCATGCTTCCATATGTGAAAAATCTTTCAGCTGTTCCTGTTTCAAGAGTGCCTTGTTTAAGGTGGTTTGTACCAGATCATCTGCAAGCATTGCATCACCACACCAGGAGACGGCGAGCCGGTACAGGCGCGGCCTCAGTTCCGCCAACGGCTTGTCAAGCATTCTTGAGCGAAAAAAATTAAGCATTGTCTCTGTCTCCTGCAAGGTATTTTTTCTGGCATTGGGTGAAAGCTGTAAATGGTGCCAGCCCTGTAAGGATGGTTCATGGGTAAAAAATATTCCAAAAAATTTGGAATGTTTTCTTTACCTGCTGCATCTACAGGTTCTAAAGAAGTTTTGAGAAGAATGATGTCCCTCTTTCCTTTCATCTTAATCCGTTCACCTTATTACAGCAGGAGAAACAACATGCAAAATTTCAAGCGGCTACTCATTCCTTTTACCTTTATTCTGATATTACTTGGTAGTTTCTCACTACAGGCAGATGACGACTTTGCCGAAAAACATGTGGTCTTACAGATCAGTGATGCCAGTCGGCAGAACCTGGTACTCAATGTTGCCAATAATCTGCAAAAGTTCTATGGCCCGGACAAGGTAGCGATCGAAATTGTGGCTTTTGGCCCCGGTCTTAAATCTATCTTTGCCAATAACGAAATCACTTCACCCCGTGTTTCAAGTCTCGCATCCAGTGGGGTCAAGTTTAGTGCCTGCATGAATACTATCGCAGCGATCAAGAGAAAAACCGGCAAAGAACCGGTTATTCATTCCGAAGCAAAAAAAGTACCCGCAGGTGTTGTACGCATTATTGATCTTGTTGAAAAAGGTTACATTTTGATCAAGCCATAACACTCGCTCTCACACCAATGTTCCACCAGGAGGAAACCATGAGAACTCAACTTACAACTGTCATTGGCAGTTCACTATTGATGCTATTTGGCAGTCAGGCACTTGCCGTGGACTGGCCTTCCTTGCAGGGTCTGGAGGCCGTGAAAAAAGAGAAAGCCATGCGAATATGGGGATTTTTGCAGCCCGAATATGCACGTACGGATGGTACTAACATTCAGGCAGGCCCCTGGGCAGGTCAGGAAGCTGTCTTTAACCAGATTGGGCCGGATAACAGTACGAGTAATACTTTCGATATTCGTCGCGCCCGGCTAGGTATACGTGGTCAATTTGATTACAACCGCATTAATTACTTTTTCCTGTCAGAGTTTGGTAATAATGGTATTACCCGTAAGGGCGGCGCACAGCTTACCGACGCCAGTGTCACGCTGAATTATATTCCTGGCATGCATATCCGGATTGGCCAGTTTAAAACCCCTCAGGGCAATGAGGCACAAAAAGCCATTCACACATTTGACTGGAATAACTTTACCAACGCAGCGAATCAGCTATTACTGGAGCGTTTTACGGATGAAGATGGTTCACGCCCCGGTTTTGCCAACGGGCTTAATGGTGCTGTCGGTGCTTTTCGTGATGTGGGTATTCAGGCACATAACACTTTCAAAAAAGGCGACAGGGAATTTACCTATGCGGTTATGGTGGGAAATGGTAATGGTATCAACCGGGGTGATAATGACGACAACAAGGATATCTATTTGCTTCTTTCTACTGAAAAAGTATTCGGTGGGCGGGGAGCACGCCGGCAGGGTTTCAAAACCTATGCCTGGTATATTGATGGCAAGCGTACACTTAACTTTGCCAATGGTGTCGCTGGGAAACAGGAATTTGACCGCACCCGGTATGGTGTAGGTACTACCTATCGTAAAGGAAAATACCGGGCGGCTGCCGAATATGTGAAAGCCGATGGTATGATTTTTAACGGATCCGATGGCGGTGCTATCCCTGGTGCTGTTGCCACGGTGGGACCCAATGCCGGTGCTGTTTCTTCGCTCAATTATCTGACCACTAATGAAGCCGATGGATGGCATATTGATGTCGGCTACAAGGTGGCACCCAAAGTGGAGTTGGGGCTACGTTATGACACATTGAATCGTGGCACCAAAGGAAACCCGGCACTTGAACGTCAGTTTGACACATTGGCACTGGGCGCACAGTATTTCTTCAGTAAACGCACGCGCCTCATTGCCAATTATGAATTTCGCAATGCTGAAGCGCCCAACCTGCCTGCTACGGCGGTGCCCAATCAAATTCTGGATGGTATGGATGACAAGCTGACGTTTCAGGTTCTCCATGTCTTTTAGCCTCTGATCAGGCTCCTTAGTATGGCCTCGTAGTGGTCAATTCTGGTTCAAACGAGCGGTATCGGAGTCAGGCTCATTTCAATCCTCTCTGGAAATGGGTTTGGCTCCCCTTTTTAATTACGATTACGCTTGACCACACTCTTTCCTATACTTGTTTTACAGACTGGATCACGATGAACACCGTTTCACAGCTGACTTAACCGAGGACGATAACATGAATATCAAACCCCTCTTTTTGCTGCTTGTTAGCGGCATTTTTATCAATACACTCACTCCTGTAGCATGGGCTGAGAAAACAGTATCGGCTCCCTGGGGAGGTGCTACCGTTACAGCTACCCGATATAAGCCCCAAAAGGTCGTTTACGATGTGAATGTAGGAACGGTTGAGAAACTGGTTAGCGTACTGGATCGAGCCAGTTACCTCAGCAAAATTACGGGTGCTGACCCTTTTGAGCAATCCATTGTACTGGTTTTACATGGCCCCGAAATTCATTTTTTCGCTATTAAAAACCATTCCAGATATAAAGCCTTGATGCAACGTGCTCAAAGCCTGGTTGAAAGCGAGACCCTGAAAATTAAAATGTGTAAAATAGCGGCTGAAGGAAAGGGTTACAAGCCTGGAGACATTCACGGGTTCGTTGAAATGGTTCCCATGGGTGATGCTGAAATTATTCGACTTCAATATGAGGAAAATCATGCCTATATGCAATAAAGCAAACGTTTTTGGCATTATGGTTCTATGCATCATCATAGCACTGGGCAGTAGTGCTTTAGCTGAATCTTCAAAAGAAAAAGAGAAGGCTTACCCTCCTGTCACCGTTGACATGAATGTGCAAAAGATTACTGAGCACGTTTATTTTGTCGGTGGCAAGGCCGGTATGGCTACTGACAACGAAGGGTTTGTTTCAAATTCCGGCTTTGTGGTTACCAAAGAGGGCGTTGTGGTTTTTGATGCACTCGGCTCCCCCTCTCTCGGGCATAAACTGATCCACAACATACGGAAAATCACCAGCAAACCCATCAAAAAACTCGTGATCAGCCATTACCATGCGGATCATATTTACGGCATACAAGCTTTTGAAGAACTCGGTGCTGAAATTATTGCACCGCTTGGTGCACAAGAATATATCAGGTCAGATGCCGCCAAAGAACGCCTGGAAGAGCGCCGTTTTTCGCTTGACCCCTGGGTTAACGAACGAACCCACCTGGTATTGCCTGATGTGACCATCTCCCAATCGACCACCTTTACACTCGGCGGTCTTACCTTTGTTATAAACTATTTGGGAAGAGCGCATTCTTCAGGCGATCTCACCATGCTGGTTGAGAACGATAAAGTCCTCTTCTCGGGTGATATCATCTTTGAAGGACGAGTACCTTACGTCGGCAGTGCTGACTCCAAAAACTGGCTGGAAACATTAACCCATCTCGAAACCAGTGGTTTGGCAGCCCTCATCCCGGGACATGGCCCGGCCTCTACCAAACCATCCGAAACTATCGCGCTTACTCGAAAGTATCTGGCTTATCTGCGAACAACAATGGGAGCCGCAGTGGATGATTTCACCCCCTTTGATGAAGTCTATGCTGCAACAGACTGGTCTGAATTTAAAGACCTGCCAGCCTTTGCTGAAGCGAACCGTACCAATGCTTACCAGGTTTATTTATCAATGGAGGCCGAATTGTTGCAAGAATAAGGTGTGAAGGTTGCAACATTTGAACAGGACAGGAAAAGTGAGGAGCGGGGTAAACCAGAGCCTGGCTTTTTTGATGATCGAAAGAAAACCTACGCAATGACATAAGCAACAATAGAGCCATAATGACTCGCGCTACCGCCTATAACAAACAAGTGCCAAATTCCATGAGCATGTTTTAGTCGATAATCCAGCACAAAAAAGATAACACCGGTTGTATAGAGTGTCCCTCCAATAGCTAACCAAACACCTCCGCTCACGACTTGATCAGAGCTTCCTTGAGGAGCCTCTACAAGTGATGCCATAGACGCTATAAATGATGTGTATGAACCGTATATCATGTTTTTTCATCTGTCATTCAGGTAAATAGTTGAAGTCATTCGAGGAAAGTACTAACATGGGGCAATGTTAGTCATATTAAGTATTTATTGGTGTATTGGATAGTGCTTCCATCTTCGTGGCCTGTCTGCAGAAAAACAGGGTAATTTTGGGCACACTTACATTGAGACAGTATACAATACCCACATAAAACAATAAGTTGGTATATATTTACATGACTTGTTAATCTAATTATTTAATCCTTGAAGGAAGGGCTCTATTATGATGCGAAAAATCTACCAGACCAGTGTTGCTATCGCGCTGCTTGCAGTTGCAACGGGAGCACAGGCAAAAGTTGCACAAATTATTTCTTTAAATGGTGATGCGGTTGTTGAGCGGGCTGGCTATAAATATGTTGCACAGCGAGGCATGGTTCTTGAAGAAGGCGACATTGTGCGATCCATGAAAAATGGTAAGGTACAGGTAAAGTTTGATACCTGTGTCAGCAATGTGGAAGCTGCCAGGGAGATAACCGTTTCCAAAAGCTCGCCTTGTGCCCCGGCAACACTTGCCAAAGCCTCTGATTTGAAGGCTCTGTCAACCAAATCTTACAAAATTCAGCGTATTGATCCCAACCTGGCTGAAGCACAATGCTCCGCCTGTAAAGTGAAACTGGCGAGTGCATCAGCGCCTTTGCTGGGTTCATCATGGTTGCCTCTTGCCGGTGCTGCTGGTGCCGCAGGCGTTGTTGCTAAAAGCGGTGGTGGAAGTAGCGCAAGTAATGCTGCGGTAAGCCCCTGATAGTGAGTTAACCTAAGGAGCTTCTTAACAGCTGGGTTTTTTGTGCCCATGTTTTGCTACAGCCGGAGAAGGCAAGCCATCAAGCCTGCCAGACCTTACAAAAATAGACAGCCATTGTGCTGTCTATTTTTTTGTCTGAATAGACTGGAATTCTTAGCTCTCGCAGCCTCCCAGGAGCTCTTGATATCAGGTAGAAGTTGTTCGCGCCATAGAGTGCATAGGCCCACCCCGAAAGGGTGCAAAGCCTGTCCCGAAAATGACTCCGGCATCCAGTAAATCAGCATCCTCTACAATACCCTCATCCAGACATTTTTGAGCCTCATCAAGTAATTTTTGTATGAGTCGTTGTTGAATATGCTGTGGGTCTCCTGTCCAGCTTTTCACCTGTCTGGGTTGCAGCGCTGGCTTGACCGGTTTTCCTTTTTTATAGAGGTAAAAACCTTGCCCGGATTTTTTTCCCAGCTGATTGGCACTGACAATCTCCTGCAAACCATCCGGTAACGGGATGTCCAGGGCTCTGGAAATAATTTTGCCGACATCCAGGCAGATATCCAGTCCCACCGTATCTGCCAGTTCCAGTGGTCCCATGGGCATTCCAAAATCTTTGGCAGCCTGGTCAATGACAGTGGCTGAAACACCTTGTTGATGTAATGTTATAGCTTCCAGCAAGTAGGGCATAAGGATGCGGTTGATGAGAAAGCCAGGGCTACTTTTTACGGGCAACGGAAGTTTTTTTATGTGTCTGGCGAAGGCAGTTCCTTTAGCGACCTGTTCGCTGAGCTGTTCATTGTTACCCAATGAGCGTTCATATACTACCTCGACCAGGGGCATCTTAAAGACGGGATTAAAGAAGTGCAGGCCGATAAGTCGCTCGGGTGCTTGCAAGGCTTGTGCTATATCTGCCAGAGGGATGCTGGAGGTATTCGTGGCCAGCAGGGCATCGGGGCGAGATCTTTTTTCTATGGATTGAAAGACAGCCTGCTTGGCAGCTAGATCCTCATAGATGGCCTCGATAATAACATCGGCTTTGGCAATGCCTGCGTCCTCACTGTCAGGGATTATGCGATCCAGGGCATCACGAACACTTTTGCGGTCTTTCTTGAATTGGCGTTGCAGGTTTTTGCGCGCGCGTTGCTGTGCTTTTGCCAGGCTGACATTTTGCGTGTCCTGCAAGGTGACCTTAAAACCCCTGGCAGCACACCAGGTTGCGATATCAGTGCCCATGATACCCGCACCAACAACATGAACGTGTTGTAGTGTCAGTTGCGACGGTTTTCCCAGCCCCTTTAAGCGGGATTGCAGAAAGAAGACGCGTACCAGATTTTGTGCTGTTTCAGTCAGGATTAACCGGGAAACCGAGCGTGCTTCGTGGGAATACATGGCTCCAGGATTACCGCCGTGTTTTTCCCATAAATCAATGAGTGCATAAGGGGCAGGGTAATGTTCTGGTCTGGCTTTTTGTGCTACCTGTTTACGCATCTGCATGGCGACGAGGGCGCGCAGAGGTTTCTTTTCCAGCAGCCGGGTGAAGAAGGGGACGGAGGCTACAGGTGGCTGGTGCCGGATGACAAAGGAGGCGGTATGCTTCAGCTGACGCAATGGCACCGTGTAGTCTACCAGCCCTGCTTTCAGGGCAGAGCGCCCATTATAGGCGCGCCCTGTTAACATCATGGGCATGGCCTTGAGTACTCCCATGCGCTGAATGGAGCGTACAGTACCACCAAAGCCGGGGTGGATTCCCAGTTTGATTTCGGGCAGGCTGATTCGGGTTTTGGGGCTGTCACTGGCAATGCGGTAGTCGCAGGCCAGAGCCAGCTCGGTTCCCCCGCCCATGCAAAAGCCGTCAATCAGGGCAACACTGGTAATATTCAGGTTTTCAACTACCTCACAGGTACGTTGACCCAGCTCAATATAGGCTTTTGCCCGTTCGATATTACTTTGTGCGTCTTTGCTACCCTTGAAACGCTCAATATCTGCACCGGCGATAAAGCCATTGATCTTGGTGGAGAAGATAACCAGTCCTTTCGCGGCCAGATGCTTGAGTTCACGACAGGCAATCTGGATTTCTTCCAGCACTTCAGGCATGAGAATATTGGCAGGTTTTCCCTGGACATCCAGCGCGAGCCAGGCAATATTCTGGCTATCCTTGTACAGGGACAGGTGTTGATACTCCATCATCAGGATGCTCTCTCTATTAGCATGGCGCCCCCCTGACCACCGCCAATACACAAACTGGCAATGCCTTTTTGAGCTTGCTGCCGGTGCAGGATGGTACTCAGGTGTAACACAATTCGGGCACCACTGGCTCCGACAGGATGCCCCTGGCTAATCGCACCGCCATCAATATTCAAGTGTTGAGGGTTAATTTCTCCCAGCGCCTGTTTCAGTCCAACTTCCTCCTTGCAGTAGGTATCGTCATTCAGCGCTTTTAGGCAGGCTAGTACTTGTGCAGCAAAGGCTTCATTGATTTCCCAGTAGTCAATAGCAGATAGTGGCAACTGATGCTCAACCAGTGTTTTGGCAATCGCATGAACCGGCCCCAGTCCCATTTGTGCAGGATTGACGCCCGCCCATTGTGCAGGGAACAACCGGGCCAATACTGGCAGCTGGTAACGTTCGACGGCCATTTCGCTGGCTACAATCAGGCAGGCGGCACCATCAGTTATCTGGGCACTGTTACCTGCGGTGACATTTCCTGCGGGTTTATCAAAGACGGGACGCAGTGTGGCGAGCTTTTCGATGGAGCTGTCGGCACGCAAGCCATCATCGCTGTCCAATACTTCTTCAGAGGGTGTATAAAGTGGCACGACTTCCGAGTGCCAGCCTTGCTTGATGGCCTGTGCAAGCCGTTGGTGGCTTTGTACGGCATAGGTATCCATCTGTTCACGGCTGATCTGAAAACGGTAAGCGATTTCCTCTGCGGTTTGCCCCATGTCCATACCGACGACCGGGTCCCGCAAGCCGCGTAGCAATGCAATCACTGGAGCAAAATGTGAAGGTCTGAGTGCCAGCAGGTGGCGGATTTTTTGTTGCAAGTTTTTGGCGCTATTCCAGTCTGCCAGCCAGTTCACCATGCTTTCCCGGAACAGGAGTGGGGTATGGCTCATGGCCTCGACGCCACCGGCGAGGATAAGATCAGAGTAGCCATGTGCGATATGACGGCAGGCTTCATCTACCGCATTAAGTCCGGATGCACAGTTGCGTTGTACAGTAAAAGCCGGTGTTTTTTCACCACATCCCAGGCGCAGGGCAATAATTCGGGCAATATTGGCTTCGTCGGCAGCAGGTGAAACACACCCAAAAATGACTTCATCAAAGGCCGTTTCCGCGAAGGGCTGGCGTAGTAATAATAGTTTGCTGGCGTGAATTGCCAGATCGGCGGCGTGAAAAGAGCCCGGGCGGCCACGTGCCTTGAGAAAGGGGGTACGTGCGCCATCTACCAGATAAACCGGACGTGTCTGGGTCATTATAATTTCCTTGCCTTATTGTTTCGTCATCCGTTCAGGGTGTTGTGTAAGTGCTTCAGATCGCTCTGAAGAGTATAGTATTAATCTGCGAGCTTAAGGAACCTCTGAATAAGTCGTGAGCGGTTTTTTCGAAGCTAGAATCCCCCATTTTTTGCCTAAAAATCTCCCTAACAGAGTGACTATTAGCGCCATTTTTAAGCAAAAACTGACGAATTTCATCTCACAGGAAATTCGACCGGACTTAATCAGAGGCTCTTTAATGTATGTCTGGTAGTAACAGCTCGCTCCGCTTGCGTATTGTATTCATAATGCCTCAGGTGCAAACGCATCTACTTGCACCGCCTTACGCATGGCGGACCAGGCGTTGAATAACAACTGTGCTTCAGTATCGCTAACCAGCTTCTTGTCCAGAGCATCCTGTGTTTGTGTCTGCTGGGTTAGCCCTTCAACCTTGCCGGCCTTGACCAGTGCACGAAGTTTTTTCTCAGCCGGTTCAGCTTTTATGGCCTGTAGCAGGGCGTATTCAATACGCCCTAGCGGGTGATCGGCTTCTTCATTGGTATAGATCCCTTCTGTTAGTCGATCTCTGCTGGCTGATGGTTCCAGTGCCATTTTGGCAACTTGATGTATCAGAGCATCCTGGGGTGGGGCGAAGGGTTTGCCAAAAGGAAACATCAGGAAGCGCAGGGTTTTTGCAAGCCAGGGTAAGGGCAGATTATGCAGTGCAGCCAGCATGGCTTGCTGGGCACGATGAATGGTCAGCAAGGCTGCATAGTCCAGGAGTGGCTTATCCGCAGCGGGCGCACCCTGTTCCTCATAATGTTTGAGCACCGCTGAGCATAAATACAGGTTGGACAGAACATCGGCGAGACGACCGGATAATCGCTCCTTGCGTTTAAAAGTACCGCCCAGGGTTAACAGGGTATAGTCTGTAATGAGTGCAAAATTCGCGCTCAGGCGCGTCAGATGTCGGCAATAGCAGCGGGTGGCGGGTGTGCCGCAAGCTTCAAAAATGCCATTGGTCAAACCGAACCAGAGACTACGCATGAGATTGCTGACCATAAACCCCATATGCCCTAACAGTGCCTGGTCAAAGGCTTGCAGGTCTTTGTTCTGTACGGCTTTCATCTCCTTGAGTAAATACGGATGGCAGCGAACAGCACCCTGACCAAAAACAATAAGTGAACGTGTCAAAATATTGGCGCCCTCAACGGTAATGGCGATGGGTAAAGCCTGATAGCCACGAGCAAGATAGTTTGATGGCCCCATGCAAATCCCGGAGCCGCCCTGAATATCCATGGCATCGTTAATGACCCGACGCATCCGCTCAGTGAGCTGGTATTTGAGCAGGGCAGTGATAACAGCGGGACTGCGCCCCTGATCCAGTGCAGTCAGGGTGAGTTTGCGACCGGCATCCATGATGTAGGTATTGCCGAGAATACGAGCGAGGGGTTCTTCAACACCCTCGAATCTGCCGATAGGCAAGCCAAACTGTTTACGTACCCGGCTATAGGCGCCCGTTACCCGGCTTGCCATCTTGACAGCACCAACCGATAGTGAAGGTAAGGAAATTCCCCGGCCTTCTCCCAGGCATTCCAGCAGCATTTGCCAGCCCTTACCAACTTGTTGTTGCCCACCAATAACCCAGTCCATAGGGATAAAAACATCCTTGCCAGTGGTCGGGCCGTTCTGAAAGGGGGAGTTCAGCGGGAAGTGGCGACGGCCTATCTCAATACCGGGGGTTGATGTGGGAATCAGGGCGAGTGTAATTCCGATATCTTTTTCCTCACCCAGGAGTTGTTCCGGATCATACAGATGGAAGGCCAGGCCGAGCAAGCTGGCGACAGGTGCCAGGGTAATATAGCGCTTTTCCCAGTTAAGCCGGATACCCAGGACATTCTGTTTGCCGTCAAAATCAGCCCGGCATACACGACCGGTATCAGGAATGGCGCTTGCATCGCTGCCAGCCTCCGGCCCGGTCAGGGCAAAGCAGGGGATTTCCTCTCCTCGTGCCAGCCGGGGAAGATAATAGTTCTTTGCAGATTCAGAGCCATACTTTAGTAATAATTGTCCGGGGCCAAGTGAATTAGGCACCATCACGGTGACAGCGACGGCGATACTCCGGCTGGAGAGTTTCATAATCACTTCAGAGTGTGCCAGTGCAGAAAATTCAAGGCCGCCATAACGCCTGGGAATAATCATCCCCCAGAAGCGTTCTTTTTTAATAAAGGCCCAGATATCTTCAGGCAGATCCAGCCATTCGTGGGTGATCTTCCAGTCATCAATCATTTCACAGAGCTGTTCGACCGGGCCATCCAGAAAGGCTTGTTCTTCATCACTTAAACGATGCGTGGCAAGGCCGTATAGACGACCCCAGTCTGGTTTGCCGGAAAACAGCTCAGCATCCCACCAGACATCGCCGCTATCCAGTGCTTCCTGCTCTGTCCTGGAGACTGAGGGCAGGTTATGAGATAGCAGACTCATGACCGGACGACTGATGAGTTTGTGACGCAATGCTGACCAGTTGATCAATGTCAGTAATAACAGTACCGTTAGCCAGAGTAGCCATATTCCTGTGGACAGGTTGCCGGTTACTGGTACCAGTACCAGCCAGGCGATGATGATCAGGTTGGCTTTTTGCAAGGGAAGTCTCAGGTATCCAAGGATGCCAATGAGAACGATCAGAAGTATGAACCAGCTCATGATGATCTACCTCCTTGCCGTTGTCATTTGATGTTTAATACGACTAAACGAGAAACGGGGTAATGGGGCACTCTTTTTGCCGTCGGTCGCTTTCTTCCCGGCCTTGTCCGGAGGTGGCAAATCACACCAGGGCAAATTGTTTGCCGCAATTTTTCGAATATATTGCCGGGACGGATATTTGATCACATTAAAAAAGGGTGAGTAATCAAAATCTGCCGGAACAAATAAACGAAAACTACGTTTGTAAAAGCGTATGACATCGTTCTTATCAGTACGTATGATCGGCAAAATCGGATACTGTACATGCTGAAAACAGCGTGCAATCATACTAGAACAAACAATTTGTGTGGGCTTGCCAGCATTGTGTTCAAACAGCGTGGAACGCCATTTTCTGGGCAGGATACCATAAGGAAACATCAGTCTGGCGAGATCCAGTAACTGGCGCACGTCATAATCCATGCCTAAATGCTCAACCGCGAAAGCGGCAACTTTTTCACGGTCTTTGGCACTCAAATTGATGGCTCTGCATACCCGTAGATGTTGCCCTCGGTAGGATTTGAGAGGGTTTACTACTGTACCGTAGCCGAGGAGTGATTCAACAACGAGTGGTTCGTCGGGATCTCCCTGATAAAACGCGCTGACTTTTTTACGTACACGAGGGTTGGAAAGATGGTTGAGCGAGCCAATCATCAATGCGACATGTGTCCAGGGTGAAAGAGTCACTACCTTGATCACTTCGCTAACATGTGATCGCCCCTCAACCAGAATCACATCTGCTGGACGTGCGTCCGTCAGAAGCTGGTCGAAGTCAAAGATATCAACGACAGATCCTGGTTCTGATTCGGTATTTAACCAGGTAACGATGTGTTCCCATAGCCAGTTAGTAACGCTGTTGAGCATAATGACACCCTGGTTGCAATTTTCTATAATCCTGTATCAAAGCAGGTGGCTTTACCTCTTTAGATATGTGCCCATCGTGCCAGTTTGTTCAGAGAGTGCTGAATAGACTCAAGTCTTACAAGCTGGTGAATAATTTGAGCAAGTTACTGACTCATTGAGTCGTTATTGGTGGTAGATGCTTGTTGGAGTATGAGTATTAATAACGCCTCAGTGCTAAAAATAGATCAAAAAAGCAGATTTTTCCTGTTTGAAAATAGCTTTCAGGTGACTGGTTCATCGGCAGGGATAAGAGGTGCTGAATGAATAGGTGTGCTGGTCTGCCTGTTGATGGCATGTGTCGTTGCCTGGCATGCAGGCACAAAAAAAGGAGCCTGTTGGCTCCTTTTTTTGTGCCAAGAGTGGTATGTATCAGGCCATTTGCCTTTCCTTTATCTCCTGGGTGGTTTTACAGTCAATGCAGTATTCTGCAGTAGGACGTGCTTCCAGTCGTTGCAGACCGATTTCTATACCACAGGCCTGACAGTAGCCGTACTCATCTGTTTCAGTGAGTGCCAGTGTTTTTTCGATTTTTCTAATTAATAAACGCTCTCTGTCACGGGTACGCAATTCCAGCGCAAATTCTTCTTCCTGTGTCGCGCGATCCGATGGGTCGGAAAGGTTCTTGACCTCGGATTTTAAATGGTCAACCGTGCGGTCAACTTCCTTGATAAGTGAATCTCTCCAGCGGGTTAATATATCTTGAAAGTGTTTGATTTGATCTTCATTCATGTACTCCTCTCCCTCTTTGGGGATATAGGGTTCGATTCCCTCAACAGGAAGTGCAGATTTACGGACAATTGGTGTTACATTGTCTTTGTTTGTGGTCATGTATGACTCCTTAAGGCCCGGGGTTAAATATCGCGCTATTATTATTCTTTATTGCGATGATGAATCAGTTTACTTATTGTAGTACTGAAAAACAGTATCTATTTGGTTAAAATTCGGCGGTATAGTAGAGATATTTGTCAAAATTGTAAATTAAATTCTCTCAATGTGCTGGATCATTACGCGTTATCGGCAAAATAGATCCAGACAGCATGATTTTTAGACAATAGCGGTAGGTTGGTCTTTTTGGGTAATTTCTTTTATTTTCGCGAGTTTAACCGAGAGTTCAATGAGTTCACTCAAGGTTTCCTGGATATCCAGGTCGTGTTTTCTGATATCCGCTTCGTAGCGCTCCAGATAAATACGCAAGGTGGCACCCTCTGTACCAGTACCGGATAACCGGTAGATTATTCTTGACCCGTTGTCGAAAATAATACGGATTCCCTGGTGTTCACTGATGGAGTGATCAATCGGGTCTATATAGGTAAAGTCATCAGCTTTTTCAACGCGTAACGTATCAAACTGCGTGCCCGGCAGCAAGGCCAGGCTGCTTTGCAGGTGACGCATAATTTCATCGGCCTGTTTTGTTGGCAGGCGTTCGTAATCATGTCGGCTATAATAGTTTCTGCCATACTCAGCCCAGTGTTTGCGGACAATATTTTCGACTGAATCCTGCTTCACAGCGAGCAGGTTAAGCCAGAATAAAATTGCCCACAGTCCATCTTTTTCGCGGATATGATCCGCTCCTCCACCAAAACTCTCTTCCCCGCAAAAAGTGATTTCATTGTGATCCAGCAGGTTGCCAAAGAACTTCCAGCCGGTAGGGGTTTCATAGCAGTGAATCCCCAGCTTTTCCGCGACCTTATCTGCAGCCTGACTGGTTGGCATGGAACGGGCGATTCCTTTGATGCCCTCCTGATAAGCCGGTATTTTCCGGGCATTGGCAGCGAGGATAGCCAGGCTGTCACTGGGGTTTACAAAAAAGTAGTCACCCAGGATCATATGCCGGTCTCCATCCCCATCGGATGCGGCACCAAACTGGGGGGCATCTTTCGGGGCGTACATTTTTGCAACAAGTTGTCTGGCTGTCGTCAGGTTTGGATCAGGGTGTTTGCCGCCAAAGTTCATCAGGGGCTGGGTATTCATCAGGGCATGTTTATCCATACCCAGACGTTTACCCAGAATTTCTTCTGCATAGGGGCCAGTGACTGCATTCATGGCATCAAAACAGGCATTAAAATCAGGTGCGGCAACCAGCTCCCTGATTTTTTCGAAGTCGAAAATGCTTTCCATCAGGTCAGCATAATCTTTGACAGGGTCGATGACCTCAACCGGCATCTCTTCCAGGGTAAAGGTGCCCAGTTTGTCAATGGGTGATACCTGTGCTTCGGCTATTTTATATTCGCTGAGTTGCCTGGAGGTTTCGAAAATAGCATTGGTGAGTTTCTCGGGTGCAGGCCCGCCATTACTGATATTGAACTTAACACCGAAATCACCGTCAGGTCCTCCCGGGTTGTGGCTGGCGGTGAGTAAAATACCGCCAAGCGCTTCATACTTGCGGATAATATGGGAAGCTGCGGGTGTGGATAAAATCCCCCCTTGTCCCAGCAAAACTTTACCGACACCATTGGCTGCCGCCATACGCAATATGATCTGGATCGCTTCACGATTAAAGTAGCGACCATCGCCCCCCAGAACAAGGGTAGAGCCCTCGAGCTTGTCCAGACAGTTAAAGATCGACTGGATGAAATTCTGCAGATAATTATCCGCCTTGAAATACTTTACCGATTTGCGTAAGCCCGAAGTTCCCGGTTTTTGATCGTTAAAAGGTTGTGTTTTCTTAATGAGTGGGTTCATAAATAATAGTCGGTCAGGATAACGGTTGATAAGATTTCATGTTTGGGCGCAAGGTGCTGTGCTAGAATTTACCCTATGGTTATAACAGAAAAGCAATCAAGAATTTACACGCCAAGACCTCATTCCTTTGCAGATCTGATGCAAATGTACGAAGCGAATTATATACGCCTTCGTTTGCTTTGTGGAGATATTCGGCGACTATCGGGCGAAGTTATCTCCAATCTTCCCGGTGGTGTTCCAGTCTCACTTAATGTTGTCGAGCAAACACGGCATACAACGACGATTTTGCTGACTTATATCTTCGAGGGCGAGCCTGATGCCTGCCGTCGTCCTGATTTAAAGGTTAGAATTTACCATGACTCGCGTCAGGCTGAAGTGATTAGTCGGCGCTGTCATGTTGGAGGTCTCGTGTTGCGTGCCTGGGAGAAAGAAGTCGATAGTGTCTTGCTCTGCCGCTGGCGTCTCAACCGGTTTTTATATAAATGGGCTGGATATATTCATAAGCAGGGACACTCCTTTAATACGGGTTTGGCAACGGCTAACAGTTGATAAACCTGATGCCCTGGGCTTGTCCAGAAACAGGGATTTGCATTAGCTTCTTAGTCCTCAGACAGCCTCCTAGCTCAGCAAATATTTTGTACCAATAACGGCAACGATGCTGGCCAGTGATGCCTGCAACCAGCTTTCCTTCATAATCTGGTTGAGTTTGGGGCCCAGCCTGGCACCTACAATTCCACCAATAATCAGCGTGGCCAGGATAGGGACATCAATTTCAGACCCCATGCGTAAATAGTTGGCGACGGAAATACTGCCACTGATAAAAACTGCCAGCGCAGCGGTTGCAGGGATGATAAACATGGGAATACCCAGAATAGATGCCAGATAGGGAACCAGCAAAAAACCACCACCCACGCCAAAAATAGAGGCAATCACTGCGATACCGAAACCGGCGACCCAGGGAGACCAGGGGTTGCAGCGATAAGTTTTTCCTGCATAGTCAAACAAAATATTTTTTTCATTGACAGTTATATTTTTTACCCCCTCCTGGCAAAAACAGGTAATGGATTTGCCTTCTTTGCGCTCTTTGTAGAGTTTCCAGCCAATCTGGACAGCGACGAGAAAGGCCAATAGGCCAAATAAGGGTTTGAAAGTACTCATATCCGAGAGATAATGCCTGGAGAGGGTGCTGCCGACCAGTGCACCAACAATACCACCTGCACTGAGCATGAGACCGATGGGTAACACCCAGGCCTTGCGTTTGAAGTAACCCGGTATGAAAACGAGAGCAGTGGCCAGTGCAAGCAGCTGTGCCATGGGTTTAACACTATTGGGATCTGTAACACCAATAACAGTAATGAGCCCAAAGGAGGCTAAAATTCCTCCAGCTGCGCCAATAGAAGAAAACACAAGTCCCACGAGCGCTCCCCAGACGAGAAGGAGCAGTATACTGCTGATATCCATATCCTGATTTCCATGTATAAGTTTGCGGCAGAGTATAGACCATTTCTGGGATTTATTTTGTCTAACTATTCGACAAAAATGAATACAGGCTGAACAAGTTCCGGTGAAGTTGTTTCATGCACGATAAGGAGCTTCTGATTACTGTCTCCCATGGGTAGGGAGAATTGATACTCAGGGTGGCTTGCAGGCTGGTGCTGCGATAGCCTTCAAACCAACCTTCGCATTTTGAACCAAACTTTTAGGCCCTTCCAAAGGTTTCTTTAGGAGCCTCTGATTAAGTCCGGTCGAATTTCCTGTGAGATGAAATTCGTCAGTTTTTTGATAGAAAAGTTAGCAATAGTCATTCTATGGGTCACTTTTATAGCGAAAAAATGGCGATATTTCAGCCTCAGGAAAACGACTGGGACTTGATCAGAGTCTCCTTTACAGCCTCGTTAGTGCCTGAAGTGGCGCATTCCCGTTAGTACCATCGCCATATTGTGTTCATTAGCCGCTTCAATGACTTCATTGTCCCGCATGGAGCCACCGGGCTGGATAACTGCACGAATACCTGCTTCAGCGGCCTGGTCAATACCATCCCTGAAGGGGAAGAAAGCATCCGAGGCCATGGTTGAGCCTTTAACTACCAGCCCGGCATGTTCGGCTTTAATACCCGCGATACGGGCTGAATTAATACGGCTCATTTGTCCGGCACCTACGCCAATAGTCATTTCATTGCGTGTATAAACAATGGCATTGGATTTAACGAACTTGGCTATCTTCCAGCCAAATAACAGATCACGCATTTCTTCTTCTGAGGGTTGACGTTCTGTCACAACCGTCAGTTCGCTGGTAAGCAGCAGATCTGCATCCTGTACCAGCAAGCCGCCATTGACGCGCTTGTAGTCCAGCCGTTGCTGTGCTTCGGAAAAATCACCACAGGCTAACAGACGCACATTTTTTTTGCTGCTGACAGCTTCAATGGCAGCATCAGATACACGTGGTGCAATGATGACCTCGACAAACTGCTGGTCGATAATGGTTTGTGCGGTTTCACCGTCCAGCTCCTGATTCAAGGCGATGATGCCACCGAAAGCGGACTCCGGGTCTGTTTCAAAGGCACGCTGGTAGGCGTCCCGCAGAGTATTTCCATACGCGACACCACAGGGATTGGCATGTTTAACAATGACACAGGCGGGCTTGTCAGTAAATTGTTTGACACATTCCAGAGCGGCATCGGTATCGGCAATATTATTATACGACAGATCCTTGCCCTGTAACTGGGTGGCAGTGGAGATACTGGCTTCATGAATGTTATGTTCGATGTAAAAAGCGGCACTTTGATGAGGGTTTTCACCATAGCGCATCTGGATCGGTGTTTTGATAAACTGCTGATTGAAAGTGCGGGAGAAACGGTTTTCATCCTGCCCGGATTCTACATCGACGCGCTTGCCCAGATAGTTGGCAATCATGCCATCATAGTGTGCTGTGTGTTCAAATGCTTTTACGGCCATATCAAAACGAAATATATGGCTCAGGGTGTTTTGATGCTCTGCGAGTTCCTGCTCCAGCCGGGTATAATCGGCCGGGTCTACAATAATACCGACGTTAGCGTGGTTTTTGGCACTGGCGCGTACCATGGTGGGGCCACCGATATCAATATTCTCAATCGCATCTTCCAGTGTGCAGTCTGCCTGGGCAACGGTGGCTTCAAAGGGATACAGGTTAACGATAATCAGGTCAATGGGCGGGATGTTATGCTCAGCCATGATTGCATCATCTGTACCGCGCCTGCCTAAAATACCGCCATGAATTTTGGGATGCAGGGTTTTTACGCGACCATCCATCATCTCAGGGAAGCCGGTATAATCCGAGACTTCTACGACGGGAATATTATTGTTTGCCAGCAGTTTGGCGGTGCCGCCAGTGGAGAGAATTTCAATATTCCTGGCATGCAGGGTTTTTGCCAGCTCAATAACCCCTGTCTTATCAGAAACACTGATCAGGGCTCGGGTGACGGGACGTGTGGTGGTAGTCATAATTTTTCCTGTTTAAAACGAAATTGATAACAGTCTATTGTAGTGACCCCTACAGTGTTATTTTGAAGCCAGAAGCGCTTTAATCTTCTCAAGAACCTTATCAAGCGGGATACTTTCAGCTTCTGTGCCGGTTCGGGCTTTATATTCAAATTCATCTTTTGCCAGGCCGCGCTCGGAAATAACCAGGCGGTGTGGAATACCGATCAGCTCAAGGTCGGCAAACATGGCGCCTGGTCGCATATTGCGATCATCCAGCAGGACGTTATAACCGGCTTGTAACAGCTCATCATAAAGCTGATCAGTCCGAGCCTTGACGATCTCGGATTTATGGTAGTTCACAGGTACCAGTGCCAGCTCAAAAGGTGCAATCGCCGGTGGCCAGATAATCCCGCTATCATCGTGGTTCTGTTCAATAGTGGCAGCGACGATCCGGGAGACACCAATACCATAGCAACCCATGGTCATGACCTGATCCTTGCCATTTTCATTCAGTACGGTCGCCTGCATGGCTTCAGAGTATTTAGTGCCCAGTTGAAAAATATGTCCGACTTCAATACCGCGCACAATGGATAATGTACCCTTGCCATCCGGGCTTGGGTCGCCATCAACCACATTACGGATATCGGCAAATACCGGCTCGGGAATATCACGTATCCAGTTGGCATTGATCAGGTGCCTGTCTTCCTTGTTGGCGCCACATACAAAATCTGCCATCACCGCAGTGGCATGGTCGGCAATTACCTTGATGGGTAGACCCAAAGGGCCGAGTGAGCCGGCACGACAGCCAACGATTTCCATAATGTGTTCGTCAGAAGCAAACGTAAGCGGGCTGGCAACACCCTTGATTTTTTCAGCCTTGATTTCATTGAGCTCATGATCACCGCGTATTAGTAGTGCAATCACATCATCGTTTTCGCCCAGTACAAAGAGTGTTTTAATAACCTGATCAGGTGTGACATTCAGAAACCCGGCAACCTCTTCAATGGATTTAACACCAGGTGTCTCTACGGTCTTCATGCCGGCACGGGGGGCGGGTCGGGGAGTAGTCGGTGCAACGGCGGTGGCCTTTTCGATATTGGCGGCGTAATCCGAGCTATCCGAGAAGGCAATCGCATCCTCTCCCGAATCTGCCAGCACATGAAACTCATGTGAGTCATTGCCACCGATTGAGCCGGTATCGGCTTCGACGGCACGGAAACTGAGTCCCAGACGGGTAAAGATAGCACGGTAGGTGTCATACATGGCAGCGTAGGTTTCCTGCAAGGATTCCTGCGTCAGGTGGAAGGAGTAGGCATCCTTCATTAAAAATTCCCGCGCCCGCATGACACCAAAACGGGGGCGCACTTCATCGCGAAACTTGGTCTGGATCTGGTAATAGTTAACAGGAAGTTGCTTATAACTGGTCAGATCCTTGCGGGCATAATCGGTAATGATTTCTTCATGTGTGGGGCCATAGCAGTAGTCTCTGTTGTGGCGATCTTTTACACGCAGTAGTTCCGCCCCGTATTGTTCCCAGCGACCAGACTCCTGCCATAATTCGGCTGGCTGGATGGTTGGCATGAGGAGTTCTATAGCCTGGGCACGGTTCATTTCTTCACGCACAATTGTTTCGACCTTGCGAAGTACTCGTAAACCCAGTGGCATCCAGGTATACAGGCCAGATGACAAGCGCCTGATCAGGCCAGCTTTTAGCATGAGCTGATGACTAATGATTTCAGCATCAGCAGGTGTCTCGCGAAGTGTGGACAAGGGAAACCGGGAAGTACGCATAATTGTATTGAGCCGTGATGATTAAAACGAGAATGAAGTGGTCGCAGAGTATACCCGAGTCTTTGCGGTGAATGAATATTTGCAGTGAATTAATAGAGGTTCGACAGGCTCCTGACTTCGAAAAAATCGCTCACGACTTATTCAGGAGTTCCGTAACTTCTGGCACCGAAAATCCAGCTCTTATACACTACGTGATATGCGAATTATTCATACATCCGACTGGCATCTGGGTCAGAACTTTATGGGCAAGAGCCGGGCTGCTGAACATAAGGCGTTTCTTGACTGGTTATTACAGCAGGTAGATCAGCAACAAGTCGATGCGGTGATCGTCGCGGGTGATATTTTCGATACCGGCTCACCACCCAGTTATGCCCGTGAAATCTACAATCGTTTTGTTGTGGCGCTGCAGCAGTATGGATGTCAGCTGGTGGTGCTGGGCGGCAATCATGATTCTGTGGCAACTCTGGATGAGTCCAGGGAGTTGCTGGCCTGCCTGAATGCCCATGTGATTCCTGCGGTGATGTCAGCCTGTGAGGAACAGGTTCTATTATTGCGTGACAGACACCAGAATCCTGCTGCCCTGGTGTGTGCAATTCCTTTCATTCGTCCACGTGATGTGATGATCAGTCAGGCCGGACAAAGCAGCCAGGACAAGCAACAGAAACTGCAAGACGCCATTGCAGAACACTATGCAACGGTGTTTTCCCTGGCACAGCAATATCGTGACAGCCTGTCCAGACAGTACCGAAAGATACCGATTATCGCGACGGGGCATCTAACCACGGTGGGAGCTAGTGCGTCTGATTCTGTGCGGGAGATTTATATTGGTACACTGGATGCCTTTCCTGCCAGTGCTTTTCCTGCGGCAGACTATATTGCATTGGGCCATATTCATCGCTCCCAGCAAGTTGGTAAAAGTGAGCATATACGTTATAGCGGCTCGCCGATAGCATTGAGTTTTGATGAAACCGGGCAAGAGAAATCCGTTCTGCTGGTGGAATTTGATGATAATCATCTGATACGGGTAGAGCCTCTGGTGATACCTGTATACCAGGCCATGCAAGTGATCAGGGGGGATCTGGACAGCATTGAGAAAACCTTACAGGGTTTTGAGGAGATGGCCACCCAGGACAGTGTCCCTCAGAGCACCTGGCTGGAAATTGTCGTAACGCATCAGGATTATCTGGGAGACTTGCAGCAACGTATAGAACAGATGATAGCAACACTGCCTGTGGAAGTGCTACGCATCCGTCGAGAAAGAAAAAACAGCCTGCAAGGTTTGGTATCTGATGCCCAGGAAAGCTTGCATGAACTGGATGTAGATGAAGTCTTCGAGCGCCGTTTGCAGCAGGAAAGCTGGGAAAGTGAAGCCGAAGTCGCACGTGCTGAAAGGCTCAGGCAGCACTTCAAGCGCCTGGTAGACTCCCTTGACACAAGCAAAAGCGAAGGCAACACAGCATGAAGATACTCAGTCTGCGTTTCAGGAATATTAATTCACTGCGAGGTGAATGGAAGATTGACTTTACCGCAGAACCGTTTGGCAGCACGGGACTGTTTGCGATTACCGGGCCTACCGGCGCTGGGAAAACCTCTATTCTGGATGCTATTTGTCTGGCGCTTTATCACCAGACACCGCGTATGAATGTGTCGCCGACGCACAACCAGATAATGACCCGGCATACCGGGGAGTGCCTGGCAGAAGTGGAATTTGAAGTCAGGGGTAAAGGCTATCGAGCTTTCTGGAGTCAGCGTCGTGCCAGGAACAAACCCGACGGCAAGTTGCAGCCACCCCGGGTTGAGTTAAGTACGCTGCAAGGCAAGATTCTGGCTGAAAAAATCCGTGATAAAGAAAGTGAAGTGGCGGCTATCACTGGCCTGGACTTTGCACGATTCACAAAATCAATGCTATTGGCACAAGGTGGTTTTGCCGCATTCCTGAACGCCAAACCCAATGAGCGCGCCGAATTGCTGGAAGAAGTCACGGGTACGGAAATTTATGGGCAGATCTCGCAGCAGGTTTATCAGCGTTACAAAGAGGAAAAGGACAAGCGGGATCATTTGCAAGCCCGTACTGAAGGGTATGAATTATTGTCACCAGAGGAAATTGAGGAGTACAAGCAGCAACAACAGCAACTAAAGAGTACCGAAAACGAGCTGCAAGAGACACTTCATGCGGTCACTGCCGAGCTGCAACGGCAGCAACGAATACAGGAACTCGAGAAAGAAAAAGCAAGTTCAAACGATTTATTAAATACAATTCACATAAACATACATAAAGAAAGTGAAGCGCTGGAAAAGCTCAAACTGAGCGAGCCGGCAGAGCGTTTGCGTTATCCGTTTGAAGCCTGTAACCAGCATCAACAGCAACAGGCAGAGATGGTTTCTTCGCTGGCTGAGTTGAAAACAGCGGCGACAGCCCTGGAGGCAGCACAAGCACCGCTTCGGCAGCAGCTACAACAGGCACAGCTGGCCTGGGAGCAGGCTCAGTCGGAGCAGGAGCGTACCGAGTCCCTCATTGTTGAACAGATTATTCCTCTGGATCAACAGCAGCAAACTTTGCAGCAACAACAGCAGGACAAGGCCGCACAGCTGAGAGCGCATGCAGTTGAACTGGCAGAGCTAAGCCATCAACAAAAAGCGCTGAACAAAGCAATGACTGAGCTCAAAGAGAGCAGGACACAGGCCGAACGGTATCTACACACCCATGCAGCGCAGGAAAAGCTGGGTGAATACCTGCCTTTGTGGAAAGAAAAGTTGCATCAGCTGGCCGAACGAAAACAAGCATTGGTACAGGCAGAAGTCGCCAGCAAACGACAGCAGCAACAGTTGCAGCAACTGGCTACGCAACACCAGATACGACAGCATGAAATACAGGCTGGCAGTGAGGCGTTGCAGCAACAGAAGGCACAATGGCTGGATAGGCAGCAGACCTTTGAGCAGGCGTTTTCAGGGGTTCAGCTGGAGGCAATGAATACAACAATCCAGCAGCTTCAGCAGCAGCATGCAGGCTGTTCACAGCTGCTGCAATGGGCCGACCAGTATGCTGACTTAAGCCAGCAACTGCAACAACAGCAGGCTGATATCCAGCGGAATCGGCCCTTGCTGGAACAAGCGAAAAAAGAACTTGAGCAATCTGAAAAGCACTATCAACGTCAGCAACAACAGATTCAGGATATAGAAAAGTTACTGGAGCAGGAGCAACACATCGTTGCTCTGGATGAGCAGCGTGCACAGTTACAAAAGAATCAGCCCTGTCCCTTGTGTGGCGCAACGGATCACCCTGCTGTACAGCGTTATCAGCAGCTGGATATCTCGATTACGCGACGACGCCTGGCAGAGGCTCGAGAGGCACAGGAAGCGTTACTGTTGCAGAAACAGCAACAGGCCGAACAGGTGGCACAGCACAGCACACTGCTGGCGTTGGCAGGGCAACAGGTTCGGCAACTACAGTCCTCCCTGCAAGATTGCCAGCAGCAATGGGATGCCGGGCGTCAACAGTTAGCAGATGGTCAGGCTCTGCGAATAGATAAAAAGAAAGCAGTGCTGGCCTATAGCGAACAGTTACAACATCAGTTGCATGAGAAGGAACAGCAGCGGGAATTACTGACCCGTTCACAGCGTGAAATACAGCAACAAAAAGAGCAGCTCCAGGTGTTACAGCAATCCCTGGAAAAGCAGCAACACAGACTGCAAATGCTGGAAAAGGAACAATCCGGACACATGCAGGAGATGCAGCAACGGGATCTGGAAGTGCAGAAAAATAAAAGGGAAATAGAAAAAATTAATCAATACCTTGAAGAAGAAATAGCCGGTATAGGTTTGCCTGCTCCCGAGCCGGAAAATTATGCGCCATGGTTGGCACAACGTGAGCAGGAATGGCAAACCTGTCAACAGCAGCAAGTCTTGTTGGTGAAGACCGCAGAAAAACTCACGACGTTGCAGCTGTCTTTGCAGGATTTACTTACCCGTCAGCAGTCGTTACAGGATCAGTATAAGCAAGATGAGATTGAACAGCAGTTACTTGAGCGTTCCCTGCAGGAAAAACAACAGATGCGAGAAGCTCTGTTTGGCAAGCAAAAGGTTGCTGAAGTACGTGCTACGCTACGGCAGCAATCAGCTGTTGCAAGGCAGCAACTGGAACAGGCACAGCTGACCCTGGCTCAGCATCAACAACAGGCGCAGCAAATACAGGGAGAGCTGAGACAACAGCAGCGGCAGTTACAGACGCTGGAAAAACAGGTAGCACAGAGTGAGCGTCGTTGGCAGGATGCATTACAACAAAGCCCCTTTAGTGATCAGGCCGCTTTTCAGGCAGCGTTATTGGATGATGAGGAGTTGCAGCGATTAAGCCAGTTAAAAGCGACACTTGATGAGCAGTTACAACAGGTGCAAACTCGCCTGCAGCAGCAAGAAAAACAGTTGTCAGTGATGCGGAAACAGCAGGAGGGGCAGTCTGCACTTTTGCCAGGACAGGGTTCCGGTGTGCTGGATCTGCCTGCCCTGGATCAAAAAAGTAAAGAGCTACAGGAAGCATTGAAAACCCTGCATAAGAGTCAGGGTAAACTGGCTCAAATACTGAAAACAGACCAGCAGCGTAAAGTACAGCACCAGGCACTATTGAAAGAGCGGGTATTGCAGCAGCGTGACTATGATGACTGGAGTTATTTAAACAGTCTGATTGGTTCCGCGGATGGCGCCCGATTTAGAAAATTTGCACAGGGGCTGACGCTGGAGCATCTTGTTGCACTCTCCAACCAGCACCTGAATCGTTTGCACGGGCGCTATCAGCTTCAGAGAAAACCTGGTGAAGCGCTGGAGCTACAGGTGCTGGATACCTGGCAGGCAGATACAGTACGGGATACCCGAACCCTTTCGGGTGGTGAAAGTTTTCTGGTGAGTCTGGCACTGGCTCTGGCACTTTCAGATCTGGTCAGTCACAAGGTCAGTATTGATTCACTGTTTCTGGATGAAGGGTTTGGTACGCTGGATAGCGAGACACTGGATATTGCACTGGATGCACTGGACAGTCTTAACGCAAGTGGCAAAATGATTGGTGTTATTTCGCATGTTGAAGCCATGAAGGAGCGTATTCCCATTCAGATCAGGGTTGAGAAGAAAAGTGGTTTGGGGGTAAGCCGGTTGGCATCGCAGTTTAAATTCAACCCGGAAAACGCCGCGGGATAATGCTGTCAGGTTGGCGTCCCGAGGAGGATTCGAACCCCCGGCCTGCCCCTTAGGAGGGGGCCGCTCTATCCAGCTGAGCTATCGGGACGCAAGTTATTTTTCAGGGCAGATTCTAACTAATTTGTCGTTAGTCTTATAGCAGTTTTTGGGGATTGTATGGATTTAAGAGCTATGGAGGTGTTTTTTGCGCGTGTCACGATTACTGTATCAGTTTCTTGATTACCGCTTCAGCCTTTATCAGTGGCTATGCGTTTTAACTGATACAGTGTTTCCAGAGCCTTTCTGGGAGTGAGGTCATCCGGGTCTATAGCGCTTACTGCTTTTTTGAGTGCGGTGGCGGAGGTGTCGGTTTCCTCTGGAAAGCCAAGTGCGAGCGGCAGTGTTTCTCCTGTTACGGGTTCATGATGTGCTGTCTTTTCCAGTAGACGGAGCCGTTTGCGTGCTTCCCTGATGACTGCCTTGGGAACGCCAGCGAGCTGGGCAACTTGCAAGCCGTAACTCTGGTTCGCCGGGCCTTCTTTAACAGTATGTAAAAAGACGATACTGTCAGCGTGTTCTGCCACATTAATGTGAACGTTGTAGACGTACTGGTTCAGCTCATCGAGCTGGGTGAGTTCAAAATAATGGGTGGCAAAAAGCGTAAAGGAGCGTGTCTGGTTGACCAGGTGTTCAGCAAATGCCCAGGCCAGTGACAAACCGTCGAAGGTACTGGTGCCACGGCCAATTTCATCCATCAAGACCAGGCTGTTGGCAGTGGCATTATTGAGAATGTTGGCGGCTTCAGTCATTTCGACCATAAACGTTGAGCGCCCTGTGCTGAGATCATCGTGTGCACCGATACGGGTAAAGATACGGTCAATGGGGCCAATGGTTGCACTGTCGGCAGGCACATGCGAGCCAATAGAGGCCATCAGTGCAATAATAATGATTTGTCGCATATAGGTAGATTTCCCGCCCATATTGGGGCCGGTAATAATCAACATGCGGCGTTCGTTATGCAGGTTGACATCGTTGGGGATGAATGGTGTGTCCAGTGTTTGTTCAACGACGGGGTGGCGTCCTCCCTGGATGCTTAATCCGGGTTGGTCGGTAAATTCAGGTGCGGTGTAATTGAGGCGTACTGCTCGTTCGGCAAAGCTGGCAAGGATGTCCACCTCTGCGAGTTGCTGTGCGCTGTGGCGTAGTGCAGGTACATCCTCTGTCAGTGTTTGTAGCAGGGCTTCGTAGAGGCTTTTTTCACGTGCCAGTGAACGCTCTTTGGAGGAAAGAACCTTGTCTTCGAATTTTTTTAGTTCGGGGATAATAAAGCGTTCTACCGCCTTGAGAGTTTGTCGGCGAATATAATCGGCGGGAACGACATCGGACTGTGTGCGTGGTATTTCGATGTAATATCCGTGTACCCGGTTATAGGCAACCTTGAGGTTTTGTATGCCGGTGCGTTGTTTTTCCCGGGTTTCCAGTTCCAGTAAATAGTTTTCCGAGTTTTCACGCAAGGCGCGTAATTCATCCAGCTTGCTATCATAGCCGGGCGCGATGACGCCACCGTCTCGAATCAGAACAGGGGGATTTTCGATAATGGCTCGTTCAAGCAGGTCGCGGACTTCAGTGTGTGGGTTGATGGCCTGGTGTAGTTGTTGAATATGTGGGTTGGCAAGTGGTTGTAGCTGCTCAAGAATGATCGGGATGGTTTGCAGGGACTGGCGCAGTGTTGATAGATCCCGTGGGCGTGCAGAGCCAATAGAGATGCGGGAGCTGATACGCTCAATGTCACCAATAGAGCGTAGTGTTGTTTGCAGGTTTTCGTAACGGTACTGGTCGATAAGGGTGCCGGTTGCCTGGTGTCGATGACGCAGCGTTGCCTGATCTCGCAGGGGCTTGTTGAGCCAGCGGCGTAACATGCGGCCGCCCATGCTGGTGACGGTGCTGTCGAGAATGGAGATAAGGGTATTGCTGTGCTCGCCGGTGAGGCTGTGCTCCAGTTCCAGATTGCGGCGGGTGGCTGCATCCAGAAAAATACCTTCTTCGCTACGCTCTACTTGCAGGTTGTTGATATGGGGCAGTGTGGTTCGTTGCGTTTCATTGACATAGCCCAGCAGGACACCAGCGGCGATTAGTGCCAGTGGCATGTCGTCACAGCCGTAGCCGGAGAGGCTCCGGGTCTGGAGTTGTTTTAGCAGGAGTTGCTGTGCTGTGTCCAGATCAAAGTGCCAGGGTGCTCGTGGTGTGAGTGTGTAGTTATCTGGCAAGTCGGGTTTCTTGTCTTCTTCATACAGGATTTCGGAAGGTTGCAGGCGTTCAATTTCGCTACCAAGCTCATTGTGATCAGGGAGGTTCTGTATCACAAAGCGTCCACTGCTTATATCAATGCTGGCGAGACCGTACTGCTGGTTGTTTTCGGCGATGGCCGTAAGCAGGTTGTCCTTGCGCTCGGTCAGCAGAAAATCATCGGTGACGGTGCCTGGTGTGAGAACGCGGCTAATTTTGCGTTCTACTGGACCTTTGCTGGTTGCCGGGTCACCGATCTGTTCACAAATGACAACGGCTTCTCCCAGCTTGAGCAACCGGGACAGGTATTGTTCGGCTGAATGGTGAGGGACACCGGCCATGGGGATAGCTTCACCGTCAGATTTGCCTCTGGCGGTGAGTGTGATGTCCAGCAAGGCTGCTGCACGTTTGGCATCGTCAAAAAAGAGTTCGTAGAAGTCCCCCATGCGATAGAACATCAGGGTGTCGGGATATTCAGCCTTGATGCGTAAATATTGTTGCATCATGGGCGTGTGTTTGCTGATTGACATGCAGCAGAATGTAGCAGATTGATACGCTTAAATGAAGCGCCTCTTGATTAAGTCCGGTCGAATTTCCTGTGAGATGAAATTTGTCAGCTTTTTGATAGAAAAGTTAGCAATAGCCGTTACTATTGGTCGTTTTTATAGCGAAAGCCTGGCGGGTTCTAGTCTCAGAGAAACGAGTCATGACTTGTTCAGACGGGTAGGCGAACTCTTACTCTGGCACCGACTTGTGGCGAGACCAGCAGCTCAATGGTGCCACCTGCCGCTTCGACAATTTCTGTACAAACTGCCAGGCCGATACCTTGCCCTTCTGTTTGGCTGTCGGCCCGAATACCCCGCTTGAGTAATTTGGAAGGGTTGTTATCCGGGAAGCCCATGCCGTCATCATCAATATTAACAATCAGGAAGTTTCCATCGGGTTGCACATTCACTTCAACCAGTTTTTCACAGAAACGGCAGGCATTGTTCAGCAGGTTGCCGAATAGTTCCAGAATGTCGTCGTTATCCATGCGTACTTTTACATCACTTTCAACTTTAATATCAAGAGTGAAATTTTTGGTGTGGTATACCTTTAGTAGTGAATCTCTGAGGCGTATCAGCACGGGTCTGAGTGGATGGGGGGTAATCATGGCGTGGTGATTGGTAACGACAGCTCGCCTTAACTGGTACGAGATGATGTCATTCATTCTCTCCAGCTGGCTGGAAACACCTTCTATGGAGGGGCTACGGTCGGGGTTGTTCCCTTCCTGGTCGATATAGCCCTGAATGGCCGAGAGGGGGGTTTTTAAACTATGAGCCAGATCATCCAGTGCATCACGGTAGCGCCTTTTTTGACCCACTTCATATTGAACCAGGGCATTGATGGTGCCTTTGATAGGGTTGAGTTCATCCGGGTAGGGGTTGACGATACTTTCCTGGTCACCAGATTCCAGGCGTTTGATTTCTTCCTCAAAATCCTTGATTGGTGCGATAACCCAGTAACTGGTGGCGAGTTGTGCCAGTAAAACCAGTAATGCAGATGCACTGAAAAGGAGAATCAGATGCGTGACCATGTCACGCTCGCCTGAGAAAAGCGTATTGGCCGATTTGGCAATCACCAGCTGGTAGCGTCCATAGGGGGAATGCTGGAAGCCATATGAATAAACGATATGCTGTATATTCCTGTCATTTTCCAGGTCTGGATCAAGGTTAACGGGTTTGAGTCTCTTGATAATATCTTCGCCAGGCTCAGCAGAAATAGGATAGGTGTAAAGGGTTCTTTCCATATCCTTTTTTGTATAAGATATATTTTTCAGGTTTACAAAGGGGTCAAGGCTATGCCAGTGAATGATTTTGGTATTAGTGTCCTGTATATAGGCTGCCGTATTTTCAACAGAGTCACTAAACCCTGCATCTGTGAAGAGTTTGTTTAACTGCTCTTCCAGCTCAGTGTCGATGGTAAAATTGCCCTTTTCAAAACTGAAATAGCCTAGTAAGTCAAAACCAATATCCTTGAGTTTGGTATGTTCATTTTCCAGTTCACGGTTTGAGATGAACATGGAGAGTATAAGACCCAAAATGAAAATACTGCCCATGATGATTGCGAAAGAGCTTACGAGCTGCCGGGCACGCAGTGAATTCATGCAGTATTGATTCTAGGTAGAGTGAAACGGTAACCACGCCCACGTAATGTTTCTATGGGTTTCAGTGAGTTATTGGGATCCAGCTTGATACGCAGGCGACGAATAAAAACTTCGATAACGTTGGAATCACGGTCTGAATCATCATCATACATTTTTTCGGTCAATTCTGATTTTGAGATAACTTTGCCCGCATGTAGCATGAGATGTTCGATGACCTTGTATTCGTAGGCAGTCAGGATAATTTCTTCATCATGCAGGAAAACACGTTGTTCCGAGGTATTCAGGCGGACGGGGCCACAGGTCATTTCAGAAGCGGCCCAGCGACCTGTTCGGCGTAGGAGTGCGCGGACACGGGCAAGTAATTCTTCTGCATGAAAAGGTTTTTCAACATAGTCATCGGCGCCTGCTTCCAGACCCTCCACCTTGCTTTGCCAGCGACTACGGGCGGTAAGAATGAGGATGGGGTAATCCAGCCCTTTGGCGCGTACGTTTTTGATAATATCAATGCCATCAATTTCAGGTAAACCCAGGTCGATAATGGCGACATCAATGGGGTAGTCTAATGCATAGTGCAACCCCATTTTTCCATCTGCAGCGGTATCCACGACAAAGCCTGTTTTTTTAAGCTCTTCTTTGACCTGTTCACGAATGTCGCTATCGTCTTCGATTATTAATATTCTCATTTTTTTAGTCAGCAATAATAGGTAAGAGACACACCCCTTTAGCCCCAGAGGTAACGAGTTCTTCTAGCAATAATTTATGGGTGTCTGGATGGTGCATACCATAGCAATTTTTTATCTTGTCGTGCAAGATAAATAAGCATATCCATATTAAAAAAGGATGCCGTTATTTCGAGGTAGTATCTGCCCCATTTTAACAGATATCTGAATTTGCCTTGCAGCCATGGATTCAGGTAATGGGCAGCCTCCTGGCAAGAGTTGCTCTATAAACCCGGCATGAAAGCAGCAGCAAGCATTACAAGATTAATATCCAACAGGATGCGTGCCTTGTCTCATCCATGTCCCAATACACTTTTCAGTAAGGATTGTCGTTTGTATTGTAGACACTCGGTTTGTTTAGAGTCGCGGTTTAGTCACAGTTGACATTGATCGACAATAGCTCTCCTTTTTTATCGATCAATTTTACAGTATGGCAATCGACACCAAAGGCTTTGTAACTTTTTCTAATCGAAAGTATACGCCCAGGGTATGCTTTTTTTACGGCGGTGATAATCTCAAGCCTTGTAGCAGGCCTGTTTGGGTCTGCCTTGTGTACTTCAACTGAGCGCGTTGTATTGGTTGGTGATGCGGTAACTGAGCCTGTTACTAGCCCTGCAAGCAATATGGCAGCAATAGAAGCCCTGCTGCATGACAAAAAAATCTTTGAAATGTCCATTATTTCCCCAGTCTGTTATTTCGGCTTTTTATTAGCCTTAGCCCTAGCCACCATCCTGTTATTATTGTTTGTGGTCATAGATTTGGTTAATTTATACCACATGAAGCTGAATTGAATCTTAATAGAAGTAAAATTAATCTCTTTTATTAATATAGATTATAATCGTAAGTATCTTCTTTTATAGCGGGAGCTTTCAGATTGTTTTTTAAGATTATTTTTCACGCATTCGTTGCTGAAAAGGAAGTGTGTTCAAAAAGACAGCAGCTAATACGGCAAAGATCAGGATATTGGTAACATCGTGCATATTAAATTCCAGGATAGAATGCAAGAGCATGACCAAAATACTAATACCAGAGCCAATACGTAGATAATGAATTTTGCGAACACGTATTCTTTTGATCCTGCGCCAGGTTGTGATGCTTATATATAAAAATATTGTTATGAAAACAACACCTGGCAGGCCTGTTTCAAAAAGCAATTCCAGGTAATCATTATGAGCGTGATTGATAAAGCCGGTTTGATCAGCAGGTTGAAAAATACGATAGATATCAGGGAATGTTCCTGGCCCACTACCGACAGGGAAAAACGCGCGTATTCCTTCCAGAGTGTTGGAAAAGATCACCCAGCGCCCATCAACAAAAGGATTGTTGACCAGAAAACGATTGATCACGGGAGTCAGGTTGAGAAAAGAGAGCAGTCCAATTATTACGATAAGTATAAATGCGACGTAGAAAAGGGAATGTTTGCTGGCACTGTTTCGCAAAAAGACACTATATGCCAAAAAGGCACTTAGCAAGGCAAGAGGGATGCCTGCTCGGGAGCCGGAGAAGAAAGCAGCGCTGATAAATAACACTAATAAAAGGGTATAAATCACATAGAGCATCATGGAAAGAGAACCATCGTCCTTGCGTTTTTTCCCATGCTGTAACTCATGGGAAAATAAGGAAATGACCAGCGGGATGGATATTTCCATTAACAGGACAAAGTGATCGGGGTTGGGATAAGTTCCCAGAGCGATACCCTGCTTTAGTATCGGAATTCCAAAATAAAAGAAAGGATTGTTGCTGCTAAACTGAATAACCGCGAGGCTGGCTTCTGCTGCTGCTAATCCAAGAATACAATAAATAATGAACTGTTTCTGGTGTGCCGGAAGTGCTGCAACGGTCAGGAAAATTGCAACAGGGGGAAGTACAGCGAAAAAGGCGTGTTCTGTTCGGTAAGGGATAAGTGATAGTGCTTTATGGATTGGGGTGTGAGGTTGTTCGATCAGAAGCCAATCATGCACCTGTGAATAAATCTGCCGCCCCGGCAATGTATCCCATAATTCGGCCGGTATTGGAACAAGATACAGTAGGGGAGTGATCACAATAAACAGGATCATGAGCCAGGTGGCTTTGCTGATAAAGTCGTAACGCTGTTGAAGCAGGAAAAAAGTAACTAACAGGACAATAGACAGCGCTTGTACCACGGGGGCGGTTGTTAATATTTCAGTACCGCCCATAAAGGGAAAGCTGACTAAAAGAATAATAGTGAGTGTTGTCAGTAGATAATGTTTAACGAAATACATTATTGATCTGTCTCCTGATCCGGCTTCATCGGGATAATCTTGAAGTTATCAAACCAGATGTTTCCCCGCAGACGGTTTTCTATAAGTGTATCTCCTGCAGAAATAAGGAAAAGCTTTTGTGCTTCACAGTCAGGGGAGTCAGGAACGGTGAAACTGAATCGCTCTTCTTTCCAGTCAAAATCTCCACTTATGGCACTGCTATCTGCTAGCGTGGTTATATGCTCTTTGCCGTCTTCTCTGTTTTGGTAACAGCCCAGTCTCCATTTAAGCCCTTTGAGTGAATCCAGATTGGCTCTGGTCTGAAACGAGAGGGTATAGTTGCCCGGGGGTAATACAAGATACTGGCGAATATAGCTCCAGTACACGTCGACCCAGGTATTGAAAGCAACCCGTAAACTTCTGTTGCCATCGGCTCGGCTGTAGGTGTCGAAATAAACCTGGACACGATCCATATTGGCTAGTATCCAGTTAAAGTCATCATTAATATACTTACCTTCAAAGCTACCGTCATAAATCAATGCTGCAAGTGTTGCGTCTTCTGTAGACAGGCTGTCCTTCCATACCTTGTAGGCTTTTGTCCACTGGTTTTCCTGGATGAGGCTGGACAGATAACGTTTTTTGTTGGCTGTTGTCGCATGTCCATTGAGTCGAGCTTGCTGGTAAAAACGCTCTACGGCTTCAAGGTTATTGGGCTGTTCGACCATGAATTGAAAAAATGCATCCCACCAGGCCGGTGGTTGTGCATGATAGGGCTGAAAAAGTTGGGTGGAATTTTCATGCTGGGCGATGGTGTTAAGCAGGGGGAACAGGTGCCTGGCAGCAGCAGAAGACGTAAATTTTTCACCCTGAGGCTGCTGGGTAAGGATAATGTTCCATGCGCTCATGGCTTTGTTTACATTATTGTTTTTCATCCAGAAATCTGCCACTATCCACATGGAAATGTCGTGTGCTGGCCACAGGTGTGCAGCGAGTTGTGCTGCTTCACGGGCACGCTCAGGGTTATTTTCACGGTCATAAACGGTGATAAGTATGGCCATTGCCAGGCCATCCGACGGGTTATTGGCAAGAGCAGTAATAGCATGTTTTTTTGCGGTTTCGTTGTCATTGCTTTTGTATGCATGCCAGGCGATTTGCTCGTGAGCATAAGCATGTTGAGGGTTGACCTTGACAGTCTGGAGGAATGTTTCAAGCTCCGGGTAGGGTTTTGTTAACAGGGACACGGGAATACCTGTGCTAATATTCAAAAGGCGAATCAGCAATAACAGCCCTATGACAACAGCTGTTGTTTTTATGAGAAGTGATTTAATCATTCTTTCTTGGTAGGTATCTGATTTATGTTTGAAAATTTTTTTCTTGCACAGGTAAGAGAGGTTGCCCCATGTTTTTAACTTGCAATTTAAGTGTATTGAAAGTATAAAATCTGCAGTATTATACCCACAAACAAGATCCTGGTTCTATGGAAAATAAAAGGGTGTTTCCTGGGGTTATTTGGTTATTCACTGAAATAGGCCTAATGGAGGGCGCAGGATGCGAATGTCAGCATAAGTAATACTCGACGGCGCAGTATATCGTGTTTCTTTACCCATTGATGTATGGTGTAGGGTTGTAGCCTCCCAAAAAGATGATATTGTTAGATAATTACTAATGGAGACTCTGATCAAGTCCCGATCGTTTTCCTGAGGCTGAAATAGCGCTATTTTTTCGCTGTAAAAGTGACCAATAGAATGACTATTGCTAACTTTTCTATCAAAAAACTGACGACTTTCATCTCACAGGAAATTCGACCGGACTTAATCAGAGGCTCCCTAATGAGACCTTGTACACGAAAGACAGGACGGACAATAAGCTTGAATCTTCTATGTTTTTTATAAAAACAAGCACATGGTTGAGTTGTCACTTTTTAAAAAAGTACAAGCTCGCTCAACTCAGCTACCACTTGCTTTTTAGGTGAAATATGGACGATAACACGCTTTTCCCCTGGTTTTCTTTTCTCTGCAAAGGTCTCTAAAATACCCCAAACCTTAAGACAGGTTTTAATTCACATGAAGGTACAACGATAATGAAGAAGAAGTGTCATATTAATTTTTTAACGCTTGTGGTGCTTGGCCTGATGAGTGCCATATCAGGATGTAGCAGCTCAGGGTCAATGACTGATGACCCGGCATCCGCTTCTGGTGCTGAAGCGAGCGGTGATCTGGATGGGAAGAAGGTTTTCTCCAGTTTATCTGAACTCAATTATTCACCTACAGCAGAAGGAGCTTACAAGATTTCTCCCAATGATCTGATATCCATTAATGTGTTTCGCGTCGATGAATTATCAGGAAAAACACGTGTTGACCAGAACGGTCGTATTTCTTTGCCTTTGATTGGTGTTATGTCTGTTGCAGGTTTGACCCAACAGCAGCTTGAGAAAAAACTGGCGCAAAAACTATCACAAACATATTTGCAAAACCCTCAGGTGAGTGTGTTTGTGGAAGAGCAAACCAGCAAGGAAGTTACTGTAGGCGGACGGGTCAAAAAGGCCGGTGTTTTTCCGCTGAAAAGTGCAACAACTGTCTCCCAGGCGGTGGCAATGGCGGGTGGTCTTTCAGACCTGGCTGACCCTGCTCGAGTAGTATTGTTCAGACCTAAAGACAATGGACACTTTAAAGCCTATCATTTGAACTTGAAAGCGATACGGGAAGGCAAGATGCGTGATCCCTACATTCAGGGTAAGGATCAGGTTATCGTTCATGAGTCAGGTTCCCGCCTATGGATAGGCAGAGTCGTGAATGTCACAAGGGGATTGATTTCTCCGTTCAGCTTCTAGGAGCCTGTCCGAAAATAGGAAGCCTCCTAGCCGATAGTACTGATTTCTCCAGGTGGAATGGTTAAAACAGCTTCCTGCTGGAGTATGTTTAACAGGATTTGGGTGCGTTCTTCGCCATCATAACACTGGAAAACACCTTGCATTCCTTTATAGGCACCCTCCTGGTTGACAATGACCAGGTCTCCCTTCTTGTAACGATCAAGGTCAATGGCTTTTTCAGCAAGCGCGTCTTCTTCCTTCTTTAGGGTAGTGATGATGGCGTCAGGCACTCTGGCGGGTTTATTGCCAAAACTAAGAATTCGGTTAACACCATAAGTGGACCGGATTGGACTCCAGTTATCATTCAATTGATCCAGGTGGATAAAAAGATAGCCAGGGAACAAAGACTCTATTCTGGTTTTCATTTTGCCTCGGTATTTTCTCAGCCGCTTGGCGAGTGGTCGATAAGTAACATAGCCCTGATTATTCAGGTTGTGTTCGGCCAGCTCTTCCTGGCGGGTTTTTGTGATGACTAGCCACCAGTGCTTTTGGTCTTTGTCTTCCATGATTAAGTCTCTTGTGTTAATTATTATTTGAGGCGCTTTATTTGTTAGGCCTTCGTTCGAACATATGGCGGATGGCAATGAGGCATTGATTTATATGAATTTAAGAATATTCGCTGGTATTAAGGAGACTCTGAATAAGTCGTGAGCGGTTTTCGCGAAGCTAGAATTGCCCATTTTTTGCTTAAAAATCTCTCTAATAGAATGACGATTAGCTCCATTTTTAAGCAAAAACTGAACAATTCTATCAATCGAGAAATTCCACCCACACTTAATCAGAGCCTCCTTGAAGTTCTCATGTAACTATTCAGCGTAATCCGTAGCTCACTAAGCCCAGGGATTTTAAAAATTCCATATTAAACCGATATATCCTCTGTTATCCGTATTGAAGGCACAGACTCAGGATGATTACAGGTAGCCTGAGCATTACGACGGTTGCCATTATAGTAAAATATCAGTAGATCGACAGATAATCTTATTGCAAAAGTACATTTCCTTGCGCTTTTTTGAGTTAGAGCAACTTTTACAATAGTGCTTTTCCGGTTTGTTGAGGAACCTCTAATCAAGTCGTGAGCGGTTTTCTCGAAGTTGGAATCGTCCATTTTTTGCTTAAAGATCTCCCTGATAGAATGACGATTAGCTCCATTTTTAAGCAAAAACTGAACAATTCTATCAATCGAGAAATTCCACTCAGACTTAATCAGAGGTTCCTGAGAACAATAGTTCGAAAAATAGTCAGTGAGATCTCGGTGATAGGGGAAAACGAGTTATGGCTTTCTATGCGTTTTCTATAGAAATAACTGATTTTTGAGTATCTATGCGTATAATGTGGCACACATTAAATGACAAGTAATTAGGGGTTTGTATGACACAGGATGTTCTGGTTCTGGCTGAGAACCTGCATCGTCATTATGGCAGACATCATGCGGTAGATGGTGTCTCTATTTGTTTACGACAGGGGCAGGTGCTGGGTTTGCTGGGCCCCAATGGAGCGGGCAAGTCAACGACAATGCAAATGTTGACGGGTAATATTGCGCCGGGTACCGGACAGATAATGATCGCAGGGGTTGACTTGCTGGATGAACCACGTGAAGCAAAACGTCACATCGGATATCTGCCAGAAAAGCCACCACTTTATCTGGATATGACGGTGCTGGAATATTTACGCTATTGTGCAACCTTGCATGGTTTGCAAGCTAAACAGGCCAGAGTTGCAATGGATTTTGCCTTGCAGCGTTGTGATCTTACTGATGTTGCCACACGTTTAATTGGTAACCTGTCAAAGGGGTTTCAGCAGCGCACAGGTATAGCACAGGCAATATTGCATCAACCCTCTGTTGTTATTCTGGATGAGCCGACAGTGGGTTTGGACCCCTTGCAGATTAAAGAAATTCGCAAGCTGATTCGCGAACTTGGTGAAGATCACGGTGTGATTCTGTCAACACATATTTTGCCAGAAGTTAAAATGGTCTGTGATCGAGTTCAGATTATGACGCAGGGAAAAACTGCGTTTGAAGACGCACTCGCTGGTTTGGAACAGCGACATGCAGACCCTGTTTTTCTAGTGGGTTTTGAAACAGCCATTGACAGTCACAAGCTGGAAAGCTTACCGGGTGTGACCATGGTAGAAAATACGGGCAAGGGGGAATATAGAGTTTCCTATCAGGGGGGGAACATTGCTGACACCCTGTGTAAACTCGCTTTTGCAGAGCAGTGGAAAATCACACAGCTGATTCCACAAACGACCAGCCTTGAAAGTATCTTTTTATCCATTGTGCATGAGGAGGGACAAGTTACGTGAGTATGGCATTGTCAATAGCGAAAACAGAATTTCGACGTTTGTTTCGTTCCCCTCTGGCGTGGAGCATCCTGGCTGTGATGCAGTTTGTATTGGGTTTGATTTTTCTGGTACTCGTTCAGGAGTTTATTGAGGTGATACAGCCACAAACTGCAGGCATGGATAATGTGCAGGGGGTTACTGACACGGTTGTGAGTGCTGTATATCTGTGGGCAGGTATGATTATGTTAGCAGTGATGCCGATCTTGACTATGCGTACCTTTGCTGAAGAGCGTATGAATGGTACGTTTACCCTGTTACGATCCTCACCTGTTTCCGTGACGGAAATCGTTTTGGGTAAATATCTGGGGTTAATGGGGTTTATCCTTTTGATGGTAGCAATGATTTCACTCATGCCGTTTTCTCTGCAGTTGGGAACCTCGTTGGATATTGGTAAAATCCTGGCCTCGCTATTGGGGCTGGTTCTTTTGTTGGCTTCTTTCGCAGCGGCAGGAATATTCATTTCATCGTTGACGCGTCAGCCCATTATCGCAGCGGTTGCCAGCTTTGGTTTCTTATTGTTTCTGGTGGTGCTCTATATCTCGGGAAAGTCACAATCTAATGGTAGTGAGCTCTTCGTATATATCTCACATTTTGGGCACTTTCTTTCCTTTTTACAGGGCTTGTTTCAAAGTGGTGATGTGATTTACTACCTGTTGTTTATTGGAGGTTTTTTAGGGCTTACTATTCGGAAACTGGACAATGAAAGTTTACAGAGGTAGCGTCAGACGATGAAAATGAGTAAAAGCTCACACCTGAAAATAGGGTTGCTGGATGGCATTTTCTATATTTTGTTTGTCGGCGTGATCGGGATGCTGGGCTATGTTGCCCAGACTTATCAATATGAGGCTGACTGGACATTTGGCAACCGGAATACACTGACCCCTGCCACGCAGCAACTACTGAAAACAACATCGCACCAACCCTTGTCCTTCGTTGTTTATGTGCCTGATGATCCCGCAATGCATACTGAGATCAGAAAACGTATTGCTAAATATCAAAAGTTCAAAAAAGATATCTCGCTTGAGATTGTCAATCCCGAACTGTATCCACAGCGCGCAAAACAAGACGGTATTCAATACCAGGGGCAGGTGCTGGTGCAGCTGGGAGATCGCTCCGAGGTGGTTGAGTCACTTGCTGAGAGTGTGCTGGCGACTACGTTGCAGCGCTTGTCTCGACGTGAAGACAAGCAAGTCGTATTCCTGGAGGGTCATGAAGAGCGTAATCCATTTGGTACGCAGTCTACCGGTATGTCTCAGTTGACTAATATGCTAAAAAGACGGGGATTTGTGATACAACCTCATCATCTGGTAAGGACGCAAAAACTACCTGACAATACCCACCTGCTGGTGGTTGCTTCTCCACAGAAAGACCTGTTACCCGGGGAAGTGGCCATACTTCAGCGTTATATAGAGCAAGGGGGGAATTTACTGTGGTTGCATGAGCCGGGTTCCTTGCATGGTCTTGAGCCGATTGAAGCTGAACTGGGTTTGCTAATTGACGATGGGACTTTAGTGGATGCTAATGAGCAACTGCGGGAGTTACTGGGGATTAAGCACCCGGCAGTGATCCCTGTGGTGGATTATAACAATGCTGAAATTAGTAAAGACATGGAATTGCAAACCCTGTTTCCATTTGCGACATCCATTAATCGGGATGAGAGCCAGGAAAGCAAATGGCACTATGAAGATTTTCTGTTGAGCTTGCCAACCAGCTGGCTGGAAGTTGATGAGTTGAAAGGGGATGTGCGCTTTGAAGAGGATTCAGGTGACAAACCTGGCCCTTTACCGGTTGGTGTTTCCATAACGCGTTCGTTGCCCCCCAGGGGGACAGAGGATGAGAAAAAACAGAGCAAGGAGCAAAGAATTGTGGTGGTCGGGGATAGTGACTTCATGCTCAATGCTTTTATTGGGCAGGTTGGAAACCTGGATCTGTCGATGGCGATTTTTAACTGGCTGGTTGAGGATGATGAACTGATTGCTATCAAAACAATAGGAGCACCGGATACACGGCTGGACTTGAAGCCGGTATGGCTTTACAGCCTGGGGCTTGTATTTTTGATTATACTTCCCTTGTTGCTTGTTTTAACCGGTATTATCATCTGGTACCAGCGCAGGAGGCGATGACTTTATGTCGAGGCGCTTCTGGCTGAATCTGATTTTGTTACTGGTGGTTGTAGTGCTGGTACTTGTGATCGGGTATCAACCAAAACCGGGCAATAGCACGCAGCCCCTGTTTGTGACTGCGGCCTACCAGGCCAGTGATATTCGCATACAACGTATGGGCAAGGCGGATATACATATACAGAGACAGCAAAATGAATGGCAGTTGCTAGAGCCAGGTTTTGCGCCGGTGAATAGCGAACGGATCAAGTTGTTACTGACAGTTTTGCAGGAACCTGTCATTGCGACCTATAACCCTGAGGGTAAAGATTTATCCGCTTTTGGGCTTGACCCTGGAAAAATAAAGCTGACCATTAACGAGGAAGAAGCGACCTTCGGTTCGACTAACCCTGTCACCTTAAATCGCTATATACTAAAAAACAGGAAGATTTATACCATCCGGGAAATTGTCTATGGTGTACTGGGAACCAGTGTCACCTCTTTTTTGACTCATCGCTTATTACCAGAGGGAACAAGTGTGATTGAGGTAGAGGCTCCAGCGTTATTAAGTCACCTGTCTGGTACGGTTTGGCGGCAGATGGAGGCCCGTGATATTGCAGATATGACGGGTGATGAAACTATTCTCGGGAAAGTAAAACTAACGGTACAATCCAGCGATATAAAGCAGGAAAAACACTTAATTGAGCTGGGTATTATCGCTATCAAGCCTTTACTGGTTCTGGGGCGGTCAGATTTGCAGGTGAAATACACATTTGACCTGCGGATGGAACCAGGAGGTAGCCTGCAAATAATAAATAAGCGTAATGAAGAAAATGAGTAACAGAACGGTTATCAGGAAACACTATGCAAACGCAAGCACTTTCACAACCCATACTTCGTACTGATGTTAGCGGTATGCCTCTGGAGTGGATACATTACCAGTTGGCAGTTAAACTCTATTACGGTGAGCAGGTTGCCTATAGTTGTGGAACCCCAGTACTAACCTTGCATGGTGGTTTTAATGCACTTACGGGTGAACAAAGTGTGATTGAAGTATCAAGCATTATTGCTACCCACGGCTCACATCATCAATTACATAATGGCTTTGTTCCGGCATTAAATAACCCAACACTGTTTCGTCGTGATGGTAATTTGTGTATGTATTGCGGTGAGCACTTTGCTGATCACCAGTTATCCAGAGACCACGTGATTCCAGTCGTCAAGGGAGGCAAGGATGTCTGGACTAATGTTGTCGCAGCGTGTAAGCGATGCAATAATATGAAAGGTGGTAGAACGCCAGAAGAGGCGCATATGCGCTTAATTGCGGTGCCATTCCAGCCAACTTATGCGGAATATATATTTCTCAAGGGCAAGTCTATTCTGGCTGACCAGATGGACTTTCTCAGCGCACACTTTCCGCGCAGTAGCCCTTTTTTGAAGCGTCAGGAGGCTGTTGTCTGAGAATAGAAGGCTTAGATTGCTGCAAATCCCATGAGTAACACATAAGCTGAGGTTGTTAAAATCGTCAAATAGCGATGGCTAACTTTTATAGCTATCGTTAAAAATGCCGATATTTCAGCCTCAGAAAAACGATTGGAACTTGATCGGGAGCCTCCTTGGGATAGGTGTAGATTGACGCCTGCATGACTTTTGCCAGGCAGAACGGTTAGCGTACAGTACTGAAAGTATCACACTTTTTCAGGCTGCCGTATTTCATGCCAATTTTAAACCATTGTGCACGTTCTCGTGAGGAACCATGTGTGAAAGCGTCTGGGTTAATGCGTTGTCCGGCATTGCGCTGCATACGGTCATCGCCAATGCTCGCAGCTGCGCGTATCCCTTCTTCGATGTCACCCCGCTCCAGTATATCAGCCTGTTTTTCGTAATTATTAATCCAGATGCCCGCATAGCAATCTGCCTGAAGCTCTGTCAGGGTGGATAACCTGTTGGCCTGGCGTTTGCTAACACGGCGTTGTAACTCCTGAATTTTCATAGAGATTCCCTGCAAATTCTGGATATGATGACCAACTTCATGTGCAATAACATAGGCTCGTGCGAAATCACCCGTTGCTCCCATGCGATTAAGTTCTCGGAAAAAGCCAAGATCAATATAGACCTTATGGTCACCAGGGCAGTAGAAAGGGCCGGTAGCTGCTGAAGTCATGCCGCAAGCTGAGCTGACAGTGTCGTTAAAAAGTACAAGTTTGGGGGCTTTGTACTGATAGCCAGCTCTTTTGAAAACAGTACCCCAGGCATCTTCAGTACTGGCGAGAATGACGGAAACAAACTCGGCATTCTCATCTTTTTGGGCACTACCTGGTAAGGAGCTGGTAGTAGATTCATAGGGTGATGGGACGGAGCCGCCACCGAGACCAAGCAGGTTAAGAGGGTTTTTACCCATTAGAAGAAAAAGCCCCAGAATGATGAGTAGCATAAGGCCACCCCCCATTCGCTTACGTCCGCGTGGCCCCCGTCGACCTCTTCTGTCTTCAATATTGCTGCTTCTGCGTTTGTCTCTCCAGCGCATGGGAAATCCTCTGTGGTTGCGGTTACTGCTCTCTATAATAGGATAATAGCAGAATAAATTACATGCTATCGGGAAGAAAAATAGCGACGATGATCAGGGCTTGCTTCAAAGTAGTTCAGGTTTTTACAAAGTCTCAATAATAACGCAGTTACTGTCAACGTAAGATTGGAGAAAGCGTCAGAACTGGTGTAAAAGAGGATAATTGGTCTTTGTTGTTGCAATACAGGCCGGGAAATCGTGCAAGATGCATAAAATATGGACATATTTGCTCTAGAATTAATTCAGCTGTTGACTATAATCACAGCAATCTAATTACCAGAAACAGAAATTAACAGGCTGGTTATCATTTATACTAGCCAATGTTTCAGGGGCTAAGGAGCTGATTCTGAATTCTACAGCAGATATGGATACCTTCTTGAGAAGTGTGGAGAAGCGTGCGTTTATTGTGGCGCGGTTTGCTACCAGTCAGGAGGAAGAGGCACTGGATATTGTTCAGGATGCGATGTTTAAACTGGTGCAAAAATACTCGCATTTGCATAAAGATGACTGGCCGAAATATTTTTACCGTATTTTGCACAACAAAATCAATGATTGGTATCGAAGGGAAAGTGTACGCAACCGATGGAGGGTGTTTTTCAACCACAAACCGGGAAGTGATCGTTTTAATATTGAGGATGGCGTTGCTCAGGTTTCTTGTCGTGAGCCGGGTCGGACACTGATTGGTGAGCAGGAAACAACGGATATGCTAGCTGCTGTAGAACGTCTTCCCCTGCGCCAACAACAAGCCCTGACACTGCGTTTATGGGAAGGGTTTAGTGTGGCAGAGACGGCTAAAATTATGAGATGCTCAGAGGGTAGTGTAAAGACACATTACTCAAGAGCCGTACATCGATTGCGTGAAGAGCTTGAGAAGCCATATGTTGGCCTGGTGTTTTAAGGGACTTGATTATTATTGTTGTGCTGAGAAACGATCAGGCAGAGGAGATTATGAATAAGCCACACGAGAATGAAGTCCTGCTCTCTGAAGTGAAAAAAGCGCTGGATCATCAGCTTGAGACACTGGATTTTCCGGTTCAAAGCAGGCTGACCCAGGCAAGGTTCCACGCCATCGACAAAGGTTTGCTGAGTAGCACCTTCAAGGATCACCGGTACTCATTGGCTCGAGGTGTCGCATTGGGGGGGGCATTAGTGCTCGCTTTTGTCTTCACACTGTCTTCTACACACCATTACTCTGGTAAAAAGACTATTCACGCCGACCTAAGGGGGCACTCTACTCCGAATCTGATTGACAATGGTAAGGTCAGAACAGTGGAGTCTTCTGAGGATACCAAGGAAGAAATTGAAATTTATAATTGGTTATATGAGCAATACGGTTAGACTTGCCAGATACATTTTTGACGAGTGGAGTCAGGTTTCAGAGAAAAACTTGATAGTTTAGTTTGATATTGCCATTGCCATTGCCATTGAAGGCTTCATTTTAGTTTATGCCGATAGTTTTCGGTTTGCAGACGGGGGGAATAACTTAAATAACAAGGAGTGTTATTATGTTTACATCTAAAACGCCAGTTCTTGGCGTGGCAAGTTTTCTATTAGCCGTTCAGGTGGCGGTTGCTTCTCCTGTATCGTGGAAAGTCTTAAGCCCTATTCAAAGAGATGTTCTAAAGGTTCATGCCAGTCACTGGAATGGGTACAGTGAGACAAAGCAGCAGCAGTTACTTAAAGAGTCCAGGAGTGAAGTCGCTCGAAAGAATGCCTGGAAGCGATGGTTCAACGGTCAATTATCCCCACAGGATCGCAAGGAATTTATTACAAATAAAGGCCAGATGACAGTGTCGCAATTCAAGCAATACATGAACTCGTTATTCAAGAAATATGGTAAGCCACGCTAGGAGCTTGTCGGGCTTAATGCTGTTTGGCTGCAAATCCGTGGATAGCGATCACCTGATACGCCCATTAAATTCGCTCTCACGAATTTTCGTTTCAAACGGTCAAGTCTGACAGGCTTCTAGAATAACTTTTTGTAATGCTGTGCATCCCGATAGTGTCCTTGTCAAATATGACAATGCAGAGATAGCCCTTTTATCTACACGCACCGTTAGTTTGTCATATGACGACTATACACCTATTCTATGATGCGTTACTGTGCATGGTGATATGAGTCGACAGGATGGCTACTACTTGAGTTCGCGTTTCAATGTTGATAGCGAGATAAGAGACAGGCTCCTGATACGGAATTTTAACTAAGTTCTGGTTTGATTCTTTATTGAACAGAAGTTTTAGGCCTGTGATAAATGAATCTCTTATTCACGGTGCTGTAGTGAATATGATATGAGTTCAGGTAATTAATAACCTGCAAAAAAAGAGAGCTTTTGTAGCTTATGTGGTGATATGTTATCATTGCAGCTCAGTTGCAAGGCTGGTTTTTATGATTAATACATAATGTCTCAACCCACAAAGTAATTGCTATAAAAAATACGGGTGGCATTTCTATTATTCAAAAGTCTACGGCATATTTGGCAAAAAACAAGGATGTCAAGGAGCTATGAAAGTAGCCATGGATTTACATGATGTGCAGTAGCAATATAAGACTTATACCGTTATCTAGTCCGTTCAATCCCTTCCTGTAGAGAACGAATATGTCCATGCCTCTTAATAATAATTCAGATAAAAAAAACTCGGTTAAAAAGGGAGTAATCCCCAGAAGAATAGACTCTCGTGGGCTGGATGCCATGCAGTTATACCTTAAAGAGATTGAGTTTTCCCCTCTACTGACACCTGAAGAAGAGGTCTATTATGGTCGTCTGGCTATAGAAGGTAATGAAGAAGCCCGCAAAAAAATGATTGTTTGTAACTTGCGCCTGGTGGTCAAGATTGCAAGGCGTTACATTGGAAGAGGTTTGTTGTTACCTGATCTGATTGAAGAGGGGAATCTTGGTTTAATTCACGCAGTGGAAAAGTTTGATCCGGAAAGAGGGTTTCGTTTTTCAACGTATGCAACCTGGTGGATAAGGCAAAATATTGAACGTGCCCTGATGAATCAGACACGTACGATTCGCTTGCCGATTCATATTAACAAAGAGCTCAGTTCTTATATAAAACACTCCAGAGAGCTTACTCAGGAATACGGTAGAGAGCCAACTATTCCGGAAATTGCAGAGAGAATGGGCAAGTCCGTGGAGCAGTTAAACCGGCTGCTGGATTATAATGAGCAAACAGGTTCACTGGATACGCCGATCAAGAACAGTAATGATGGTTCTAGTAGCTTGATTGATTTTGTTTCTGAAAAAACCACACCGGATCCTCGTGCCAGCCTTGAGGACGAAGACATTACATCATCTGTAGACCATTGGCTAAATCAGCTTGCTGCCAAGCACAAGGAAGTCATTATCCGTCGTTTTGGCCTGCTGGGACATGACTGTTCAACACTGGAGCAGGTAGGTAACGAACTAGATTTAACCCGGGAGCGGGTGCGTCAAATACAGATGGATGCCCTGAAAAAACTCCGGCGGATACTGGAAAATCAGGGGTTCAGTGGTGAAAATCTTTTGGGGGAATAAACCGGAGGTTTTCTTCTCAATCAGGAACCTTCAGTTGCTCGGTTTATAGAGTGGAAATTAAAATAGCCTTTTATTTCTATTTTATCAATTAGTTAGTGATATTTTGAAGTGCCCATCTGAAAGTTCCGGGTTCAATACATTTAACTATACTCAGCGTAATTTGTAAGTTGAAGTATAGTTGCCTTTTTCATATCACGAGTGCGGCTACTGCCCTCCTGCCTTCTGCTGCCAGTATATTATATGTTCTGCACGCCGCAGAGGTAGCCATAATTTCAAACCCCACACCTGTTTCAATGAGTGCTTTTAAAAGCTTTTTTTGTGGAATGATGTGTTCGTCTCCAGTTCCCAGAATAATCACTTCGGGTTGAAGAGTAGTGATAGGCTGAAGGTTTTTTGCAGCAAGTTCAGCAAAGCTTGTGATTGTCCAGTTAACAATGGCATCAGGTGCAATAATGTGTGCAGAATTTATTTTCTTGCCTTGTACGATAATACAACCCGGTTCAATCCCGGTGATCAGGTTTAATGCTTGTGTTGAGAGGTCTTCGGTAAATTTCATCGGCAGTCAAGGAGTCGGGTGCTTGAAAGGACTTCATGTAATGCCTGCTTTCGCTTGTTGGTGTAGCTCCAAAGCAGGGAAGTCAGCAGAAACAGAAGCGCGATGCCAATAGAAGCAGTGCTTGAATAAGATAATACCTTGTAGCCAGTCAGAAAACCAGCAAGCATCAGGCCTGTGAGCGATAAGTAGCGGATGGCTATGCGTGGATAGGTGACAGCGTTACCATGGATATCGGTGATCTTTATTTTCCATACCTGCATTCCCAGGCTTTGGCCCTTATGCAGGATGAACCACTGAAAGTAGAAGAAACCGACAAAGAGCTCCAGTGCAAAAATACTGTAGGACAATAGACTGTTAGCAGGGACGGTGACATCTTTTAACATCAGGATGCCAATGATGATAGTTGCCATGATACTGGCTACTGCACCACCAATGAGGAAATCATAGAGCATGCCAGCTAGTCGTCTGTACATGGGGGGAGCTGATAACATCTATCTCATCTCGAGGAAGTTTTGTAACATATCATGCCCGTACTGGGTAAGTATGGATTCGGGGTGAAATTGCACCCCTTCTACGGTGTATTTTTTGTGACGAACTCCCATGATTTCATCTATTTCACCGTTATCTGTTTCTGTCCATGCGGTTATTTCCAGGCACTCCGGAAGACTCTCTTTCTCTATAACCAAAGAGTGATAGCGGGTTGCTTCAAAGGGGTTTTCCAGCCCCCTGAAGACCCCTTGACCGGTATGGTGTATCAGAGATGTTTTTCCATGCATAATTTCTTTGGCACGAACAATCTTGCCACCAAAGGCCTGACCGATAGACTGATGACCCAGGCAAACACCAAAAAGTGGTAGTTGCCCGGAAAATTTTTCGATGACATCCAGTGAAATACCGGCTTCATTGGGGGTACAGGGGCCAGGTGAAATCATGATTCTTTCTGGTGCCAGTGTTTCTATTTCCGGCAGGCTGATTTCATCATTTCTGACAACGCTTACCTTTGCTTTTAGCTCACCGAGATATTGCACCAGGTTGTAGGTGAACGAGTCGTAATTGTCGATCATTAATATCATTCCTGTCACCTCCTAGCGATGCTTAAGTGAGCCATTTAATCCTGCTGCTGCAAGACTGGCTGCCCTGAAAATGGCACGGCCTTTGTTCATGGTCTCTTTCCATTCCAGCTCTGGTATAGAGTCATAGACAACTCCCGCACCAGCCTGAATATGCAAGCTCTCATCCTTGATGACTGCGGTGCGTATGGCAATGGCTGTATCCATGTTGCCATTCCAGGAGAGATAACCAACAGCACCGGAGTAAATTCCCCGTTTTACCGGCTCCAATTCGTCAATAATTTCCATAGCACGGATTTTGGGAGCGCCGCTGACAGTACCCGCCGGGAACGTTGCTTTAAGGACATCAATGGCGGAAAGCCCCGGCTTTAGTTTTCCAACGACGTTGGAAACAATATGCATGACATGGGAATAGCGTTCGATAGCCATTTTATCGGTCAGTCTGACTGTGCCGATTTTGCTGATACGTCCGGCATCATTGCGTCCCAGGTCAATCAGCATGAGATGTTCCGCCAGTTCTTTTGGGTCGTTGAGTAACTCATTTTCGAGTTCTTTGTCACGTTGGGAGGTAGTGCCCCGTTTGCGTGTGCCCGCTATAGGGCGTACGGTGACAGTTTGTTCTTCAAGGCGTACCAGTATTTCCGGTGAGGAACCAACAATCTGGAATTCACCCAGGTCGAGGTAATACATATAGGGAGAAGGGTTGACGCTTCGCAGGGCGCGGTATAAATCCAGTGGGGGAGCAGAATAAGGGACACTTAAACGCTGGGAGAGAACAACTTGCATGATATCACCAGCCCTAATGTAGTCTTTTGCTCTATCAATAGCCTGTTTGAAACCTTTCTCAGTAAAGCCGGAGGTGAAATCTTCTTCTGAAATTTGAGCGGCATTCTGCACAGGTAAGTAGTGATCTACAGGGCAACGCATGGCTTGTTCAAGTGTATGCAGGCGTGCCTGGGCCAGTTCATAACCTCCTTTGGGAGCCAGTACAATCAGAAACAGTTTATTGCTCAGGTTGTCAAAAATGACGACTTCCTCGGATAGCATCAGAAGAATATCAGGTGTCTCAATCGTATCGGGTTTTTCTGCTCTGCGGGCGAGTCTGGGTTCAATGTAACGGATGGTTTCATAGCCAAAATACCCTACCAGGCCACCAATAAAGCGAGGCAGGCCTTCGATTTCAGGAACACGAATACAGCTCTGATAATCCTCAATCCACTGTAGGGGGTCATCAACCGTTTCGGAGGATACTATTTGTTGATCTTTGCGTAGTGTAACGGTTTTTCCCGAGATGCGAATTTCCGTGCGACAGGGTAGACCGATAATAGAATATTGTCCCCATTTTTCACCACCCTGAACAGACTCGAATAAATAAGAGCTGGGAGCATTAGCCAGTTTAAGGTAGACACTGAGAGGAGTGTCCAGGTCAGCATAGATTTCATGTACCAGAGGAACACGGTTATACCCCTGATTTATATAGGCCTGAAATGTGGAAATATCCATAGAAAACCTGCTTATAACGTAATATTTTTTGGTGTTACTCTTTAGGAGCCTCAGGCAAACGATCGGGACTTGATCAGAGTTTCCTTCAGTAACCCCGGAATAAAATAAGCTAACCCCGGTTTCAGACAACAAAGGGAGTTCCAGATATTGTCTTTTACGGAGCTTCTGAAATAAGTCTGGTCGGAATTTCTGGTGGATTCTGGCCTCAGAAAAACGAGCCTGACTTGCTCAGAGTCTCCTTTAAGTACAAAGGGCTATTCTAATCCACTCGCCATCGACAAGTATTGAGCTGGTTCATCATTTTAAATATCAAGTAAGTCAGGTAATTCAGCCATAGAGTCTATCACGGCATCAGGGTTGTAGCGGCGAATATCTTCGCCGTGATTGTAGCCATAGGACATGCAGATAATGGAAAAACCTGCGGCACGAGCTGCCTTGACATCTGATTTTGAATCTCCCAGCATGAGTGACGCTTCCGGCGAGACACCCAGTTGGGTGGATGCATGCAGTAAAGGCATGGGGTCAGGTTTTTTCTTTTCCAGTGTATCTCCACAGATTATTGTATCGAACTTATCATGTATCCCCAGGTTACGCAGAATGGGAATGGTGAACTGCTCGGCCTTGTTTGTGACGCACCCCATCCTGATTTTGTTGTTTTGTTGCAGGAATTCCAGCCCTTCTTCGACCCCAGGGTACAGGGTACTACGGTCTGAATGGTGTACAGAATAAAGTTCGTTGAAGATAGGCATAGCCTTGTTGAAGAGCTCAGGGTCAGGATGACCGTCAAGGTCGTTGGTCAGGCCGCGTTCAACCAGTCGTACAACACCGTTGCCGACCCAGTTACGCACAGCGGCTTCACCATGGGGCTGCATATCGAGCCGGATGAGCATCTCATCCACGCAATAGGCCAGATCCGGAACACTATCAACCAGTGTGCCATCGACATCAATGAGTACCATAGCAGGTGAAAAAGTAGCCATCTGTTATACGTTAGCCGCTGCGAGTTCTGAACGGAACTCATTGATAATCGTATTATAAACGTGCTCATCATTGTCATCTTTGGCACCGAATATCGCTGAGCCTGCAACAAAAGTATCTGCACCGGCTTCTTTAATTTCCCTGATATTATTTGCCTTTACGCCGCCATCAATTTCAAGCCGGATATCATATCCGGATTCATCGATCATTTTACGTGCCTGTGCCAGCTTGGTCAGTGATGAAGGAATAAAACTTTGCCCGCCAAAGCCAGGATTAACCGACATCAACAGGATCATATCAACTTTGTCCATGACATATTCAAGGATAGAAAGAGGGGTGGCCGGGTTAAAGACGAGACCCGATTTACAGCCCAGTTCACGGATCATTCCCAAAGTGCGATCAACATGCTCGGAAGCTTCTGGATGGAAAGTGATATAGGTAGCACCTGCTTTGGCAAAATCGGGAATAATACGGTCTACTGGTTTTACCATTAAATGTACGTCAATATCCGCAGTGACACCATGTGAACGTAAGGCATCACAGACTAAAGGCCCAATGGTCAAATTGGGGACGTAATGATTATCCATAACATCAAAATGTACAATATCGGCACCGGATGCCAGTACATTATCCACTTCCTCACCCAAACGGGCAAAATCTGCGGAAAGAATAGAAGGTGCAATAAAGTCTGCTTGACGAGCCATATGTGTTCTCCAATCTGAAAATCGGTAATAATTTAGAAATCTTTGTACGAGAAGAGGGCGAGAAAAAAGAGTAAATTTTCAGGTTGTCTAAAAAGCGAGCAAATAGTGGAGCTATTGGCTGAGAATAGTGAGCCTGCACTTTTCTGAAAAGTGATTACTCAACGAGTTGCTTTTGGACAAAACAGGGAAATTTAAGCCTTTTTTATCTGTCGTATCTTTCGTATAAAGGTCGCATCCTGTATTAACCTGAATCTGTGACTTCTATAATAAGGTGACCGGTTCAGGTTTAAGGAAGCAATGAAACCAGGGCTTCCTCGATAGCCCATATGACTCGCTCTTTGTATTCACCTCGCTACTTATGAGGCAAAAGATACAAATCAGGGAGTCAGCTGGGAGTGTATAAAAAATCAAAGTCGGAACTTTACCGTAAAATGGCTCCGGTTTCAGCAATAATCTGGAAGTGCTGCCAGTTGTGTTGATTATAGCGACCAGTTGCTATATAGCAGAGCGGGAATAGCTTTGTGCTTGTGGAGTACCAAAATTGAGTATAACAGCTCAGATCACCCCCTGTTTTTCCCAGTAGGTGAGAAGCAAAAGCAGGACGGGGTAGTCTTGAAAGTGCTTATTTATACTGACTTATAAATTGTGCGCTTTTGCCTTGCGTTTGATTAAAACAGGGGGCAATCTGAGCTATTACGGTCGAGTCACTTTTCTTTGTGAAAGCCTGGTCAAAGTAACAACGAGCAAAATTAATGCAAGTGTTACTACCGTTAAAATAACGATAGCTTCCATCCATAGCCCATAGCGGTACTCTTTTTCAAAACTCTCATCGGGTAAATTGACAAGTTGCCAATCTGTTCCCGGAATGTTTTCATAGAACCGAATGCGCCGATACTCGTCGGTACTTAATTGAGTATTGCGTGATAGCTTGTCACGTGCCCCTTCCGGTGTAACTTCAATAAGGTTCGGATTTGATTGTCTCACCAGCATCAGGTTTTGCCCCGGGATAGCATGTGTTTTCAGAATGTCCATGATCTCCTGTAGATAGAAACTGCTAAAGAAGATACGCATGGCAGAGCCTTTGCCTGTCAGAGGAGCCATAATGTCATAGTGATAATGGAAAGGCTGGGGGTGAATAAAGACCCGGTTTTGTATTTTGCTATTTTTGTTTTTAACGGTATTGGCGAAATTGTTGAGATCGGCCTTGCAGGCATCACCGACGAGGGCATCAATATTTTCCAGTATGGGTTTGCCTTCCTGTGTGGTAATGGTATAGGTAAAAAAATCAGGGAAGCGTTGTTGCAAGCGATTCTTTATATCATCGGCTGTTTTTTGATCACCAGGATGCTGGGTTAGATGATCGATGAGTGCAGCATATTCGTCAATGAAAAGGCGAATATGTCGCTGTTTATTGCGTAATTGTAAATCAATGGCATAAGCAGCGCCGTGTACAATGGATTTCTGGATGCTGTTGCTATGTGCCTTGAACTCCTGCTCACGCTGCATGGTATAGATAATGATAATAATGGCAGTGATGAGGACGAATACCGCTGCAATCATGAACACTTCTAGCTGTTTCAACATAGGGCTTAATCTCTTTATTGATTTTTCCTGTTAAGGAAATTCTGATATGAACTTAGTGTATAGCGAAGAAGAAGGTGTCGGCTAATAAATATTAAGGAGAGTGTAGTCTGTTTGGAGGAATTCAGCATAAATAGAGAGCCATCACGGACAAACTGATGTGAAAGATGGAATAGCTGGCACTTTAATTAAAAGTAAAAATTCTGGTTGACATATAAGAATATTCTTATATACTTATTCACATGCTGATAAAGCGTTCACAACAACGGATTAGCACAGTATTCAAATTAACTCGGAGAATAACCATGAAATTATTAACAACGCTTGCTCTTGCAACGACTCTCGCTATCTCAACCACGGCTTCTGCT
>WFWY01000056.1 GCA_015490895.1 Thiotrichaceae bacterium | reverse complement strand
GTACTTATCGCAGCTTAAGGAAGCTTTGTCTGATGTAACTACTCAGCTTACCCTCTATTTCGTCCAAGAGCTGCGTTGTAAGCACTCATCTACGCTTACAAACTACGCTCTTTCGCCTTATTATTAAACAAATCAGAGAACAATATGAGCAGATACGGGTTACGCTGAACAGTCACTACCTGATAAGTATTCAATAACTGAACAAGAAGAACACCCTGACACACCGCCGATAATACAGATTTAGTGCCTTATCACCAGAGGTGCGATATACCAGAAAGTTACAGACTCAGTCTCACCGCTTCCACACAAAGCGCCATAAGCAAACCAGGAAAGAGACCAAGAACAACAACTAAAAATCCATTAGCTGTTAATAACGTATTAAAACTAAAACCCGCCGAGAGAGACACCCTTTCAACAGGCTGATCAAAATACATAAGCTTAACCGCACGCAGATAATAATAGGCTCCGACGACAGACATTACCACAGCAAGCACTGCTAACCACACAAAGCCTGCCTGAATAACTGCCTGCAATACAGCAAGTTTAGCATAGAAACCAACCAACGGTGGTATACCCGCCATAGAAAACAGAAACAGCAGCATCATAAAGGCATACCAGGGGTGGCGCTCATTCAACCCCCGCAAGTCCTCCAGCTCCTCCGCTTCTATACCTGAATGGCTGAGCAAAATAACTACAGCAAAACCTCCCAGGGCGGTTAGTGCATAAGTAATCGCATAAAACATAGCTGCAGAATAGCCCGGCTCGTTCGCACTTAAAATGCCCAGGATGACAAATCCCATATGAGAAATTGTTGAATAGGCAAGCATTCGTTTAATATTCGTTTGCGCGATAGCTGCAATGTTACCTATTATCAATGATACCACTGCCAATGGGACCAGCATCTGTTGCCAACCTGCAGAGCCAAACTCCATACCACCAACCAATAGACGCATTGCCATAGCAAAAGCGGCAATCTTTGGAGCCGACCCTAAAAACATGGTGACAGGTGTCGGCGCACCTTGATACACATCAGGCACCCACATATGAAAAGGAGCCACTCCAAACTTGAAGCCCAGGCCCACTACAATAAACGTCAGCCCAAAGAGTAATACCAGGTTGTTCATAATCTGCTGACTAGCAACATAACTTGCAATTTCTGGCAGGCCAAGAGAACCACTCAGCCCATAAAGAATGGACATACCATAGAGCAACATTCCCGAAGCAATCGCCCCAAGGACAAAGTACTTCATCCCCGCTTCTGAGCCACGTCCATCATCTCTTCTGAAAGCAACCAATGCATAAAGCGACAAGGACAATAACTCAAGTCCCAGATATACCACCAACAATGTATTGGCGGATATCATAATCATCATGCCCAAAGTGGCAAACATGCTGAGCGTATAAAACTCCCCTTTAAATAAATCTCTAGCCATCAAATAACCACGAGCATAGATAAAGGTTGCTATCACGACAAGAAGCACAGCAATCTTTAAAATTATCGCCATATTATCAATTATATACATGCTATTAAAGGCGAGGGTACGCTCAGTACCAAAAGAAGACGCGACCAGGAAAGCCGTGGCCACCATGGCAATAAGCGCCGCAATATAACCGAAGGTGCGGCATTTATCACCCAGAAACACATCAAGTAAAAGGACAAAGCAAGTCGCCACCAGAAGAAACATTTCAGGAGTAGCTACACTAAAATTCATTACTTCACCCATTAGTCAACTCCTGGCAGTTTGCTTTGCGTGGCCAGCTCAACAATGCGTTCAATCGTCACTTCCATCACATTCGTCAACGGTTGTGGCCATAAGCCCAGTAATAAAACAGCAAAGGCTAGTATGGCCAGAAATCCAAATTCCCGCTTATTCACATCCTGTAACAAAGCAACCTCTTCGTTAGCTACACCCCCAAACAAGACACGTTTAACCAACCATAAGGTATATGCTGCCCCCACAATAAGCGTAGTTGCTGCAAGAAATGCAATCCAGAAGCTCGCTTTAAAGCTTGCCAGGATAACCATGAATTCACCAACAAAGCCGGAAGTACCCGGCAACCCGGTGTTTGCCATGGCAAACAAAACGAAGAACGCAGTAAATACAGGCATGGTATTAGCAACACCACCGTATGCGGAGATTTCCCGGGTATGCATACGATCATAGAGCACACCAATACACAGAAACAGTGCACCCGAAATAAAGCCATGCGACACCATTTGCACCATGCCTCCCTGAATGGCAAGCACGCCCCCCTCGTAGTTTCCGGTATTATCATAAATCGCATAGACCAGGAAGAAACCCAGTGTCACAAACCCCATATGAGCAATGGAGGAATAAGCAACCAGCTTCTTCATATCTCGCTGCACCAGTGCCACAAAGCCGATGTAGACCACCGCGGTCAATGACATAAAAATCACTAGCCAGGTCAACTCTCGCGCAGCATCTGGCACCACTGGTAATGAAAAACGAAGAAAACCATAACCACCAATTTTCAGCATGATGGCAGCCAGAATTACCGAGCCTCCTGTCGGTGCTTCCACGTGAGCATCAGGCAACCAGGTATGTACAGGCCACATTGGCACCTTGACACCAAATGCAATCAGAAAAGACAGAAATATCAGGATCTGAGCTGTCATTCCCAGTTCCATATTATGCAGATCCGCTATCGCAAAACTACCCGCCTTGTTATACATATAAATCAGGCTGATCAGCATAAATACAGAGCCAAAGAAGGTATACAGGAAAAACTTGATGGTAGCATACACACGATTTACACCACCCCAAACACCAATCACCAGAAACATGGGGATCAACATGGCCTCAAAGAAAATATAAAACAACATGCTGTCCTGTGCAGCAAACACACCATTGATAATGCCTTCCATCATTAGAAACGCAGCCATGTATTGAGCAGGTTTCTTTTTAATCACTTCCCAACCTGCAACAACGATCAAAATGGTGATAAATGTATTGAGCAAAATAAGCGGCATGGAAATACCATCCACGCCCAGGTGATAATAGATATTGAAACTGCTAATCCATACATACCTTTCTTCAAATTGCATCTGATAGGTGCCAGGATCAAAACCTGTCCACAAGGGAATGCTCACCAGAAAAGTCAACACAGAAAAAATGAGCGCAGCCGGACGCGCAAGCTTATCGCCGGCAACCAGCACAATCAGGCCACCAATAATTGGTAACCAGATAACCAGACTCAATAATGCCCAAGCTTCCATATTATGCTTTCCTATCCCGCTTTAAAGATAACCCAACCAATCAGGGCCAAAACACCAACAATCATTGTGAACGCATAGTGATACATATACCCGGTTTGTAAATACTTTGACCAGCCTGCCAGCTTACCAACAAACTTTGCCGAATCATTCACAATACTGTCATCAATCAGGAAGCGATCCCCTGCCTTCCACAACGTCTTGCCCATTAGCACCATGCCACCTGCGAAGACCTTCTGATTAAAATCATCAATAAAATATTTATTCTCCAGCAACGTATGTAGCCAACGGAAATGATCATAGAACCACTGGGCAACAGACTGTTTTTTCATATAAACAAACCAGGCAGATACCAGACCTGCCATTGCCAACCAAAAGGGAGGAGCCATTAAGCCATGTAAAATAAAGGCCAGTACACCATGGTAGTTCTGTGCCATTTCGTTAATTAACGAGCCTTCCTCACCAACACCTTTTATCGCACCCTTGAAAAAATCACCCAGCACCATGGGATCTAGCAAGTAACCACTAAGAACAGCAGGAATAGCCAGCGCAATCAGTGGTACAGTAACCACCCAGGGAGACTCCTTTAAATGCTCTTTTGTATGTTGATCCATACGTTCTTCCCCATGAAAAACCATAAAGAACATTCTGAAGCTGTAAAATGCCGTAACGAAGACACCCAAAAGTACCATCCAGTAAGCAAATGTAGCTCCGGGGATATGCGATTCATGCACTGCTTCTATAATCAGATCCTTAGAGAAGAAGCCCGAAAAACCGGGGAAACCAATTAATGCCAAAGAACCAATCAGTGATGTCCAATAGGTAATGGGCATATATTTCTTCAAGCCCCCCATTTTACGCATATCCTGTTCATGATGCATTGCAATGATCACTGAACCTGCGGCCAGGAACAACAATGCCTTGAAGAAGGCATGGGTCATCAGGTGAAATACCGCTGCACCATAGGCAGATGCCCCCAGAGCAACCGTCATGTAACCCAGCTGGGATAGCGTTGAATAAGCGACCACACGCTTGATGTCATTTTGCACAATACCAATCAAGCCCATAAAGAATGCCGTGATAGAGCCTATGACCAGCACAACACTTAAGGCTGTCGTACTTAACTCAAACAAGGGGGACATTCGCGCCACCATAAAGATGCCAGCTGTCACCATAGTCGCAGCATGAATCAGGGCAGAGATGGGCGTTGGACCTTCCATTGAATCAGGCAACCAGACATGTAGCGGAACCTGCGCCGATTTGCCCATAGCTCCAACAAACAACAAAATACAGGTCAAGGTAATAACAGACCATTCTGTCGCCCCAAAAATACTAATGGTTTTACCAGCCACTTCGGGAGCCCTGGCAAATACGGTACTGTATTCCATCGAACCAAAATACATGAGTATCGCAGCAATCCCCAACAGGAACCCAAAATCACCCACACGATTCACCAGGAAGGCTTTCATGTTGGCATAGATAGCCGTATCACGATTTGACCAGAAACCAATCAATAAATAGGAAACCAGACCGACTGCTTCCCAACCAAAGAACAGCTGCATAAAATTGTTCGACATTACCAGCATTAACATGGCAAAAGTGAACAAGGAAATATAACTGAAAAAGCGCTGGTAACTATTGCGCCCCACCAGGCTTTCTTTGGGCCAGTTCTCCTCATCATGCTCCATGTACCCGATGGTATAAATATGCACCATCAACGATACGAAAGTCACCACCACCATCATCATTGCGGTGAGGTTATCAATCAGGAACCCAACATTAAACTGAATGCCTTCTATGGCGGCCCAGGTATATACATTACCATTATAGGTATTACCATCTATAACTATATGCTTGAGGACAACAAAAGACAGGAGACAGGCAACGGCCACGCCCAAAATGGTTGCTGCGTGTGCTGCCTTGCGACCAATTTTGCCACCCAATAAACCGGCGATCATGGCACCCAGCAAGGGAGCAAGCGGTATTGCGAGATAAATCTTTTCCATCACCAGGCTACCCCTTCATCTTGTCAAGTTCCTGAACATTAATCGTGCCACGATTACGGAACAGGACAACGAGTATTGCCAGGCCAATCGCAGCCTCAGCGGCAGCAACCGTCAGAATAAAAAAGACAAAAACTTGTCCATTGATATTCTCGGCAAAATGCGAAAAGGCAATAAAGTTGATATTCACTGCCAGCAACATCAACTCAATACACATCAGAATAATCAGCATATTTTTGCGATTCAGGAAGATACCAGAAACACTGATCGAAAACAGCAATGCACCAATAATCAGAAAATGGGATAACGGGATCATGCTACTTACCTCCCTCTGTGCCAGCTTCAGGCTGTTTTTCAGCATCCATTTTGACTAGCTTGATTCTGTCTCCCCGTTTCACTCTCACCTGTCGCGAAGGGTTCTGTGACTTCACATTTGGAGCACGCTTGCGATGTGTCAGTACAATGGCAGCGATAATCGCAACCACCAGAATCACTGCCGCTATTTCAAATGGATAAACATAATCCGTATATAAAATACGACCCAGTTCTTTGGTATTACTATAATCTGCCGCTTTAGCCACCGGCATCGCCCTGTTCAGGCTTTCAGATGACAAGACATAAATCATTTCTGCTGCGACAATGACTGCAACCACCAGACCCACTGGTAAATAACGAATAAAGCCTTCCCGCATAATATCGATATTGATATCCAGCATCATAATGACAAACAGAAACAGCACCATAACCGCACCAACATAGACCAGGATCAGTGTCACACCCAGGAACTCAGCCTCCAGCATGATCCAGATAGCTGAACTGCTAAAAAAGGCCAGTATCAGGAATAACGCGGCATAGACAGGATTACGTACCGTAACAACACTAACTGCAGCAGCCAGCAAAATACCTGCAAAGAGATAAAAGATGATCTGTTCAATACCCATAAAAAATAATCTAGTCGATCCTATTTATAAGGCGCGTCAGCTGCCTTGTCCCTGGCAATCATGGCCTCATGCTTATCACCAAATGCCAATAATTTTTCCTTGGTCATGATATTTTCACCACGTTCTTCAAAATGGTATTCAAAATGCCTGCTTTCCACGATGGCATCGACAGGGCAAGCCTCTTCACAAAAACCACAGTAGATACACTTAAACATATCAATATCGTAACGTGTTGTTCGGCGCGTACCATCATCACGCTCCGCCAGCTCAATCGTGATCGCAAGCGCCGGACAAACCGCCTCACACAACTTGCAGGCAATACAGCGCTCTTCTCCATTTGGGTAGCGGCGTAATGCATGGTGACCTCTGAAACGAGGAGAAATCGGTGTTTTTTCTTCCGGGTACTGGATAGTTACTTTACGGCTAAACAAACGTCTACCTGTTACACTCATTCCCTTTAGCAGCTCAAAAAGTGTAAAGGATTTTATCCAGTGCTGTACTGTCGCAATCATAGACAACCTCTCATGATAACCATGGTTTCCACCCCAAATAAATCGCCACACCTTCCGCAAAGATATAGACCAGGGTCACCGGAATCAGGATTTTCCATCCCAGACGCATAATCTGATCATAACGATAACGCGGGAAAGTCGCCCTGAACCAGAGGTATAAAAAGATAAAAAAGGCCACCTTAATAAAGAACCAATGGATACCATTGCCAAATAACAAGCCGATGTACGGTAGTTCAGTTAAGGCATCAATACTTTCAAAGGGGGATAGCCAGCCCCCCAGAAATAAAATAGCTGCCACCGCTGAAATCAACAGCATATTGGCATACTCCCCGAGGAAGAAAAGGGCAAACGCCATACCTGAATATTCCACATGGAAACCGGCAACAATTTCAGACTCACCCTCAGCCACATCAAACGGGGCACGGTTGGTCTCAGCCACACCCGAGATAAAATATACCAGCATCAAACCAAATAAAGGCCAAATAAACCACTGCGTAATACCACCAGACTGTGCCTCCACAATTTCACGCAGATTCAGGCTGCCAGCGGCCATAAGAACACCCACCAGTGCAAAACCCATCGCAATCTCATAAGAAACAACCTGGGCACCTGCCCGCATTGCACTCAAAATGGCATACTTGGAGTTAGAAGCCCATCCCGCCAGGATAATGCCGAAAACATCCAGCGAGGTAATGGCAAGGATAAACAATAGCCCCACGTTAATATCAGCCAGCCACATACCTGATGAAAACGGGATGACAGCCCAGGCAACCAGAGCAGGGGTTAACGCCATAATCGGTGCGAAATAAAATACAAAGCGGTTGGCTTCACTGGGCAGGATCACTTCCTTGAACATCAGCTTCACCGTATCAGCGATAGGCTGCAACCAGCCTTTAGGCCCAACCCGATTTGGACCTAGCCGAACCTGCATGTAACCGATGATTTTTCTTTCCGCATAAGTCGTATAAGCCACCGCAAGTATCAGTGGCAATACGATAGCAACAATCTTCAGTAGAATAACGATCAGTGTCTGTAACGCCTCCGGCACCAAATTCCAGATGGAGATCAAGTTATCCATTAACACTCTCCCTGAATTTCAATAACACCATAAGCAGCACCCAACTGCGACGACTTGTTCGTAGCAGAAAGCATGTAAACACATCCCTGAGGAACATAGGGGTCGGCCAGTAGAGTCATCACCACACGCCCGTCACCCTGCCGCACCGTCACTGTTTCACAGTCAGCCAGCCCTTCTGCTTCGATATCCAGCGGATTTAGCCAGATGCTGTTTCTTTCCTGAGAAAATGTTTTCTGTAACGCGTTCGCTCTTCGCGTCATCCCATCAGCCGAATAGGCGTGCACAATACCTATACGTTGCAAACCAGCAACGGGGTTAACCGAGACAAAAACATCGGTACTATCAAAGACTCTCGTATTGTCAGCCTGAATACGGACTTTTTCATTAAACTCCTTCAGTACTTCTGTGGAGCTCATGTAGTCAAAACCAGGCACATCCAGGAGATTGCCCAATACCCGTAACACCTTCCAGCCAGGCTTTGCAGAACCTGGCGCCACTGTTGCCCCGCGGAATGATTGCTGCACACCCTCGGTATTGACAAACGTACCGGATGTTTCAGCAAACATGGAAACAGGCAATAAAATATCGGCATAACCACGCATTCTGTCACTGGCATAGGATGTCAACGCAATGACCTTCGCATGATGCATGGACGCTTCCGCTTTTTGCGGGTCATCACAGTCAAACTCAGGCTCAACATCAAACAAAATAAAACTCTTAAGTCCTTTCATCAGCATATCAGATGCATGCAGTCCTTCTGCACCGGCAGCTTCACCACCGACGACGCGATGAGGAAGTACGCCACTCAACCAGGCTCCCACGGTATTGGCAGACTCTGCCAGGTAGGATAGTTTCGCACCCGTGTTAGCGGCCAATACTGAAGCCAGTGCCCGAATACTGGAATAGGCAGGATGCTGCACGGCTAGATTACCAAGAATCACTGTTGCATTATCAGCTGCCTGCAATAGCTTCACGATAGCTTCCGCCTGTTCGACTGCACTCTGCTCAAGATCATTCAAGGATTGTGGCAAATCACCACTTGCACGGGTAATACCAGCTAGCACTTTAACCAGATCAGCAGGGCCTGCCACAACTTGTTGCTCAACCGGGTAGTTAAATGACAACCTGACCGGATTAATCGCAATAACCCTGGCTCCCTTCATAACAGCCTTGCGAATACGGTGGTTCGCCATCGGTTGGTCCCGACGTACATCAGAGCCCACCAGAACAATAACATCCTGCTGCTCCAGCTCAGGTAACGCCATGCCCAACCAGGGGAACTGGGGTGCTTTATCCTGATCCGAGAAATCTGTCTGGCGCAAACGGTGATCTATATTGGCTACGCCTTTAGCTCGCATCAACTTTTGTAGTAGATATAGCTCTTCCGTGGTTGCGCGGGCAGAAGCTAACACACCCACTTCATCAGGGTTAACCTGGTTCAAATGCTCCGCGACTTTATCCAGCGCAATATCCCAGGTCACCGTTTGCCACTTTCCATCCACTTTCAGCATCGGTTCCTTCAAGCGGTCTTCTGCGTTAATCCCCTGGTAACTAAAACGATCCCTGTCAGACACCCAGCATTCATTAATCGCATCATTTTCACGCGGTACCGAGCGGATTACCTCTCCATTAAACGTATGTAAAAAGATGTTCGAACCTACCGAATCATGTGAAGCAACCGATGGATACTGCGTCACCTCCCAGGCTCTTGCCTTATAACGTGAAGGCTTCGCTGTTAAAGCACCTACCGGACAGATATCAATGATATTACCGGATAATTCAGACTTGAGACTTTTTTCAATATAAGTACCAATCGTCATGCGTTCACCACGACCAGTGGCACCCATTTCACGCATACCTGCAATCTCTTCACCGAAGCGAACACAGCGTGTACACTGGATACAACGTGTCATTTCAGTCTCAATCAACGGCCCTATATCCTTATCCACTACAACACGTTTCATTTCGTGGTAATTGGATGAACTGGCACCATGAGCAATAGAAAGATCCTGTAATTCACACTCCCCACCCTGATCACAGATAGGACAATCCAGCGGGTGGTTGATCAGCAGAAACTCCATAGTAGATTTCTGTGCAGAAACGGCTTTCACCGAGTGCGTAAGCACTTTCATGCCATCCATAACCGGCGTTGCACAAGCTGGCATTGGCTTCGGCGCTTTTTCCACCTCAACCAGACACATACGGCAGTTCGCTGCTACAGATAATTTTTTATGGTAACAAAAGCGTGGGATATGAATGCCTTCCGCATCAGCCACATCAATCAACATACTGCCAGGGCGTGCTTTTATCTCCTGATCATTAATAGTGATTGTGATCAAATCATCGCTCATGATGCACTCTCCACCAGACTGCGCCCATGCTTAACATAATACTCAAACTCATGCCGGTAATGCTTGATAAAGCTCCAGACTGGCATTGCGGCTGCATCACCCAGCGCACAAATAGTGCGGCCTTCTATTTTGTGTGCGACATCGTCCAGACGTTCAATGTCTTCCATAGTACCCTGACCATCTACAATACGGGTCAGCATACGATACAACCAGCCAGTGCCCTCCCTGCAGGGGGTACACTGACCACAGGATTCAGAATAATAGAATCGTGATATTCGCTGTAACAGCTTGACCATATCGGTATGATCATCCATAACCATCACGGCACCCGAACCCAGAAAAGAACCTGCCTGCTGAATAGTGTCATAGTCCATGGTGAGCTCCATCATCTGCTCACCGGGGATAACCGGAACCGATGACCCGCCGGGAATCACTGCTTTCAGTTTACGCCCCTTCCAGATACCTCCCGCCATATCCAGTAATTCGGGGAATGGTATTCCCAACGGCACTTCAAAGTTACCCGGATTTTCCAGATGCCCTGATACAGAGAACAATTTCTCACCGCCTGCGCCTTCAACACCCATTTTTGAGAACCATTCGCCACCATTACGAATAATAGAAGGGATGGAAGCCAATGATTCGGTATTATTAATCGTGGTTGGCCTTCCATAGAGGCCATAACTGGCAGGAAAAGGAGGCTTGAAGCGAGGCTGCCCTTTCTTGCCCTCAAGCGACTCCAGCAATGCGGTTTCCTCGCCACAGATATAGGCACCTGCCCCTAAAGAACCATACAGGTCAAAATCAACACCACTACCCTTGATATTCTTACCTAGCCAACCCTCCGCGTATGCTTCTCTGACAGCCACTTCAAAATTCAGAAATGGCTCATCCATAAACTCGCCACGCATGTAGTTATAACCTACTGTTGCACCAATGGAATAACCGGCAATCGCCATTCCCTCAACCAGTGCATGCGGATTAAAGCGCAAGATATCTCTATCCTTACAGGTGCCCGGCTCAGATTCATCTGAATTACAAACGATATATTTTTGCCCGGGCATGTCTTTGGGCATAAAACTCCATTTCAAGCCCGTCGGAAAACCAGCACCCCCTCGGCCACGCAAGCCAGAAGTTTTCACTTCATCGATAACGTCTTCAGGCGACATCTTTTCTTCAAGAATCTTCTGCCATGCCTGGTAACCACCAACCTTAAGGTAGCTCTCCAGTGTATGAGCCTGATCACCAAACTGCCTGGTTGTAAAACAGACCTGATCTACCATGTTCTACTCCAGCCCATCCAGAATTTCATCTACTTTTTCCGTCGTCAAGTCCGTGTAATACACATGATCTACCTGCATCATGGGTGCGCCCGTACAGGCCGCCAGGCATTCCTCTTCGAGCTTCATAAAGAACTTGCCATCAGCCGTTGTTCCTCCTGTCTGAATGCCCAGCTTCTTCTCAATATAATCCACAATTTCATCAGAACCACGCAGCATGCAGGAAACATTGGTACAAACAGCAATCGTATGACGCGCTGCTGCCTTTTCATCCAGCTCATACATGGAATAAAAACTTGCCACCTCATAGACTGCAATTTTGTCCAGCCCCAAATAGTCAGCAACAGCATCCATTTTGGGCACCGACAGGTAATGATCTTCATGCATGACAGCGCGCAAGGCAGCCAGTAGTGCCGATTGTTTCTGGTCTTCTGGATAGCGACTTAACCAATGGTCAATTTCTTCTCTCTCATGAGCAGATAACGCCACCTGCCCTGTCTGCTGATCAGCCATTAGCGGTCAACCTCCCCAAACACAATATCCTGCGTACCAATAATCGTGACAACATCTGATAACATATGCCCACGTACCATTTCATCCATGGCAGACAGGTGTACAAAACCCGGGGCACGAATTTTCAAACGGTACGGTTTGTTTGAGCCATCCGAGACCAGATAACAACCAAACTCCCCCTTAGGGTGCTCTACCGCTGAATACACCTCACCTGCTGGCAATGTATAGCCTTCTGTTACCACTTTAAAATGTTTAATTAATGACTCCATACCCGACTTCATATCTGCTCTTCGCGGGGGTGCCACAGGGCTATCTTCCAGCATCACCGCGCCAGGGTTCACTCTTAACCAGTCGATACATTGCTTAATAATACGGTTGGACTGCCGCATCTCCTCAATACGCACCAGATAGCGATCATAGCTATCACCATTGGTACCAACCGGAATATCAAAGTCCACTTTGTCATACACAGCATAAGGTTGTTTTTTACGCAAATCCCAGGCGATACCCGAGCCCCGTATCATCGGCCCTGAAAAACCCAACTGCTTGGCCTTTTCAGGGTCAACAATTCCAATATCAACCAAACGCTGCTTCCAGATACGGTTATCCGTGAGCAATGTTTCATATTCATCCACACAAGAGGGAAAGCGCTGGGTAAAATCTTCCAGAAAATCCAGCAAGCTGCCTGAACGACTCTCATTCAGCTGTTTTACTGTTTTAGCATTCTTCCAGGGTGTTTCTTCATATTGAGGCATACTGTCCGGCAAATCACGGTACACACCTCCAGGGCGATAATAGGTCGCATGCATCCGCGCACCAGACACGGCCTCATAAGCATCCATCAAATCTTCACGTTCACGAAAGGCATAAAGGAACATGGTCATGGCACCCACATCCAGCCCATGTGCACCAATCCACATTAAGTGATTAAGAATCCTGGTAATTTCATCAAACATGGTGCGAATGTACTGCGCTCTTACGGGAGCCTCGATACCCATTAGCTTTTCAATAGCCCGTACATAGGCATGCTCATTGCACATCATGGACACATAATCCAGGCGATCCATATAACCAATGCTCTGATTATAGGGTTTGGACTCTGCCAGCTTTTCTGTCCCGCGATGCAATAAGCCCACATGCGGGTCAGCCCGTTCGATGACCTCGCCATCCATCTCCAGCACCAGCCGCAGGACACCATGGGCAGCGGGATGTGCCGGGCCAAAATTTAGTGTGAAATTACGAATATCAGACATTAATCATCACCCTCTACCGGAGGCGTAAAGGAAGTATTCTCACGAATCACCCGGGGCACAAGCACACGGGGGTCAATAGTAACAGGCTCATACACCACACGCTGCTGTATTTCGTCATAGCGCATTTCAACATGCCCAACCAGAGGAAAGTCCTTGCGAAAAGGGTGCCCGACAAAACCATAATCCGTCATAATCCGGCGCAGATCAGGGTGCCCTGTGAACATAATTCCAAATAAATCAAATGCTTCCCGCTCAAACCAGTTAGCTGACTTCCACACTCCAACAACAGAGTCCATGACAGGAAAGTCATTATCTTCACAAAACACCTTCAAACGTAAGCGATGGTTATTCCGCACAGAAAGCAGATGATAAACAACGGCATAACGCAAACCGTCAAAATCAACTTCTTCGACTTTCTGGTCAAATGAGAAACGCTCGGCACCAGCAGGCTCCACACCACGGCTAAAGCCCGAACCGTCAGTCTGCCATTCACCCTGACCATAAGAGAGGTAATCCACACCGCAAACATCGATTAGCTCATCAAAGCCGGCAGTATTATCATTCAACAGGAAGTAGGCCACCTCAAGTAACTGACTTGCTTTTACCTCAAGGGTTAACTCACCAAACTCAAGCCTGGAACTCACCAGCTTGTCAGCGAGTTTTTCTGTAAGATATACCTGTAACTGTTCCAAACTCTCTAGCTCCGCGCAATCGTGCTCGTGTTGCGAATTTTATTCTGCAACTGGATAATGCCGTACATCAAGGCTTCTGCCGTGGGAGGGCACCCCGGCACATAAATATCGACGGGAACAATTCGGTCACAGCCACGCACAACCGAATAAGAATAGTGATAATAACCACCACCATTGGCACAGGAGCCCATAGAAATCACCCAGCGAGGTTCCGACATCTGGTCATAAACTTTGCGTAATGCCGGAGCCATTTTATTAGTCAGCGTCCCGGCAACAATCATGACATCTGATTGCCGGGGGCTCGGCCTGAAAACGATCCCAAAACGATCCAGATCATAACGCGATGCGCCCGCCTGCATCATTTCAACCGCACAACATGCCAGGCCAAAAGTCACGGGCCACAAAGAACCCGTTCTGGCCCAGTTAATCAACTTGTCCGCAGAAGTGGTAACAAAACCTTCTTTAAGAACACCTTCTATTCCCATTCCAGCGCTCCTTGTTTCCACTCGTAGATAAAGCCAACAATCAGAATCAACAGAAAAATACCCATGGAGATCAAGCCAAACGCGCCGATCTCATCCAGCACGATTGCCCACGGAAACAGGAAGGCAATTTCAAGATCAAAGATAATAAAGAGGATAGCGACCAGATAATAGCGCACATCAAACTTGATCCGGGCATCTTCAAAGGCATCGAAGCCACACTCAAAAGGAGAGTCCTTTTCAGCATCAGGCTTTCTCGGCCCCATCAATAAACCCAGACCCAACAGTACAATCGACAACCCAATGCCCACCGCCAAAAACACAAGAATAGGTAAGTAACCCTCTACCATTTGATCTCCTAACTCCTCCTTTCCTGGCACCTACAGGGGATGCAAGTACCAAAGCAAACGTGAATATACACAACAGACCAAAGCTGCTCAAGACATCAAGGTAAAATAAATAAATTGACAAGTATCAACATTTGACTTTACTTATGGCTTTTAATAAGTTTTTTTAATGTTATTGAATATCATCAAAGTCTGATGAGCCTGCACACCACCGTCAGCAGAAGACTGACTGATAAATTTAATGTATCGCTGCAAAAACTGGGCACAATTGAGTGGAATAAAAAACACCACTAATTAAAACCCGTACAGCAACACACAAAAAAGCCTGCATCACAGCAGGCTTTCAAAAATGGTGCCGACGGCCGGCGAACGCACCATATAAGCAATCATGCAGTTATAAGC
>WFWY01000055.1 GCA_015490895.1 Thiotrichaceae bacterium | reverse complement strand
TAAAGGAAGCAGCAGTCACTCTGGATACGCTGATTCAGCAGGATCATGTATGAGTAAAAAAAAACACTCACAAGTCACTCAACTATTACACAACGACTATCAAAAAGGCGTCGAACACGGCTCACTGCACCAATCTATACATACCTCGGTCGCTTTTGGCTTCCACAGGTCAAAAGAGCTGGCTGATGTTTTTCAGGGCAAAACCGGAGGCTATGCCTATGGAAGAGCCAGTAACCCAACTGTCACCGCGCTTGAAGAAAAAATCACCTTGCTGGAACAAGGCCTGGCAAGCTGCTGTTTTGCGACTGGCATGGCCGCCATTAGTGCAACAATGCTTACGCTGCTACGCGCTGGTGATCATTTAATATCAAGCTCATTTCTATTTGGTAACACCAACAGCTTTTTTAACACCCTGACGACTTATGGAATAGAAGTCAGCTTTGTCGATGCTACCAACACACAGAATATTATTGATGCCACACAGAGCAACACTAAAGCCGTTTTTGTAGAAACAATTGCCAATCCACGTACCCAGATCAGTGACCTGGCTCAAATCGGCAGGTACTGTGAGAAGCAGGGATTACTCTACATTGTTGACAACACACTGACAACACCTGTTGTCTTTCAGCCCAAAACGGTGAAAGCGGGCCTGGTCATTAACTCACTAACCAAGTATTTGGGCGGTCATGGTAATGCATTAGGGGGGGCAGTCACTGAAACGGGTGTGTTTGACTGGTCAAGCTACCCCAATATTTATGACACCTACAAAAAAGGGCACAGCCACAACTGGGGCATATTACAAATTCGCAAAAAAGGTTTGCGCGACATGGGGGCTACGCTCTCTCCTGAAGCCGCACATCATCTGGCCATGGGGGCAGAAACTCTCGCCTTGCGAGTATCCGCATCGTCCAGGAACGCTATGACATTGGCATCATTTCTCGCAGACCATCCTGGTATCAACCAGGTGTTTTATCCCGGCCTGGAAAGTCATCCTGAGCATACACTTGCAGCCGGACTATTCGACGGTTTTGGCTCTTTAATGAGCATTGAGCTGAATGCATCAATAGACTGTTTTGCATTTCTAGATGCCCTGGAACTGGTCATTAGTGCCAGCAACCTGGGAGACAACCGTACCCTTGCTATTCCCGTCGCACACACCATTTTTTATGAGATGGGTGCAGAACGCAGAGCCTCTATGGGGATTACTGAGGGGCTTATCCGTCTATCCATCGGTATTGAGGATAGCGACATGTTATGTAATGATTTTTCCAGGGCATTATTGGCAGTGAGTCAGGGCAAATTCAGTCGAGATCTTTTGCCAGAGAAGTAAGAATATTCTGCGGCAATGGAGATACGCTGTAGTTATAGTTTTCGTGCTCAACACCCACACTGACCGCAGCCCCCTTTTTAATAGCAGCTATCATATCATCGCTCAACTCAAAACGCATAAAGTGAACGGATGAGGTTTTATCTTCTGTTTCGCGCTCCAGATCCTCGTTAGTAACAGGGTAAACCTTGTTGAAACCGTCCACCTGTACCCAGGTTTTCTGATCAATGCCGATCAACTTTGCCAGCCACTCGGCACGTTCATCCGGATCAGGAAACTCCAGGGTGAAGGTTGCTTTCCAGTTTGTACCGCTGGGAATGAGCGGGTTATAGGCATCCAGCTCTTCCTGTATTCCCTCAGCATCAAAAATACGCTCAGCGCGTAACATTTCCTGTATCTGGTAATGCATGGTGAGGCGATCCTCAAAATACATACGAGCATGGGGACCAATGGACACCTGGCGATCTTTTTTATGCTCCATGATCTGCTTGCGAAACACATGACGCATCTCATTGTACTTTTCCAGGCTATACAAATCTTCTCGTGTTAGTTTTTCCATTGCGAATATACTCCTTGAGCTCTATCTAAAGACCGTAAGCCATACATAATAGCGTGAGTGGATGATAAGGCCTGGAATCATCGTTTAAGCCATTGGCAATCTGATAACCTGCCATCGGGCAATCACTACTATAATAGTCAGACTCTGCTTTTTGCACACGGGTCACCACCGGACGACAAATTTTCATGGAAATATCATGGAATTCGCTTTTTACAGCATAGGTGCCATCATGCCCAGAGCAGCGCTCGATGGTATCAATCGCAGTATCCTGTATGAGCTGCAGAAGCTCGCGGGTCTTGTAACCCATATTCTGCACTCGCAGGTGGCAGGCAGCATGGTAGCTAATCTTGCCCAGTGACTGCTTGAAGTCCAGATTTAGCCGGCCTTCTTTATGCCGCAGCATGAGGTATTCAAACGGATCATAGATATGCTCCTTAACCTTTTGTACCTGTGCATCATCCGGGAACATCAGGGGTAATTCCTGTTTATACATCAACACACAGGAAGGCACCGGGGCAACAATATCAAAACCGGCATCAATCATTTTAGCCAATACCGGAATATTCGCATTCCTGGCCTCATCAACAGCCTCCAGATCACCCAGTTCCAGCTTCGGCATTCCACAACATTGCTCCTTTTCAACCAGAGTCACCGGTATTTCATTATGCTCGAACACCTTGCATAAATCTGTAACCAGATGCGGCTCATTGCGGTTACCGTAGCAGGTTGCATAAAGTGCCACCTTGCCCGTTGTTTCACCGATCGGGACAGGCTGATGGTTGGAGCTATGACCTGCCAGCAGCTTACGACCTGTCTTGCTGTGATATTCAGGTATTTTTGCATCCGGATGTACACCCAGTACCTTTTCCAGCCCTTGACGAACCAGCGCGCTTTTATTGGCTGCATTCACAACACCAGCAACTACCGGTATGCCTGCCAGCTTGCCAACTGTATCGGTAGCACTTAAAACCTTATCACGTTTTTTTACTTCCCCTTTTTTATACTTGATAGCCTTGGCGCGCAGCATCAAATGCGGAAAGTCCACATTCCATTCATGGGGTGGTACATAGGGACACTTGGTCATATAGCAAAGATCACAGAGATAACAATGGTCAACCACTTGCCAGTAATCTTCTTTGGCAACCCCGTCCACTTCAAAGGTGTCGGACTCATCAACCAGGTCGAACAGGGTAGGGAATGAATTGCATAAACTGACGCAGCGCCGACAGCCGTGACAGATGTCATAGACACGCTCCAGCTCTTTAAAGAGGCTATCTTCGTTGTAAAAATCGAGGTCTTTCCAGTTTAGCGGATGACGTGTTGGGGCTTCCAGACTACCTTCGCGGGCTGCCATATTTCTCTCCGGTATTTTTAGCGAGTATCTCTAAGTGGTTCCAGGAGGCTGCCCGAGAGTCAGGAAGCATAACGAAAATCACAGAAGTATCATAAGGTGAGCTTATTGAAAGAGATGAATAGCTGTCGCTATTTCACGATTGCAATAAGCTCGGGTTATGATACTCATGGAATTTACAGTAGCTTCTTGGTTTTCGAACAGCCTCCCAGGTAATGCTCTATGATTTTTGCCACAGGGCGATAATCAGCCTGTGGGGTATCAGGTATATCGCTAAGTATTGTTTGCTCGTACCTTAATCAGAGGTTCCTTAGCGTTATATCCGTGGCAATGAATGCCGCCTCACTCACCCGAGGAGGCGGCTCAGGGCTAGTAAACAGCAGTGACGACTAATAATCCGACGATCCAGACCCCTGATAACGGCATTATCATTGCTCCCCATAGCCCCGCTATGACTCGTCATGATGCCTTGTTCTCAGAGATTTACCTCGCCAGAGTGATTAGCCTTAATGACCATTCACTGTACCACCCCGTGGGCGATTAACCGTCCAGGTTATCCAAAGCTTTCTGGAATCGGTTGGCGTGCGAACGTTCTGCCTTCGCCAGTGTTTCAAACCAGTCAGCTATTTCATCGAAACCTTCTTCACGGGCATCTTTTGTCATGCCAGGGTACATATCTGTGTACTCGTGAGTTTCTCCTGCAATCGCAGTTTTCAGATTATCCGATGTGCTACCAAAAGGTAGACCTGTGGCAGGATCACCGACTTCTTCCAGATACTCCAGGTGGCCGTGTGCGTGGCCTGTCTCACCTTCCGCAGTTGAACGGAAAACAGCAGCAACATCGTTATAACCTTCCACATCAGCTTTCGCCGCAAAGTACAGATAACGACGGTTAGCCTGTGACTCACCCGCAAAGGCATCTTTTAGAGCCTGTTCAGTTTTTGTTCCTTTTAGAGACATAATCTCCTCCTTTTATTTGTATACAAAATTCCCGGTAGCATGTTCAATGTCTCGACAGCAACCGGGATGCTAAAGATAGAAGAAACTCGCCCATAGAACCAGTTAAATATTTAGATTATATCCATCCAAAAAAACGAATGACGAAATTACCCGTTACTTGTGGCCTTTTTTTCAACAGGCCAGACACCCGACCCCAACCGTTCATTGACCTCCTGCTCGCTCCAGTAAGCCAGAACAGGCAAGTTATCCACAGCTTCCAAACACCTTATAAACACGTATTACACAATATATAGTGGTTGACTGCCAGTGGAAACACAATTTATAGTATCTCAAATAAAATAACACTTCTTTTTTACAGTCATTGTCGATAGCTTTACCAGCTCATCTGCAATACTGTCACAACCAGCGAACACTGATACCACCGCACACGGCAATGCTTTTCAGTGTAGCTATCTCAACACCAAAGGGAACAAACATGCAGACAGAAACCACTACCCCATCGGGCGAGCCCCACTACGCCAGCCCAGTTGAAATCACAGCCGGCGCTGACCTTGCTGCACATAAAGATCACAAGGTCATCCGGCGCAACGGCAAGGTAACCGCTTTTGATGCCAGCAAAATTTCAATCGCTATGACCAAAGCCTTTCTGGATGTGGAAGGCAATACTGCCGCCGCTTCCGCCAGTGTACGCGATAAAGTGGAATCACTGACTCTCAACGTCGTTAATGGCCTGCACCGTCAATTGGAAAACGGCGGAATTGTTCATATTGAAGACATACAGGATCAGGTCGAACTAGCCCTGATGCGCTCCGGCGAGCATAAAGTTGCCCGCAGTTACGTCATCTACCGTGAGCAACGTGCCCAGCAACGAGCCAAACGTGCTAAAAGAGAAAACAAGAGCAAAAAAAGCGATTCCACTGCCCTTCACGTCATCAGTGAAAGTGGCACAAAAAAGCCTCTGGATGAAAAACGCATCAAAGCTATTGTCAAGGAAGCCGTTAGCAAACTTAAGGGCGTCAGTAGCAAGGAAATCCTGGAGGGCACCATGCGAAGCCTGTTTGATGGCATGCCCGAAAGAGAGGTTGGCAACGCACTGGTTATGTCAGCACGCATCCTCATTGACAAAGACCCTGCCTATTCCCACGTCAGTGCCAGGCTATTACTGGACAGCCTACGCAGTGAAGCCCTGAGCTTTGTTTATAAAAAGCCCCGCGAAGCAACCCAGGCCGAAATGGTTGAAGCCTACCCGGACTATTTTCAAAAATACATCCAGTGCGCTATTGAACTGGAACATATTGATGACGAACTCTCCCGCTATGACCTGAATAAACTGGGGCTAGCACTTAGACCTGAACGCGACCTGGACTTTACTTACCTGGGACTGCAGACCCTGTACGACCGTTATTTTATTCACCACGACAATGTGCGTTTCGAGTTACCCCAGGTTTTCTTTATGCGTGTGGCCATGGGACTGGCAATCAATGAGGTAGATCGTGAAGAGCGTGCCATTGAGTTCTATGAATTGCTCTCCTCATTCCGCTTTATGAGCAGCACGCCCACACTATTTAATTCGGGTACATTGCGCCCCCAGTTATCATCCTGCTACCTCACTCATATTCCTGATGATCTTGATGGCATCTACAACGCCATTAAAGACAATGCCCTGTTGTCCAAGTTTGCTGGCGGCCTTGGGAATGACTGGTCCTCCGTTCGAGGTCTTGGCGCTTACATCAAGGGTACAAATGGAAAATCACAGGGCGTGGTGCCTTTTCTGAAGGTCGCCAATGATACAGCTGTTGCCGTCAACCAGGGAGGTAAGCGAAAAGGCGCTGTTTGTGCCTACCTGGAAACCTGGCACATTGATATTGAGGAGTTTCTTGAACTGCGTAAGAACACGGGAGATGAGCGTCGCCGCACCCATGACATGAACTCCGCCAACTGGATCCCGGATCTATTTATGAAACGTGTTGCCGAGGAAGGTGACTGGACACTCTTCTCCCCGGACGATGTTCCTGACCTGCATGACCTCTATGGCAAAGCCTTCGAGGAGGCCTATATTGCCTATGAAGCCCAGGCAGCAAACGGCGAGATCAAGCTATTTAAGACCTTGCCTGCCACTACCCTGTGGCGAAAGATGCTTGGGATGTTATTTGAAACCGGGCACCCCTGGATTACCTTTAAGGATGCCTGCAATATCCGTTATACCAACCAACACGAAGGTGTCGTGCATAGCTCGAACCTTTGTACAGAGATTACGCTACATACCAGTACTGATGAAATAGCCGTCTGCAACCTGGGATCCGTTAACTTGCCTGCACATGTCTCCAAAAAAGGCATCGACATGAAGAAGCTTGAACAAACAGTAACCACTGCCATGCGTATGCTAGACAATGTCATCGACTATAATTTCTATAGCGTCCCCCAGGCACGCCGATCTAACATGCAACACCGCCCGGTTGGCCTTGGGCTCATGGGTTTCCAGGATGCACTGTACAAGCTGGATATACCCTATGCTTCTATTGAGGCCGTTGAGTTTGCCGACATTAGCATGGAAGCAGTTTCTTATTTTGCAATACAGGGATCTTCCAGGCTGGCGGAGGAGCGCGGCCGCTACCCTAGCTATGAAGGCTCCTTATGGAGTCGTGGCATCCTCCCTATCGACTCGCTGGAACTACTCGAATCTATACGCGGTGACTATCTAAAGGTCGACAAAAGCAGTACGCTGGACTGGGAAAGCTTACGCGAAAAGGTAAGAACTCACGGGATGCGTAACTCCAATGTTATGGCGATTGCACCCACTGCCACCATCTCCAATATTTCAGGCGTCAGCCAGTCTATTGAACCAACCTATCAGAATGTTTTTGTCAAATCGAATCTTTCTGGTGAATTCACAGTAGTTAACCCTTACCTCATTAATGAACTAAAAGCACTTGGTATTTGGGATGACGTCATGGCAAATGATCTTAAATATTTTGATGGTAGCGTACAACCTATTGACCGTATTCCTGATGATCTCAAGGCAAAATATGCCACTGCCTTTGAAATAGACTCGCGCTGGCTCATTGAAGCTGCCAGTCGACGGCAGAAATGGATCGACCAGGGTGAGTCGCTTAACCTTTATATGGCAGAACCTTCCGGCAAAAAACTGGATGACCTGTATAAGCTTGCCTGGGTGCGGGGTCTAAAAACGACCTATTATTTACGCACATTGGGGGCTACCCATATGGAAAAAAATGCAGCAAGTCGTAGCAAAAGTACCTCAACAGCAAGCCCTAATGCCTGCTCTATACTGGATCCGGATTGCGAAGCCTGCCAATAAACGACATCATTTCACTAATACTTTTACTACTGGTATCAAAAAATAAACGGAGCACATTATGTTAGATTGGGATAATCCTCTCGGCGACAAAGACAAAACCACTGCCAAACCTCCTGTTGTACCACTAGATTTGAAACTGCAGGAACCAGAAGAACAGCTTGTCAGTATTGCTGCCGAACCACTACCCGAGATAATGACTGCTACGAAAACTATTCCGCAAGTACAGTCCCCAATCGAATCAGCGCAACACCCCACAGCAGGGATCCAGCAACGGGCAACAACCCTGTCTTCAAGTCAGGGAAGCACGCCCTTAAATGATACTCTGGCAAGTTCAACCAAGCCGGTTAATGTCTCAGACAAGCGGGTCATTAATGGCACGACTGATGTCAATCAATTAGCGCCCTTCAAGTACCCCTGGGCATGGGAATATTTTCTCAATGCCAATAAAAATCACTGGACACCATTAGACATCAATATGGCTCAGGACGTTCATGACTTTAACCATTCTCTCACCGATGATGAAAAACATGTCTACACCAATGTACTAGCTTATCTCACTACCTCTGACATCCTTGCCATGCGTAATATCGGACTTGCGGTTATGGAAAAAATGACAGCACCTGAATTACAAATCTATCAGGCACGCCAGGTCTATGAAGAAGCACTACATACCTGGACCTACCAACACTGTATTGAGACTATGGGGTTAGATCAAAGTGAAATTTACAACCGTTATCGTGTTGTTCCCGCCATTAACCAGAAGATTCAGGTTGCCAATCGTCGGCTAAACTCCGTATTGCGTCCTGATATCGACCTCAACAACCCGGAAGAACTTAGTAACTTTGTCATGGCTTATATGTTCTTTGGTGGTATCTTCGAAGGCTGCTGGTTCTATAACGGCTTTAGCCCTATCTTCGCCCTACAGCGTCGTGGTTTGATGAAAGGTACAGCCGAACAACTGCAATATATTATGCGTGACGAAGTCATGCATGCCTCCTTTGGTATTCGGGTTGTCAAAGAAATTATTCAGGAAAATGATGTTGCACTCGACCCACAAGCTATCCGAGAAATGTGGGATGAAGCAGAAGCCGCAGAACACGGTTACGCCCACTATATTTTACAAAAACCTATTCTTGGGTATAGCGCAGAAGACCATATTGAGCAATTCCGCTTCATCGCCAATCGACGTGCCCGACAACTTAGCCTGGAAGAGCCTTTCCCTGGTGCCAGAGACACCCTGCCCTGGCTGGATGAGCAGGCGAACATGCGCAAGGAAAAAAACTTCTTTGAGACTCGAGTAACCGAATACCAAACAGGTGGTGCCTTGAACTGGGATCAATAGCAGTAGTACTATTTTCCCAAATTTATCCCTCCTGGGAGCCTGAATAAAGCACTATTTTCATGTAAAAGCCTTAAGCTTGATATTGACTCTCAGCAGCCAACCGAGGAGTTTAGATTCAAGCCATAACCCCACTCCAAAAAAGCCCGGGTTACTTTACACCCATAAAAAAGCCCCGGGTGCAAAGCAACCCGGGGCTCGGTATTAAATCCTGGTAATGACCTACTTTCACATGGGGAAACCCCACACTATCATCGGCGATGACACGTTTCACTTCTGAGTTCGGGATGGGATCAGGTGGTTCCATGTC
>WFWY01000054.1 GCA_015490895.1 Thiotrichaceae bacterium | reverse complement strand
GGTATTACCTGTGCACTGATTCCCCGTGATATTGAGGGATTACAAATCGGACGCCGCCATCTACCCATCGGCGATACGTTTTTAAATGGTCCTATCCAGGGTGAAGATGTATTCGTCCCGCTGGACTTTATCATTGGCGGAAAAGATATGGCCGGCAAGGGCTGGCGCATGTTGGTTAACTGCCTCTCGGTAGGTCGTGCCGTCACCTTGCCCACCACCGGTACAGTCGTCAGCAAGCGCAGTCTAATGGGTACCAGCGCCTATGCCAATCTCCGGCAGCAATTTGGTGTGCCTATCGCCCGGTTTGAGGGGATTCAGAAGCCGCTTGCACGCATTGCCGGCTTCAGCTATATCGTGAATGCGGCACGCCTGCAAACGATACAGGCTGTTGTAAATGGCGAAAAACCCAGTGTCCCCTCTGCTATCATCAAGTACCATTGTACGGAAATGGGCAGGCAAGCCACGCTAGATGCCATGGATATTCACGGCGGCAAGGCCATTATGAAAGGACCCAAAAATTATATTACCCCTCTGTTTGAATCTATCCCTGTCGGCATTACAGTCGAGGGGGCAAATATTCTGACCCGTAACCTGATGATCTTTGGCCAGGGTGCCATACGTGCCCATCCCTATGTGCTTCAGGAAATGCAGCTGGCACAGGCTGAACGGCCAGATCCTGATCTTTTCGACCAAACACTGAGCGCACATATTGGCTTTAGTATCCGCAATATAGTCCGCTCACTGGTATTGGGTCTCGGCATTGTCAAGGCGAGTGAGGCGAACAGCCATCCACGCCTGCAACCCTACTACCAGCAGCTCAACCGACTGAGCAGTGTATTTGCCATGACAGCCGATATTGCCATGCTGGGTCTGGGAGCCAGGCTCAAATTCAGGGAGATGCTCTCGGCTCGCCTCGGTGACATGCTCAGCATGCTGTACCTCTCCAGCATGGTCATCAAACATCACGAAGATGCAAATTGTGAGGATAGTGAGTGGCCAATAGTACAATGGTCACTGGATTATTTACTGTATGAATACCAGATGGCCTTCAGCCAGTTTATCGAAAACTTTCCCGTCCGGATCGCTGCCCGCTTTCTGAAACTTACTGCTTTCCCGTTGGGACAATCATTTAAAGCTCCCAAAGACAAACTGGTACAGCAGGTAGTCAGTACTATCAGTACCAACAGCAAAGCCCGGCAACGTCTGCTTGAGGGTATTTATGAGGAACAGGTTCCCCACAACCCGCTGACTGAAGTCAACCAGGTTTTTTTACACATGCTCAATATACAACCTCTACAACAAAAGTTGCGTGATGCCATAAAAGCCGGACATTTATCCAAACGACACGGACAGGCACTGATTGATCATGCCCTTGAAAAAGCCATCATCTCCACGGATGAAGCCAAACAACTGAGCGCCTTTGAAACACAACTGGCAACCATTATCGCCGTCGATGACTTTGATGAGTCAGAGCTGATTCGTATCCCCTATGAAGATGACACCACCCGCGATGTGCCAGAAAATAAAACCACAGCAAAGGCAGGAGTGTACACGCAAGAAAAAGCGCGGGAAAAGACTCCACAAAAAGAGCCCTGGCTAAAGGCCAGCTAAACCCTGTACTACGACGGAAAAACACATGAATAAGAACAGCAACAAAATCCCTGTTATCCATCACGTTGCCATACTGGGTGCCGGTGTGATGGGTGCCCAGATCGCAGCACACTTTGCCAATGCCGGGATTAAGGCACTGCTGTTTGACCTTCCTGCAGATCAGGCAGACAAAAGCGCAACAGCCAGGACAGCCATCACCGCACTGGCGAAACAAAAACCGGCACCTCTTGCACGTGCCAGTTTCTGCTCACGTCTAACCGCTTGTAACTATGACGATGACCTGGAAAAACTTCGTGACTGTGAACTCATCATTGAGGCCATTGCTGAACGCCGTGACTGGAAAATCGACCTGTATCACAAGATAGCACCCCATCTTTCAGCCAATAGTATACTGGCTACCAACACTTCAGGCATTTCAATATCCAGCCTGGCAGAAGGCGTACCCGGCTCCTTGCGCTCACGCTTTCTGGGGGTACATTTTTTCAACCCGCCCCGATACATGCAGTTACTGGAACTCATCGCCCATCCCGATACCAGTAGCCATGTCATGAATCAGATGGAAGCTTTTTTTGTCAGCACCCTGGGCAAAGGCGTAGTACGTGCCAAAGACACCACCAATTTTATCGCCAACCGTATTGGTATTTTCTCGATGATGACAACCCTGCATCATGCACAACGATTGGGGCTGAACTTTGAAACTGTCGATGCCCTGACGGGCACAAAAATAGGACGACCCAAAAGTGCAACTCTGCGTACAGCCGATATTGTCGGGCTGGATACCATGCGTCATGTCCTGCAAGGTGTCATTGATAACTTGCCAGATGATCCCTGGGCAGATATTTTTGCGATTCCTGACTGGCTCAACAAACTGGTTGAACAGGGGTCACTGGGGCAAAAAAACCGCCAGGGTATCTACAAAAAAGTAAAATCGGAGATTCTCGTTTTCGACCCTGCCACAGGAGACTACCGCAAACGTAAGGTGAAAATCCCTCGTAAAGTGGAAAAGATACTTAAGGATTACAAGAACCCTCAACGCCTGACTGCACTACGTGCTATTAATGACCCACATGCTGAATTCCTGTGGGCAATCCATCGCGACACCTTCCATTATAGCGCTCATTTGCTGGAGCAAATCGCCAATAATGCACGTGATATTGATTTTGCCATTCGTTGGGGATTTGGCTGGAAACAGGGGCCTTTTGAGATCTGGCAATTCTCCGGCTGGCAGAAGGTCGCTCGGGCTATTCGTGAAGATATTACAGCCAGAAAGACCCCCAGCCCTACGCCATTACCCGAATGGGTAGACACTATTGAGTCACCACATTCCGAACAGGGTTCCTGGTCAGCCTCTGCTGCCTGTTACCAGCCACGTTCCTCCTTGCCTGTCTATCAACGGCAGCGCTGGTCAGAAACCTTGCTGGGTGAAGCCATACCACAGCATAAAACCCTGTTCGAGAATGAGGCCACCCGTTTTTGGTTAACCGATAACGATATTGGTGTATTAAGTTTTAAAACCAAAATGCACACCATCGGTGACCCCGTACTCAATAGTCTTCAACAGGCTGTTGACCTCGCTGAAAACCAGCTACGGGGTATGATCATCTGGCACCCTGATGAGCCCTTTAGCGCTGGTGCGGATTTGAAATCTTTCATGCCGGTTGCCATGAAAAGCATCCTGCCAGGCAATACCGCACTGGACGACTTGCTAAAGCGTTTTCAGCAAACCTGTACCCGTATGCGTCATTCCGATATCCCTGTCGTTGCGGCCGTCAAGGGTCTGACGCTAGGTGGTGGATGTGAATTAATGATGCAAACGGATCGTGTTGTCGCTGCACTGGAAAGCTATATCGGCCTGGTAGAAGTTGGTGTCGGCCTGATACCTGCCGGTAGTGGCTGTATGGAACTGGCACGCCGTGCCAGCCTTCTGGCAGGTGAAGATGATCTGTTCCCGCACCTGAAAAAAGTCTTTGAAGTGGTGGCAATGGGCAAAGTTGCCGAAAGCGCTCAACAGGCAAAAGAGTACGGTTTTATGCGTGAAAGTGACATTGTTGTCATGAATAAGCACGAAGTCCTGCATGCCGCGATTGCACAGGTAAAGGCACTGGATGCAGCAAACTATCGACCACCTCCCAAAACACGTATCAAGGCCGGTGGCATCGCCGCCATTGCCAACTTTAAAGGTGCCATGGTGAATATGCACGCCGGTCATTTTATTTCTGATTACGATATGAAAATTGGTGAATACATTGCTAATGCCTTGTGTGGAGGTGCTATTGATACAGGCACTGAAGTCGATGAAGAGTGGTTTTTACGCCATGAACGTGAAGGTTTTCGTGCCCTGATCAAAAACCTGAAAACCCATGCACGAGTCAAGCATATGCTGGATACCGGCAAGCCATTGAGGAACTAACCATGACCGAACAAGCCTATATTGTCGCTGCACGCCGTACCCCTGTTGGTAAAGCGCCGCGTGGTGTCTTTCGCCTGACCCGTCCTGATGATTTGCTCGCCCATGTATTGCGAGGGGTCGTGCAGGATTGTGACGGGCTAGACGGTCAGTCGATTGATGATGTCGTTATTGGCTGTGCCATGCCGGAAGCTGAACAGGGGCTCAATATAGCCCGCGTCACCGCCTTGCTGGCTGGTCTCCCTGTCAGCGTACCTGGTTTCACTGTTAACCGTTTTTGTGCCTCCGGCCTGCAAAGTATTGCCACCGCTGCTAACCGGATACGTCTGGGTGAGGCGGACATCATGATCGCAGGCGGTGTAGAAAGCATGAGCATGGTTCCCATGATGGGCAATAAAGTTGCCATGAATCCTGCTATTTTTGAAAATGAAAATGTTGCTATTGCCTACGGTATGGGTATTACGGCTGAAAATGTGGCCGAACGCTGGAAAGTCTCCCGCGAAGCGCAGGATGAATTTGCACTACAAAGTCATCAACGCGCCCTTGCAGCAACTACTGCCGGGCACTTCAGCCGTGAAATGCTACCTTATGAAGTTCACCATCATTTACCCGCCGAAGATGGCACCATAAAATTAGCCAGACACTGGGTAGAACATGACGAGGGCCCACGCAAAGATACCAGTATGAGAGCGCTTGGCAGGCTACGTCCGGTATTTAATGCCAAAGGTAGCGTGACCGCAGGCAATAGCTCGCAAACCAGTGATGGCGCAGCTGCCGTCGTACTCATGAGTGAACGTAAACTCAAGGAACTCAACCTGGAGCCTATAGCAAGATTCCTGGGTTTCAATGTTGCAGGCGTTCCTCCCGAGATCATGGGTATCGGCCCTAAAGAAGCCATTCCTAAAGTCATGAAACAAACCGGTCTTGATCTGGATGCCATGGACTGGATCGAACTCAACGAGGCCTTCGCTGCTCAAGCCCTGGCTGTTATTGGTGATCTCAATATGGATCCTGAAAAAGTTAACCCTCTGGGAGGTGCCATCGCTCTGGGACACCCATTGGGTGCAACGGGTGCAATCCGTACCACTACCCTGCTGCATGGTTTGCAACGTACTGGCGGACGCTATGGCATGGTAACCATGTGTATCGGTACAGGGATGGGTGCTGCAGGAGTATTCGAGCGCTGTTGACAAGAGAGACTTGCAAGGAATGATCTAAGAATGGCTAAAAGAGAGACTGCTCAAACCCCATGAGGCACCCTAAACCCGAGTTTATGGCACTCCTGTGATATGCAGTAGCTTCCTGGTTTTCGGACAGCCTCCTAGCGGGAGGCAACCAGACCAAGCAAGCCACCAGCCACAACAGCCTCTACAACCATAATACCAAACCAGGATAGAGCCAGACTGTAGGGTAATGGCATAAAGGAGAATGTGCCAAACCCCATACCGACACCGACAGCTATGCCATATAACAGACCATAAATCAGGCCGGTTTTGATTCCCTTGTTGGCTACCAGAAATACATAGATGGCGGTAAACATAGCGGCTGCAATCAGTACAACGACAGCATTCACTCCCATCTTTATTTCATTTTCTGGACGCCAGAGATTAGCTGTCGCCATATAAGCATCCTTTAACAGGTTGCCATGAAAGACAAAGTCCAACGCCATCCATGAGATAAAGACAGCAAGCGTTCCAATAATGAGATTTTTCATCCTGACATCCTTGAGTGTAGTGTAAAAACATCCGCAATAAGGAAAGTAATGTGGCCTTTAAAGTGGCAACGCAGTTTCACCCATTAAATATTTATCAACATAATGAGCACACTGTCTCCCTTCACGAATGGCCCAGACAACCAGCGATTGACCTCTTCGCATATCACCTGCCGCAAATACTTTATCAAGCGAGGTAGCATAAGCCTTGTCGCCTTCAGTATCACCCTTCACATTGCCCATTGCATCGAGTTCTACACCCAGCTCTTCGAGCATACCTTCATGTACAGGGTGTACGAAACCCATAGCCAGAGTGACCAGATCAGCAGGCAGTTCAAATTCAGAACCTGCCACTTCAGACATTTGCCATCTGCCGTTGTCATCCTGATCCCACTCGACCTTGATACAACGAATGGTTTTTAAATGACCCTTATCATCACCAATAAAGGCTTTGGTCGCAACCGAAAACAGGCGTTCACACCCTTCTTCCTGAGAGGTAGAAGTACGCAGTTTATTAGGCCAATCAGGCCAGACCAATGGTTTGTCTTCCTGTTCTGGAGGTTTGGGCAGTATCTCCAACTGGGTGATCGATTTTGCGCCATGGCGTGAGGATGTACCAATACAGTCGGAACCCGTATCACCACCGCCAATAACGATAACGTGTTTGTCTTTAGCAGAAATCACCTGATCTTCACCGTGTATGCCCTGCACCCATTTTGTATTGGCTTTCAGAAAATCCATTGCAAAATGAATGCCTTCCAGCTCACGTCCTGGTACCGGCAAATCACGGGGCTGCTCGGAGCCTCCACTGAGCACCACAGCATCGTAATCATTCAGTAGCTGCTGCCCCGGGATATCTTTGCCAATGTGGGTATGGGTATGGATCTCCACACCCTCAGTCACCATTTGCTGAACACGGCGTTCTACCACATCTTTTTCCAGCTTGAAGTCGGGAATACCAAAACGGGTTAAACCACCTACTTTGGACTCTTTCTCAAACAACGCTACCTCATGCCCTACTCGCACCAGTTGTTGTGCGGCGGCCATACCTGCAGGGCCTGAGCCTACAACAGCAACCTTTTTACCGGTTTTCTCCCTGGCAAGAACAGGTTCAACCCAACCTTCTTCAAAACCCTTGTCGATAATCGCACATTCAATGCTTTTGATAGTGACCGGTTCATCAATGAGGTTCAGCGTACAGGATTCCTGACAGGGCGCGGGACAGATACGCCCCGTAATCTCGGGAAAATTGTTGGTGAGATGCAGGGCTTTGAGTGCCTCCCTGTAGTCATCGTTATACACCAGATCATTCCAGTCTGGAATCAGGTTATTTACCGGGCAACCACTATGGCAAAACGGAATACCGCAGTCCATACATCGTGCACCCTGACGGGAAAGTTCCTCCTCATCCAGCGGAATGACAAATTCTTTAAAGTGCTTGAGTCGTTCTTCTACACCTTTATAACGACGATCAACCTGTTTGAATTCTTTAAATCCAGTTATTTTACCCATTCCTTTTATTATTCCTTATGCTGCTTTTTTCTGTTGTTTCATCTGCTCAAGTGCTCGCCTGTAATCCACTGGCATCACTTTGATAAACTTGCCTAACACTTCATCCCAGTTATCCAGCATGGTTTTCGCTACGGCGGAGTTTGTATAGCCCAGGTGTTTCTTGATCAATCCCTTAAGGCGTGTTTCATCTGCCTGGGTCAGGTCGTTAATATCCGCAGCTGCAGAGTCCGGCTTAATGTTTTCCAGTTCGACCATTTCGGTATTACAACGCCTGTTAAATTCACCAGAGGCATCAAATATATAGGCTATTCCACCTGACATACCCGCAGCAAAATTACGCCCGGTTTCTCCCAGACAGACCACGATACCACCTGTCATATACTCACAGCCGTGATCCCCAACACCTTCAATCACTGCTGTTGCTCCCGAGTTCCTTACTGCAAAACGCTCACCGGCTACACCACGGAAGTAGCACTCACCCGCAATGGCACCATATAACACGGTATTACCAACAATAATATTATCTTCGGCTTTCTTCAGTGCAGAGTTCGCAGGCGGCGCAATAATAAGCTTGCCACCGGATAAGCCCTTGCCGACATAATCATTGCCTTCACCTGCCAGCTTGATAGTAACCCCCCTGGCAACCCAGGCACCAAAGGATTGCCCCGCTGTACCCGTTGCATTAACGGTAATGGTATCTTCCGGCAACCCCGAGTGACCGTACTTTTCCGCAACCCGCCCGGAAAGCATAGTGCCAAACGTACGGTTTGAATTCTGAATAGATATGTCAATTTCAACTTTTTCACCTGATTGCAATGCAGCTTTCGCCTGTTCAATCAACTGGTTATCCAGCGCCTTGTCCAACCCGTGGTCTTGTGCTTCAGAACAGTAAATACCCACGCCCTCACCGGCTTCCGGCTTGTACAGGATATTGGTATAATCCAGCCCCTGCGCTTTCCAGTGCTTTATGGCTTTTTTCATATTCAGACGATCTGACTGACCAACCATTTCATCATAACGACGATAACCCAGCTTCGCCATTAACTGCCTGACTTCTTCTGCCACAAAGAAGAAGTAGTTAATAACGTGCTCAGGTTTACCCATAAACTTCTTGCGTAAATCGGGATCCTGGGTAGCAACCCCTACCGGGCAGGTGTTCAGGTGACACTTACGCATCATAATGCAGCCTTCAGCTATCAGTGGTGCCGTGGCAAAACCAATCTCATCTGCCCCCAACAATGCAGCAACCACCACATCACGCCCCGTTCGCATACCACCATCTGCCTGCACACTGATTCGGCTACGTAACTTGTTGAGTACCAATGTTTGATGGGTCTCGGCCAGCCCCAGTTCCCAGGATGACCCGGCATGTTTTAGTGAAGTCAGTGGTGAGGCGCCCGTGCCTCCGTCATAACCGGAGATTGTCACATGATCCGCATGAGCCTTGGAAACACCTGCTGCAACCGTACCCACACCAACTTCTGAAACCAGTTTTACCGACACACGCGCCCCGGGGTTGACATTTTTCAGGTCATGAATAAGTTGTGCAAGATCCTCAATAGAATAAATGTCATGGTGTGGTGGTGGCGAAATCAGACCTACACCCGGGGTGGAGTGACGTACCCGACCAATACGCTCATCTACTTTATGCCCTGGCAGTTGCCCACCTTCACCGGGCTTGGCGCCCTGCGCCATTTTTATCTGAATATCATCAGCATTCACCAGGTATTCTGTCGTTACCCCAAAACGTCCAGATGCTACTTGCTTGATGGCAGAGCGCTCCGGATTGGGGGAACCATCCGCGAGCGGATTAAAACGCTCCGGTTCCTCACCGCCCTCGCCGGTGTTGGATTTACCACCAATTGCATTCATGGCAATAGCCAGTGTGGAATGTGCTTCATAGGAAATACTGCCGAACGACATCGCTCCAGTCGCAAAGCGTTTCACTATTTCACTGGCAGGTTCGACTTCTTCCAGAGGGATGGGAGTCGTTGTCCAGTTAAACTCCATTAAACCACGGAAATTAAGTAAAGCCTTGTTTTGTTCATTTATAATGCGTGAAAACTCTTCATAGGTTTTGGCATTATTACCGCGTACAGCATGTTGCAATTTAGCAATGGTCTCAGGTGTCCAGGCATGTGCCTCACCACGAACCCGGTAAGCGTAATCACCACCAACATCCAGATGATCAATATAAATTTCACTATCGCCGTAGGCATTGTCGTGCAAACGGGCTGCTTCAGCTGCAATCTCTGATAAGCCAATACCTTCAATTTTGCTGGAAGTCCCCGTGAAATACTTGTCAATAAATGCTGTTGAGAGCCCCACCGCATCGAATATCTGCGCGCCACAATAAGACTGGTAAGTTGAAATACCCATTTTGGACATGACTTTTTTCAGACCTTTACCCACAGCCTTGATGTAGTGCTTCCTGGCTGTTTCGGCTGTCATACCCGGTGCCAACTTGTCAACTTTCTCATTGATGGTCTCAAAAACCAGCCACGGGTTTACAGCTTCTGCACCATAACCTGCCAAGGTTGCAAAATGATGATTTTCCCAGGCAGCTCCTGTCTCAACCACCAAACCTGTTTCAGTACGCAAGCCCTCACGAATCAGGTGTTGATGTACAGCAGAAGTGGCCAGTAAGGCTGGAATCACCAGGCGTCCACTGGCTACATTCCTGTCCGACAGAATCAAAATATTATAATGGCCACACACTGCTTTTTCGGCCTGTTGGCATAAGTCCTCAAGTGCACGCTCCATCCCCTCTGCACCCATCTGGGCATCATAGGTCATATCCAGTGTCTTTGTGCGAAAGGCATCTCCGGAAGCCTTGATATGGCGGATTTTGTCCAGATCCCGGTTTGATAATACTGGCTGTGTCACCTCAAGTCTCTGCTGGGATCCGGCATCATTCATACCTAACAGGTTGGGCTTTGGCCCTACCAGTGACACCAGGGACATAACGATCTCTTCACGAATAGGATCAATAGGGGGGTTTGTGACCTGTGCGAAATTCTGCTTGAAGTAGTTTGACAAATGCCGGGGACGACTGGAAAGGACGGCTTGCGGGTTATCCGCTCCCATAGAACCTAACCCTTCTTCACCTTTTTGTACCATTGGCTCGAGGATAAATTTCATGTCTTCCTGGGTATAACCAAAGGCCTGTTGTGCATTCAACAGTGCGTTACCTGTCAGAGCCTCAGGAAGGCTTTCTTCACTCCCGGTTTCCAGCTCGGATACCAGAAGCTGGGTCTGTTCCAGCCACTCGGTATAAGGTGCTCTGGAAGCCAGCTCATCTTTTAATGCCTTATCATCAATAATACATCCCTGCTCCATATCAATCAGAAACATCTTGCCGGGCTGCAAACGCCATTTTTTTATAATCTTTTCTTCAGGGATTTCCAGCACTCCCATTTCTGACGCCATCACGACCAGATCATCATCAGTAATCAGATAACGCGCCGGACGCAGGCCATTTCTGTCGAGTGTGGCACCAATCTGACGCCCATCCGTAAAAGCAACAGCTGCGGGGCCATCCCAGGGTTCCATCAATGCAGCATGATATTCATAAAAAGCGCGGCGTTTGCTATCCATTAAATCATTGCCATACCAGGCTTCAGGTATCAGCATCATCATGGCATGAGTCAAACTATAACCACCGGCAACCAGCAACTCTAACGCATTATCAAAACAGGCGGAGTCCGACTGTCCTTCGGGAATCAACGGCCAGATTTTAGTAAGATCATCACCCAGAATATCCGACGCCATGGAGTGACGGCGTGCCGCCATCCAGTTGACATTGCCCTGATTGGTATTAATTTCTCCATTATGGGCAATCATGCGGAACGGGTGTGCCAAATCCCAGGTAGGAAATGTATTCGTTGAAAAGCGCTGATGCACCAGTGCCAGTGCAGAGACCATACGCTCATCGTTTAGATCTTTATAGAATTCACCCACCTGCCCTGCAAGCAACATGCCTTTATAAACAATGGTGCGCGTTGACATGGAGTTCACATAAAAATAGTCTGCGCCAGGCATCTCTGCAATACGGGTAGTCACACGCTTATGGATCACAAACAGCTTGCGCTCCAGGGCATTCTGATCAGCTGTCGTCTCACCTTTGCCGATAAAAACCTGGCGGATGCGAGGCTCAGTTGGCAATACACTTTCTCCAAGCCCTGAGTTATCAACCGGAACATCGCGCCACCCCAGTAACTGCTGCTCCTCTTCGTTAATGACCCCCGCTATTTCTTCTTCTATGCTGGCACGTTCGGCATCAGATTGTGGTAAAAACAGCATCCCGATACCGTATTCACCCTCTGGTGGCAATTCAAAATCAATACTCGCCCGAAAGAAATCATCAGAAATCTGCATCAACAAACCCGCGCCATCTCCAGCAAGCGGGTCTGCGCCCACAGCACCACGATGTTCAAGGCGATTCAGAATAGTCAGGCCTTGCTGAATGATGTCATGCGATTTCTCGCCCTTGATATGTGCAACAAAACCAACGCCACACGCGTCATGTTCATTCGCGGGGTCGTATAGTCCTTTAGGGGAAGGTAGAACTCCAGGGTGCATTAACACTAAACCTCATAATTAGCTAATAGAATTATTCACTGACCAGAAAAGTGTTACCCAAGCAAATCCCGTACTGTCGTCATTACAATACTCCATTTAGGGATGCACTTGAAAAATCCTGACCATGTGAGCTACGCCTGCCACGCAGGCAAAGCAAAGGTGGCACAGTATATCTCTTTCAGGCACATAAATCACCCTGTATATGCGTCTTGAAAACACAGGGAAGAGCAAGTGTGATAGCTACAAAAAATGGGCGATTCTAGCTTCGAGAAAACCGCTCACGACTTATTCAGAGTCTCCTTAACTGTATTGACTCAGGGCAGAGGGATGAACTGCCGAATAGGCAAGGCGGTTTCGTGCATGGAAAATGCAACTCCTCCCATGGACTGATTAATCCGTGAAAAACGTTGATTCATTTCACCAATATGGTATCGCACATAGGATACTTCAGAACCAAGCAAGCTAGACTGGTCATTCAGCTTCGCAATATAGGTATTGATAATACCTGTTTTAAGTGCAATTTCTCCAGCACTTTCATTCATGTCATACAAGGTTTCTACATCTCGCCCCATGCTTTCCACATGATCAGTAATGCTATCCATGGTATTGCGAAGCTCAACCACTTGAGACTTCATGGTAATCATACTGTCTACCGAATGATTAATTGCCTTGGCCAGACCAACAAACATGAAAAAAATCGACAACGTCAATATCGCGCCAATTAATGTGAAGACTAAAATAACCCGATTGGTCCCATGGATGTTTTCCCTGTTCAGAGCATCTTGCTGGTTGGCATTTTCCAGTAAATCCACCATGCTCGCATGAACTTGTTCTATCTCGGGTCGGGAAATTTTCATCACTCAATGGTATCCATCAGCGTAAATAATTAAACGGGTTTAAGTCATTAAAGCGCTTTATCGGTTTTGTGGCAGAATTAACATCCTGATTTACCTGATAAACCGTATATTCCAGTTTCTGGATATTTTGGGAAACATAATTCATGGTCTGCCGCAGCTCATACACTTCACGATTGATCGTACCGATATTATCAGACACGCCTGCCACGTTCCTCGTAACCAGCGACAAATTCTGGTTTATACTAACAACCGAATCCGTAATATCCGGCAAGGTATTCATCTGCGCTTCAAACTTCATCATAACAGTATCGATATTCCTGACACTGTGCAGTACCCGCTCACCTTCAACTGAGATCACATCCAGTTGTTCCGTCAACACATCAACCTGACGTGTCAACAGGTGAATGAGATAAAAGATAAACAGCAAACTGGTAACAATCGCAACCGTGATGGAGCGAATCAGGTATTTTACCCGCACCGCAACCCTTCTCTGTGCAGCACCCTGCTTTAAAACACCTTCTTTCAATTTTTCAAAGGTATCGCCAAACAGCTCCTGATCCGTGGCTTGCTCTACATTCAACGGCATCACTAGAATCCGCAAATACTTAATGAAAAGGGGACATCATCCTGCACCTGCTTACTTCGGGTCTCCAGTGCTTCGACTGCAACAAAACGCACCGAGAAACGTTGCCGCCCTGCACTAATTTCCGGGTAACAGGAATAGCTGTTGGGAATATGTACACGTAACAACTGAAAATCCTTATTTTTATTTCGCTCACTCAATGTAGCCTGATAAAAGCCATTTTTGGCAATACTCTCTACCTCTTCGGTACTTTTTCGGATGATATCCATCACCAGAACAATCGCCTCCCGAGATTTCTCATAGGGCTCTACCCACTCCAGCAACTGTTCAGTACGAGTCTCTACCGGCTGATTAATCCATAAGTTAAAGATAGGTGCATCAAAACCATTCAAACCACCACTCACGGAAAGTCGCTGCTTTACAAAATTCAAAAAGTAATGCTGATTCATATGCTGGCCAAACTTGCCATGAAACCCGTACAGCTCTTTGGTTTTCTCTTCCAGTACACTGACTATGGTATTTTTTTGTGCTTCAGCAACATCATCCACTTCGCCATGATAGTTTTTTATAACCGTAGCCTGATGGTCAATAATTTTCAGTATGGCACTTTTTACATCCAGCCGTGATGACATTTCATGAATTTCCAGCAATAATTCAATGGCTGTCTGGCTATTTTCTCTCGATGGATTTGAAATATAATAATCAAACCGTTCAAACATATGCTCGAGCCGCATAAACAGGCGTATTTTTTCATTTAACGGTTGTTCATAGGTGATCATACTTCAAGGTATCCTTATTATTAATAACCCTCTCAATACTGCGCCTAATTTATAGTTAGATAAATGCCCTGGCAACAGTGCAATCGTAAAGGTATTTTGTTGTTTTATGTTTTATCAGTTAACTCACCAGCGACCAAACACTCTTTGTTAGCTTACTGTCTAACCTATGCCAAAAAACAGAAAAGACTCCTTTTATGAGCAACCTGTGAATTTACCGGGAAAACCTGACATGCAATGCTTTTACCTGAGCAGCAAGCGCCTCAACTGAACCGCTATTATCTAATGTTTCCGTGGCGATTTCCAGACGTTCTTTTCGGCTTGCCTGTTTCGCAATAATTGACGTAATTTGTTCTTTGTCCAGCAAATCCCTTTTAGCAATTCTTTCTAACTGCTGTTCAGGCTCACAGTCTACGACAATAACAGCATCAAACAGGTTTTCGTAACCTTTTTCCACTAACAGTGGCACATCCACAATGATATAGGGAATGTTCATGGCCCCGTATTGTTGCATTTGCTGGATAATACGCTGACGAATAGCAGGGTGCAGAATGGATTCCAACTGGTGCAGCAAGTGACTATGAGCAAAAACCTGTTTTTTGAGCAACACCCGGTCAAGCTTTCCACCGGGCCGGATAATCTGCTCCCCAAATACCTTTGTGATGCGTTGCAATAGTGGTTCACCCGGCTCTACCAACTGTCGCGCAATCTGATCAGCATCAATAATGGGAGTATCATATTGCCGAAAAAACCGCACGGCGGTACTTTTCCCACAGCCCATACCACCTGTCAACCCTATCTTTTTCATCACTCGTACTGTCAGGAATTCCGACTCAAACCCTGCGACAAATTACCGCCTTATACAAACACCGATTCCTTGCCAAACTTTTTTGCAAGAAGATAATAGGCAGTCAAACGGGATTTTTTCTTGTCAGCCGACATGACTTTACAGACTTCTTCGATGGCGGCGTCAAGCTCGCTATCACCAAGCGTCAAGCCCAGTTTCTTCTTTAAGAAATTGTTTTTTACTGTTTCCAGCTCTTTCTTGTCGCTACATGCTATGCCACTAGCATCCCGATTGTTCATTACTAAAGCATAGTTTTTAGCCAAGGCCGCGACAAGCGCTGTATCTACATTATTATCATAACGCTTGATATCCGCTAAACCCTTATCATATACATCACTCATCTTTTTTTACTCCTTCGTTTAAAATTGAAATAGTCTATTGAGAAGCCTCTGAATGCAGCAGTATACCAAAGAATAAATATTCAAGTATTAACCTGATCCTGAATCCGTGACTTCACGACGGTATACATGAGGGTGAAATATTGATTTGTCACGGGTTGAAAAAACACCCGCTTACACTAAGGTAATTGAGTACAATAGTGCTCACTAAACCTGTGGATGACGTCAGAATTTTTTAAAATCTCGTGCTAAGCCAATCTCTTATTCCCTATTATCCTCACTGAAATCATAGCTTCAGGTTGAGAAAACCAAAATGATCTTTCTGACAAACAGATTCCCCTGTGCTTTTTGCTATACTGCCTGAATGAACAAAAAAAACAGGGTCATTAACTGCCCACAATGTGGCAACCAATTGCCACTGAGCTTTCGATACGCTAAGTTAGCCGTGTGCGACTCGTGTGGATCAACATTATTTCTGGAGGATGATGCCGTCAGACTGGCTGGCAAACAATCCGTCCTCAGTGAGATTCCCAGTTTACTCCAGTTAGGGACTCCGTTTCAGTATCAACACACTTCTTTTACCCCGGTAGGAAAAGTTCGCTATCGCCACCCTGTTGGCTTCTGGGAAGAATGGTGGGCTGTTGACAATAGCGGACAGGGATTCTGGATCAGTGTCGATGAGGGGGATTTTGCCTTTGAAAAACCGCTGAATATTGCCGCAGATGCATTACCCTCACATACAGACATCCAGCCTGGAGCATCCATACAGCTTTATGAGACTGACTGGCAAGTCACCGAAACTGGAGAAGGCCAATGTGAAGGTTTCGAAGGTGAGCTGCCCGAAATTATTCGGGTCAATGAGTCTCTTCCCTATGCCCACCTCTCCGACAAGCGTGGACAATTATTAACACTGGAATACTATGAGCAAACGACCCGAGCCTATAAGGGAGAATGGGTTGACCCTTTTGAGATTAGAAGCGCGCTATAAGAGGCGGTGCAAACCAAGCGATAAACAATGGATAAAGTAAAAAGCATCCAGTGTACACAATGCGGGGCTCCCCTGAATTTATATGGTGGAGGGCATCGTATTCGCACCCTGAACTGTGAATATTGCGGTGCTGTCATGGATACCCGCAAGGACTACGCGGTACTGGCACAATTTAGTGAACAAAACAAACCTCAGGGCTGCCCTCTTGAAATCGGCATGGAAGGTGAGATCAAGGGCGTCCATTTTACTATCATTGGCATGGTCGCCTATGTCTCTACCTATGGCGACCGCTGGACAGACTTGCATTTGTACTCAGAGACTCATGGGTATGCCTGGCTTAGCTACCAACTGGGGCACTTCACCTTTACCCGGCGAGTTCGTTATTTGCCTGATCGGGACATGCGAAACTTAAGCCCCAAAACAGGCCTGCACGTCAATAACCGCTCTTATCTTTTTTTTGAAGCCTACCAGGCAACAATAACCTATGTAGCCGGTGAGCTAACCTGGATTGCCAAGGTCGGCGACACCAGCCTGATCCGTGATGCTATCTCGCCCCCCTATCTGTTTACGCTGGAAGAAACGGAGAATGAGCTTGAGTACTACCTTACAGAGTATCTTGAACCTGAAGACATCCAAAACGGCTTCACGGTAACAGACACGACACACCGCAGCTTCATACACCCGGCTCAACCTTTCCGGGCGCCATTGCGTGAGACACTCTCAAAAGCCAGCCGTCCATTTCTGGCGCTGTCACTCATTATTATGCTCGCCCTGTCATTATTTGGTGGCGGAAACACTGTACTCTATGAAAAACCCCAATCACTATCGTCAGGCATTACTGTTTTTGACTTTCAAATTAACACGACCAGACACCTTACCGAAATCACCTTTAACAATCCCTATGCCTCTCTTTGGCAAATTACCGATATCACCTTGTTTGATGAAGAAAAAGAAGTTTTTTCTTTTGCCGACAAACTGTCGCAAAAAAAGGACAATAGCCGGGAACAAAAAGGCCAGGCACGATTTAAGCTGGACCACCCAGGAAACTACTCACTGCGAATCACCGTACTGCAGAAAAAATCACCTGCAAACATGCTCCAGGCGGGGATTGAATTCATAGTACGGGAAGGTGTTATCAGCAGCCGTTATTTCAACTACCTGTTTTTTCTTAGCATGCTTGGCTTCCTGATATTTTATGTTTCCCGTTACTTTTTTACTAGCAAACGCTGGGCAAGCTTGCATTAAGAGGTATCTAAAAACATGACACGTGCCTTTACACTTTTATTTGCAGCACTTACCCTGGGCGCTGCCGGATTTACCTATTTCGATGTTGGCACAGGCCTTAAAAAAGTAACAACAGTGCAAGAAGATAAAAGTGTGCGTGCAGGCAGCTATGGTGGTGTCTACTATGGTGGCGGTGGTGGTGGCTTTAGAACCGGAAAATAACGTGGCGGCCTCAATTACCGGATGTGTTTTAGAAGTCTCTTCCCTTACCTTACAGCTCACTCCACATCCTTACCAGATTGGAATATACATGGCTAACATGCCGGGTTTCGTCATTTTCTGGCTGCTTCTCCAGCAAGACATCACGAGCGCGGGATAGCTCATACAACAAGGTTCTTTTCTGGTCATCCCTAACCAGGCTTTGTGCCCAAATCACAGCGACCAGGCGCTGACCTTCTGTTATTTTATTAACCTGATGCAAACTGCTCGCCGGATAAACGACCGCATCACCTGCCTCCAGTTTTACCTGTTGCTCTCCAAAGGCCGTTTTAATACAAATCTCCCCACCCTTGTACGCTGTTTTCTGGTTCAGAAAAACCGTAGTCGCAACATCGCTGCGATACTGTTGCCCTGCTGGCCCCATAACAGGGTTGTCTACATGAAAGCCGTAGCCCATTCCCGCGGTATATCGAGCATAAAAGGGAGTAGCAACACGATGGGGTAACACCACCCGCTGATATTCTTCATGTTGTAACAGTGTGGTCATAATGATCTGGTTAAGCTGTTGATGCAAAGGGCTTTGCTGTGCTAATTCCTCATTATTTTTGACCTTTTCCGCTTCCTTTCCGGCAGATAACTTTCCATCCACAAAGTGCGCTTTTTCCAGTAGTTTCTGTACTACTGAAAGTTGTTGTTCATTCAGGACTTCTTTTATGGCAAACAGCATGTACAATACCCCGTTCCGACAGATAGCGAAGCTTACCATGATATTAAAAATTTTTGTGGATGAACATGTGCAGGACATCCACGTTCCTGACGATATCATCACTGATGCTGAAGAATATTTTTCCATGCTGGATAAAGACATGGATACAGGTTACCAAATGAGTAGAACCTGGGTAGAAAACCCCAACCAGCTACAACGCTGCCAGATCGTAGCAGACCGAATCCTCACTGCACTTGAGACGAACAACCGGGAAACCGCCACATTAATGGCAGCTTATATTCTTTCGCGCGTACCCAATGCCTATGCCATGCATCTCAACCTGGAAGGCGACATGACCCTGTTTGACCTGGAAACCCGCCAGAACTAAAAGACGTCTAAAAGCCAGGCAAGTGATAATCGTCCGGTAACTGATAAATTTCCGGGTAATGTACATGCACAAAATACAGACCACCCGGTGGAGCCGTTGGACCTGCTTTTTTACGATCTTTCAGGCTCAACAGCTCAGCCATAAAATTGATGGGCCACTCACCCTTACCTATCTCGATCAACGTTCCAACAATATTCCGCACCATATGGTGTAAAAAAGCATTGGCCGCTATATCAACGTAAATAAAGTCGCCCTCTCGTGAAACCTCAATGGCAACGAGTTCTCTGTTAGCATGCTTTGCCTGACAACCCGAAGCACGAAAGCTGCTAAAATCATGCTCCCCCAGCAACAACTGTGCAGCTTCGTGCATCGCATACTCATCAAGGGGTTCAAACACCCAGCCCACTTTATTCGCTAACAGGGCAGGACGTGCACGACGGTTGAGAATCACATAACGATAACGACGTAAATAAGCACTAAAGCGGGCACTAAACCCGGCATCCGCCTCTACTTCTGAAGCCTCCTGAGCCCAGATTACTGCGATATCATCCGGTAACAAGGTATTCGTGCCAAGCACCCAGGCTTTCAACAAGCGCTGTGCCTCAGTCTCAAAATGTATCACCTGGCCAATGGCATGTACTCCGCTATCTGTCCGTCCTGCACACACTACTTCGACGGGGTGGTTTGCAATACTGGAAAGTGCTTTTTCCACTTCTTCCTGTATGGAAGGGGCATGACTCAGGCGCTGCCAGCCACAATAATGTGTTCCATCATATTCGATACAAGCAATAATTTTCATAGGGGCAGGATAGTAGAGCATGCAGGCTTCATTTTCAAAAAAGGCAAGCACAAAAAAACCGGGTTGCCCCGGTTTTTCAGTATTTCATGGAAGCACACAGACAGGGCTGCTGCTAAACTAATCAATACGGTATTTAGCCTGTTTGCTGTAACAGCTCCTCAGCTTCACGTTTCTGGTCATCATTTCCTTCAATAACCACCTCTTCCAGTGTATGACGTGCGCCCTCTACATCCCCCATATCCAGATAGGCTCTTGCCAGATCCAGTTTCGTACTGATATGTGCCTGCTGCATTTCTTCATCATCATCGGATAAATCCAGGAATGACAAGGCATCATCCAGACTGTCATCACCAGAACCACTTTCTTCCGGAGTATATGCATTCCCCTCCGGCAATATTTTATCCAGCCCTGTATTCTGGTCAATTTCCAGATCCAGACCGGATACACTCTCATCTGCTGTGGGTGCTGTATTCTTTTCAGTCGATCCAAAACTCAGCACATTATCACTCAGGTCTATATCACTGCTCTCTATTTCACTAGCCAGCTCATCCAGACCAAAATCGTCACCCAGGTCGATATCATCACCCAAACCAAGATCCGCTTCCAGATCGAAATCATCTGCACTGATATCCGTACCAAGCATCGCATCTATATCATCGTCAACACCGGAAATATCCAGATCCTGATCATCAGCCCCATCATCTGCAAAAGCTTCCCTGGCTATCTGTACTGCCGCACCTGCTGCCGCTGCTCCGCCAACCATGCCCATCGCCTGTTTCAGTGAAGCACCCTCGGCAAACAGTTCATTTTCAGGAGCCACTTCTTTGCCCCAACTGACAATCTTGTCCCAGAGCGGTCGCACGCTATCCTCTTTATGCTCTACTGCGGCCTTTAAAAACTCTTTACTCGTTGATACAAAGGACTCTGGATCATTAGCTGCTTTATAGTTCTCAATGAGCTTGTACCGGTATTCCAGTTTGTCTGGATTTTTTGAAATGGCTTTTTTAAGCTCATCTTCAGCCTGCTCATGCAGGCCATAAACAATATAGACATCTGCTTCCTGCAAAACTTCATCTTCCTCGATCGTGTCATCACCCGACAAAATACTGTCGATTGCATCTCCGCCATCCGTTGCTTCTTCCCTCCTATCAAAAGCACCGGATGCTCCTGACGCAACTTGAGCCTGTGTATCAAAACCAGCGTCACTCTCACTATCTTGCGAGGTTATATCTTCATCAAAGGAATCATCTTCATTCTCGTGATCTGCATAGGCTTCATCCTGAATATCATCTTCTGGAGCCTTCGCAGATCTTCTCATGAGTAGCCAGCCTAATAACAAGGCCAATAAACCACCACCACCAATCGCTGCAACCAGAGGTGATGATAATAACTCCAGAATGCCGACTTTGGTCTCCTTTTCTTCCGCGACAAACGGACTTGCTTCCGTCTTTTCATCCTTGTCATCAACAGTATCCGCTGTATTATTCAGTACAGTATTTACATCTGCCTGGGAAACCGTCTCCTGTTTTTGTGTCTCTGCCGTGCCTTCTTCCCCACGTATAATGCGATTGCTGCTCTGCTGATCCTGATTAGCAACCTGTGTTGCCAGATCCTCCGGTTCATTGACGGGGGGCTGTGGCGCTGCTGTTCCTGTAGCCTTGACGGAAGCAGGAGATTCTGCTGTCTTACCAGCTAGCTGTGCTTCCAGTTTTGCCAGGCGGTCATTCTTCAGTACAATCAAACGCTCTTTCTTGCGAATAATTGCCTCAAGCTGCATCACACGAGAACGCAACTCTGCATTTTCGGACTTACTGCTTGCCAAGGCTTCCTGAGCCAGCGTAAGCTCTTTTTGCAACGCAGCAGTTGCCGTAGCCGAAACCTGTCCAGAGGTAGCTGTCTTGCTGCCGTCTGCTCCGGCAACCTTCAAGTTTGCCTGATTATTGCTTTGCGGTGTCTGCCCAGCCGACGTCGCAGAGGCTCCTGTAGCTTGTTTTACCGGTGTTTGTGCTACTGTTTTCGCAGCAAGGCCGGAACGATATTTTTTCCATTGAGCATAATGCTGTTTAACAAGCCGACTGGATTCAGCCGATGAATATTGCGACACCTCAGAGCGAGCTGGCTTGCTTAACAAAGCACCCGACTTAAGATAGTTTATATTGTCTTTAATAAACGCATCCGGATTTGCTCTAAACAGGGCAACCATCATTTGACTGTTAGTCACACCACGATAGCGTAAACGAGAAGCAATACGACTTATGGTATCCCCGCGCTTAACACGGTACCTGGTACTTCCTGATGTGCGTGCAGGAGGCGTCGTATCGTCAGCGAGTACAGCTCGTGCCTGTTGTTCAAACTCCTGACCGACTTGTGCCTGTTGACGCTGTATCTGTATTTGGCGTTGACGCTGTTGCTCAGCAAGCTGACGCTCTGCCTCCCGATCACGTTTGATCACACCTGCCGATCTAGGCTCTGCCCGAACCGTTGCTGCATTATCGGCTGTCTCACTACCGGTATTCATGAGTACAGGCGGGTCAAGCAACACCGTGTATTCTTTCAGCAACTGCCCTTGTGGCCAGCTAACTTCCAGCAGAAAGTTTAAAAAGGTTTCTGAAATCGGCACGTCAGATGTCACCTTGATCACTGGCTTGCCATTTTGGATCACTGGTGTAAATTTAAGATTATCCAGAAAAGCAGGACGATCAATGCCGACCCGGCTAAACACATCAGGAGAAGCCAAACGAACCTGTAGCTGACTGGCTTCTTTGGCATTCGTGGATAACAAATCAATTTGTGCATTAAGTGGCTGATTCAACTGAGAAGATGAGTGCAATTCACCAAGACCCAGAGCCTGCAAGGCAGCGGGGTAAGTCAACACCATTGAAATCGCTATTCCAAGCGCAGTCTTCCGTGCAGTACTCTGTGGTGCAACTTGCTGTGCCATTCGGTTTTTCACAAAATTTCCCCTTTTCCGTATCATTAGTACCTACCTTACTATAGCCCCAATAGCATGATATGAACATTTGTTAGAAGTTATTATTATAATCAAAGGTCAAACAACCTAAACTATATACTATAAGTTATTGATAAGCAATTAGTCCAAGCCCTTAAAAAACGATAAGTTTTGAGCAACAACTTCCCGCTAAAGCAGCCATTTAATCAACAAACAGATGAACCTTGACTGAACTCTTTACAGGCGGTTGGTCAAGCAGTCAATGCCTGGCGGGGTGCAAAAAACAAGAAAACCCACGAAAAGAAGAGCTGCACAGGCTTGCCTGAAGGGGGAGTGGAATAATAAGCAAGGGGATTCCTGGCACGCTGCCTCCTTAAGGAGCCTCTGATTAAGTCCGGTCGAATTTTCTGTGAGATGAAATTCGTCAGTTTTTTGATAGAAAAGTTAGCAATAGCCATTCTATTGGTCACTTTTATAGCGAAAAATGGTGGTATTTCAGCCTCAGGAAAACGGTTGGGACTTGATCAGAGGCTCCTAAAGCGAATGCCTATCATTCTGACACACTAAAAAGCCTTACCTGTTTAGAGTAAGGCTGAGAGTGCAGAATGGGTTGTTACCCTTGCCCATTTTTGGTAAAGGTTACCTCACCACCTTGTCGTTTGGCGGTTACCCCAACACGCTCAAACAGGTGCTCTTCACCATCATCCAGTACTTTTAATTCACCGGCACAATTTACCTTGAAGCCGCGAATGACACCACAATGAATAATACCAATTTTGTCATAATAGCCTTCTTGAACAGTTATTGATTCGGACATGTGCTGTTTCCTCCAGTTTTAAAAGCAATAGGATTTCTGGTATTCATAGGGTTATATAGTTGCTTTTCAAGCCGCTTGTTTAAAACACCTACCGGGCGTATGTTTTTAGGGCTTTTTTAGTTAAAACTCGGGCATTATTGATAAGTATGCAACCTATTGAACAAATAAGAAAAGTGCTTCTGGAGTGTTACGCAGCAGCGATTCAGCACGTAGAAGGTGAATACAGAGTCGCTAAAAAATTACCCAGTATTGTGCAGCAGCACTTTACAGCTGACGAGTTGCAGGTACTGAGAGTAATTGCCATTGGTAAGGCGGCAGATAGCATGTTGCAGGGTGCTTTGGCCTGTCTTGACTCATACCCTGTAAAGGCATTGCTGATTACCAAAACAGGGCATGTTAGCGTACGCTCAAAGCAGAATAAAAGGATTCAGTGGTATGAAGCGGGACATCCGGTTCCGGATCAAGGCAGTCTTTTGGCGGGACAGGCATTACTGGAGTTTTTACAGGCAGGTTCTGGTCAAGCGCTGAAACAGCCTCCCTGTTTGTTTCTGATTTCTGGTGGTGCCTCCAGTCTGGTTGAGGTGCTGGCAGATGGCTGGGATTTGAGCACGTTACAGGAAGTAACGCAATGGATGCTGGGTAAAGCCTATGATATCCAGCAAATTAACGCTGTGCGCCAGCGTATATCATGTATTAAAGGTGGTGGCTTGTGGCGGATATTGAGACTACGCAAGGTCGTCTGCTTGCTGATTTCTGATGTGCCGCAGGATGATGTCGTGGTTATTGGGTCCGGTTTATTATTTCCCCCGGAAGAGAGGCTCCGGGTATCAGAATCATTACCAGATCAATGGCGCGATGCCCTGCCAGAAAAAGCCTGGGTAAACCCGCCTGACTCTTTCTACTGGAAGGTGGTAGCAAGTAACCGCATGGCTTGTAAAGCGGCACTTAGTAAGGCCAGTCAGTTGGGTTATGCTGCACGGATTATGCCAGAATTTCTACAGAGTGATGCAGAAATGGCAGCCAGACACTGTATATGTTGTGCTAAAAAAGAGCCGGGTGTGTTCTTGATCTGGGGTGCGGAAACAACGGTTGTACTGCCTGATAACCCCGGCAGAGGCGGACGAAACCAGCATTTGGCACTGGCAGCAGCGATTGAAATGGCTCATAGTCAATGCCTGTTACTGGCAGCAGGCACGGATGGCACAGATGGTATGACGGATGAGGCGGGAGCCCTGGTTGATGGTGCAACGCTGGAGCGTGGTACGGTAGATGGAATAGAGGCACAGCGCTGCTTACAGCAAGCAGATTCGGGTTCTTTTCTGTATGCTAGTGGAGATTTGATTTCTACCGGCGTGACAGGAACCAATGTGATGGATCTGGTTATCGCTTATTGCCAGGAAAAACAGCCCCAATGAAGACTACAATCACGCAGCAGAATTATCCCTGGCGCTGGATTCCCAGCCTGTACTTCACCGAAGGGCTGCCCTATTTTGCTGTGGTGGTACTATCCAGCATTATGTATAAGAACCTGGGGCTATCGAATCCCGAGATTGCTTTTTATACCGCATGGTTTTATTTGCCCTGGGTGATTAAGCCGCTATGGAGCCCTTTTGTGGATATCTACCACAGTAAGCGCTTCTGGATTATTACCATGCAAGTGCTGCTGGGCATGGGCCTGGCGGCAGTGGCATTAACTTTACCACTGGATCAGTATTTGCGTTATAGCCTGGTTTTCTTCTGGTTACTGGCTTTTAGCTCGGCAACCCACGATATTGCTGCAGACGGGTATTATATGGAAGCGTTGGAACAGGGTCAGCAGGCATACTTTATTGGTATTCGATCCACGTTTTACCGGATTGCCATGATAACCGGACAGGGTTTGATTGTCATCCTGGCGGGAAATCTACAGCATAGTTATGATGTGAAAACAGCCTGGCAGATCACCATGGGCTTATTAGCTGTCATATTGATAGTGGTGGCACTTTATCATGCACGGGTACTACCCAGAGTTGAAACTCCGGCGCGGAGAATACAGCAAGGCTACTTTCAGGTGATGAGCACTTTTTTTAGTAAGCGCCATAGTGTTATTTTTATTGCTTTTATTTTGTTGTATCGCCTTGGAGAAGCACAGCTAACCAAAATCGCTCCATTGTTTATGCTGGATGACAGGACGCAAGGCGGGCTGGGGCTAACCACGGAAGCGGTGGGTTTTATCTATGGGACGGTGGGCGTTTTAGCACTGGTTGTCGGTGGGATTCTCGGAGGTATTGCAGTCGCTGGCAAGGGTCTGAAATACTGGATTTGGTGGATGGCGCTGGCGATTAACCTGCCTGACCTGGTGTATGTTTATATGGCATGGCAGCAGCCACAGTCCAATATGGTTATTTACCCGTTGGTGGCGGTTGAACAGTTTGGTTATGGTTTTGGTTTTACCGCCTTTATGATGTATCTGATCTATATCGCGCGAGGGACTTTCAAAACTGCTCACTATGCTATTGCAACGGGCTTTATGGCAGCGGGTATGATGTTGCCTGGTATGGTGAGCGGCTGGATACAGGAACAGCTGGGTTACCCTTGGTTTTTTGTATGGGTGTTACTGGCAGCTCTTCCTGCTTTTTATGTCATTTCACGTTTACCGCTGGAGGCTGAGTTTGGAAAATCGGATGCTTCTACTACCGCAGCATCAGCTCAATAGACATACAAATCGTACCCTCTATTCGAGCCTGATAAATTCAGCGGGTATGATCAGAAGTCGGATTAAATACAGGAAACCACCATGCACTATCAGGTTCATATCCAGCCCAGCGGGCATACCATACAGGTACAAAAAGACGAGCCTATACTGGAAGCTGCGTTGCGACACGGCATTGCTTTTCCCTACGGTTGTCGTAGTGGTGTGTGTGGAACCTGCCTGGGAAAAGTGGTCAGTGGTGATATTCATTACCCGGATGATCTGCCGATGGGCTTGTCCGAGTATGACCATGCACAGGGTAAGGCATTGTTTTGCCAGGCAGTAGCAGAGTCTGATCTGGTGATTGAGGTTACGGAGATAGAGGCGATCGGGGAAATTGAAGTCAAGACGTTGCCGGTTAAGGTGGCTTCATTAAGAAAGCTGGCACCGGATGTTATGGAAGTGTTGCTGAAGTTGCCAGAGACTGAGCGCCTGCAGTTTATGGCTGGACAATATATTGATATCTTGCTGTCTATGGGGAAAAAACGTGCGTTTTCTATTGCCAATGCTCCTTTTAATGACGAGTATCTGGAGCTGCATATCCGGCATGTAAAAGGGGGATTTTTTACTACCCAGGTGTTTAACGAATTAAAGGAAAACAGCCTGCTCCGTATTGACGGCCCCCATGGTAGCTTTTTCCTGCGTGACTCAGATAGACCCAAGATTATGATGGGAGGTGGTACTGGGTTTGCACCCCTTAAGGGGATGATAGAACAGCTCATTTACGAAGAAAATAAGCAGGAGGTTTATTTGTATTGGGGGGTTCGTGCAAAAATAGATCTTTATCACTACGACCTGGCTCAGAAGTGGGCATTTCAGAATAAAAATATCCATTTCATTCCTGTTTTATCCGAACCTGCCGAGGAAGATAGCTGGCAGGGAGAAACGGGTTTTGTACATGAAATAGTGGCTCGTGATTTTCCGGATATGTCAGGTCTGGATGTTTATATGAGTGGCCCCCCAGTGATGATTACAGCAGGTGTGAAAGCGTTTACAGCAGCGGGCCTAAGTGATGAACAGCTTTTTTCAGATGCCTTTGAATATAGTGAGGACACGCTCTTGTCCATGAAAAAGTAAGCGCCAGAACGGCCTTGCCATATTTGTACTATACTCATGTCGGTCATGTACGAAATCAATAACTTATGTGGTGACCAGATAATCAGTGGGTGTGTATATATTTCGTAACTACTCAGCTCACCCTCTATGTAGCCCGGTAGCGATGTTGAAAGTACTTATTCAGAGGCTCCTTAAGCAACGTATTTTCGCCTTGCTCTTGAGCCGTTACAGGTCAAACTGACAAACTGAATGGTTATTATAGTTTTTATATTAGGATGAAATGATGGAAGAGAAGAGATCTTGTTGCTGCAAAACCCTGCCCAAAGCATTGTGGTGGTTGTTGGCTTTGCTGGGATTACCGCTACTTTACTTTTTCATGTTTAATGCGGCAAAGGACCCGATTGAAGAGGATTTGACACAGCGGGTTAAGAGTGCCCTGATTGACAAAGACATGTCGTGGGTGACTGTTGACGTGGATGAAAGAGGTCGGGACGTATGGCTGGGTGGTACTGCTCCAGATAGCGATGCAGGAGCTGAAGCGTTGGCATTGGTTAAATCAGTACAAGGAGTACGGATTGCTGACGGTGAATTTACGGAATATGTGGCGACACAAGATATGGATTTGGCCGTCTCTTTTAAAGATGGGAAAATTCTCCTTAAAGGTACAGTAGCCAACCAGGCAGAAGCCGATGCGATTGTTCAGGCGGCCGTTCAACGTGTTGGTGAAGAAAATGTTGTTAACAATTTGTCTGTCAGCAAAAATGTTAAAGCATCCGGGTGGCTTGGCAAACTCTCCGGTTTGATGGCTCTCGGTGTAGAGAATGGTGATATATCGGTTTCTTCGGAAGGAATAAAAGTCAGCGGTGTCGTTGATAGCGAAGACAAACAAAAGAATATTCTGGAAACTGCCAAAAATCTTTTGGGGGAATTTAATATTCCTGTTCTGGATGGTTTATCAGTCGTGATACCTGAGCCCGTTGAACCTGAACCTGAACCTGAGTCTATGGCTAAGGCAGAGACTATAGTTGTAGAGCCCGAGCCAACAGAGAAAGAAAAAGCCATGTTGGCATGCCAGAGTAAATTGAATGAGATGATGGAGGGAAAAAGTATTCACTTCAGCACCAATGCGGCAGTCATAAAACAGGAAAGCTATCCGTTGCTGAACGAGATTGCAGGCGTGATGGCAGAATGCTCTGATGCTATATCAGGTGGTGTGAGTATTAATGGGCATACGGATTCACGGGGAGATGATGCCTATAATATGTCATTAAGCGTGCGTCGAGCCGAGGCGGTAAAAAACTATCTGGCGAACCATCAGGTCAACAAGGATTTAATGAAAGCTGTAGGGCACGGTGAAACCAGCCCGATAGCCAGTAATGATACTGCGGAAGGCAGAGCGCAAAATCGCCGCATTACTTTTATTATTATCAAAGAATAACTCAGTAGGAGAGTAACATGATTTACCTGTTTTCAAAGCTGTTTTTATGGCTGCTTCTTGCCTTTATCTTCGGAGTAGTCATGGGGTTCTTTTCTGATATCTTTGGTGAAGAGTGAAGCGATCGGTATGTGTATTTTTCCTGTCCGGACTTGTCTATCACATTACCTGTTGCCGTATCAGGGATCTGGTTCAGTCTAAATGCTGTGCGTGGTTATGGCTCGGTTAGTGGATAAATTTACTATGCGAGATAATAAACCATGAGAGCAGGCGTGTTATCTCATAGTGCTTGAACCGTGAAGCATAAAAAGGCCACTAACTAATGGAATAGTGGCCTTTTTATGGTGAGGTAATGCCTCAATTCTACCTCACCCTGTGGCGAGGCAGAACAGGTTGTCTGTATTACTTAATGAAAAGCATTTCCTGGTACTTGGGTAGTGGCCATGCTTCATCAGCCAGTTCTGCTTCAAGCGTATCTGCATGAGCACGAACCTTATCCATTAGACTACGGATGTCGTTGGCACAGAACTGCATATGCTCTTCTTCTGAGGCAAAATCTTCTTTGCCCAGTGCATCGCTTAGTTCGTTAACGGCAGCCATCATTGCATTCGCCTCCGCGGCAACGGTTTTGGCGGTACTGTTCTCCAGTTCGATATCCATATCAGCCATACTGGCACTGGCCATTGCCAGATCAGACAGGTAGCGCATGGCAGCAGGATAAATTTGGGTTTTGGCGATATCAATAACCAGCTTGGCTTCTACCGCGATAGAGAGAATATACTGCTCAGCATAGACTTCAAAGCGGCTTTCTAGCTCTCTGGGGGAGAGTACACCTGTTTCTTCAAACAGCTTAATGACTTCTGGCGATTTCAGTGCTGGCAGGGCATCTGCTGTAGTCGGGATATTTTTAAGACCCCGTTCATCAACGGCCATTTTATGCCACTCTTCTGAATAGCCATCGCCACCGAATACAGCATTGCCATGCTCGCTCATCAGTTTCTTTAGCACGGCGATCACAGCAGGTGTTTGCTCTCCATCACTCTTTTCCAGTTCTTTTTCCAGTTCCGTAGCGATCCAGTTTAATGAATCTGCCAACATGGTATTCATGGCGATCAGAGGGCCGGTGACGGATTGCTCAGAGCCGACTGCGCGGAACTCAAAACGGTTACCGGTGAAGGCGAAAGGAGAAGTCCGGTTGCGGTCTCCAGCGTCTCTGGCAAAAGGTAGAATCTGGGACAGACCGAGATCCATAATTTCACTCTCGCTGGAGCCGCTGATTTCGCCCTCCTTAATCTTGTCAAAGATTTCTTCGATCTGTGATCCAAGATAAACGGAAAGAATAGCAGGAGGCGCTTCATTGGCTCCCAGTCTGTGATCATTACCTGCTGAAGCAATAACCGCACGCAGTAATGGGCCAAATAAATGGACACCCCGAATAACTGCGCCACAGAATAGCAGGAAGTTCAGGTTTTCATGGGGAGTTTTGCCAGGATCCAGCAAGTTACCCTGTGTAGCATTACCGACTGACCAGTTAACGTGCTTACCGGAGCCATTGATGCCCGCAAAAGGTTTTTCATGGAGCAAGCAGGTGAAGCCATGCTTTTTAGCTGTGTTTTTCAATACCGTCATTAAGAGCTGTTGGTGGTCAGCTGCGACGTTGGCGGCTTCAAAATAAGGTGCGATTTCAAATTGCCCAGGTGCAACCTCATTATGGCGTGTTTTTGCAGGAATACCCAGTCGATATAAGCGCTCTTCGACGTCCTGCATAAACACTTGAACGCGCTCGGGAATGGCACCGAAATAATGGTCATCAAACTCCTGGCCTTTTGCAGAGGGAGCACCGAACAGGGTGCGCCCTGCCAGGAGTAAATCAGGGCGTAAATTCGCGAAGTTGGTGTCAACCAGGAAGTATTCCTGTTCCGCACCACAGCTGGAGTTCAGGGTGGCGACTTCTTTTTCACCCATGAGTTTGAGCACCTTCTGTGCTGCTTCATTCATGGCAGCATTTGAGCGTAATAAAGGCACTTTTTTATCCAGGGATTCACCAGTCCAGGAAACAAAGACACTGGGTATGCAGAGAGTGGCACCGTTGTCGGTTTGCATGATGTAGGCAGGGCTGGTTGGGTCCCACGCCGTGTAACCACGCGCAGCGTTGGTCATACGGATACTGCCATTAGGAAAAGATGACCCGTCAGGCTCGCCCTTGATTAGCAAACTACCTGTAAATTCTGTAATCGCTTTACCACTGGCATCAGAAATAATAAAGCCATCGTGCTTTTCTGCGGAGGCTCCAGTCATTGGATAGAAAATATGAGAGAAGTAGTTGGCACCTTTGGACATAGCCCAGTCTTTCATGGCTGCTGCGACAATGTCAGCAGTTGCAGGATCCAGCGGAGCACCTGTTTCTACAGTTTTTTTAACGGACTTATAGGCTTTTTTTGACAGGGCTTCTTCCATTTTTACCAGGGTAAAAACGTCAGTTGCCCATATTTTTTCAAGTGATTTTGGTTTTTTTACCGCAGTGGGTTCGCGGTTGGTGATCTGATGGACCGCTTGTGCGCGGGATTCACTTCCACTCATTTTCCATTTCCTCTTTTTGGATACTAAATTAATGGAACCTGCTTAGTGTTACAGTCTGATAAGCAAGAGCAGGTTCAGGGTTTACTTACATTTGGTAGTAACCATCCAGTTACGTACACTGGTATAGTTACATGTGGTAACGATAAGCAAATATTAGGCGTATTAGGCGCCAAGTATAAGCTTTTATAAAGCAATAATCGTGCCATATCAGGAGTGCAAGCCTGTTCAGTGTTGATTATTCACTTATTTGCGGTAACAGACGTGAAGGCTTCGTTATGTGAAAAGCTTGTATCCGTCAAAATGCACCGAAACTATACATCATGCACAGAAAAAGTGCATGTTTAACCCGGATATGTTGTGGAGCTGCTCCGGGTCGGTGCCCTGGCTCTGCAAGACACCACTTAAAACTAAGCGTGTTTTGTATACACAGCAACGCTATGAATATCTTCATTTTCGTTACATAGTGCTTTGATGCTCTCTGCCTTGTCAGCTAAAGCATGGTCAGCAAGATGTATGGAGAGGCTGATTTTTCCATCCAGATAATGCAATGTAATGGTATCGTCCTCTGTTAATCCCAGCTTGTTGAGCTGCGGACAGAGATGTTCCAGTACTTCTTTTCGGGAGGGCAGGTGCTCACAAGGGCTGGCACATTCATCATCTTCCGGGTCTATGTGGACAGTGACATCCTGTAGCTCTGGAAATTGTGTAGTTAGATTGTTCATCACCCGTTCTGCAATATGATGTCCCTCTGATACGCTAATATGGGAGTCTACCTGGACATGCACATCAGCCAGAGCGTTTCCACCCATTTTTCGGGTACGTAACATATGTACATTTTTTACGCCATCAATATGCTCAATGAACTGGTGTATTTCCTTGACCCGATCAGGGTCTAAGGCAGTATCAACCAGTTCCATTACGCTGTCCTTGATCATCTGTAGCCCCATAAAGACGATCATGCCTGCAACAATGATGGCTGCAATAGCGTCCAGCCAGTGAATGTGTAAAAAAATAGCGCCCGCAATGCCGATTAAAACAACCAGTGAGGAGATAGCATCGGAACGATGGTGCCAGGCATTAGCCAATAGCATCGGGGAATTTATCCGCCTGGCTGTGCGTTTGGTGTAGTGAAACAGGGATTCTTTGCTGACAATCGCCAGCAGGGCGAAAAATAAACCCAGAGGCTTGGGGTTTAACAACAGTTCGGGGTGTGCCAGGCGGCCGAAGGCATCCAGTGCAATGCCAATTCCTACACTGGACAGCATCAGCCCCAGAATGATCGTGGCAACGGTTTCGATACGACCGTGTCCATAAGGGTGGTCTTCATCAGCATCCTTGCTGGCAAGTTTTGCTGCTACCAGTACAACAATGTCGCTGGCCAGATCAGAGAGGGTGTGTACGCCATCAGCAATCAGAGCCTGAGATTGTGCAATAACGCCGCCGGTTAATTGTGCCAGTGACAGGAAGATATTCACGAAGGCGCCCACCAGTGTTACCTTTCTGGTTTCGTGGTAACGATTTGAATCCTGCCTGTCTTCTGGCGTTGTATGCAGGGGATGATGAGGGTGAGACATCAGGATGCAGGTGCCTCATCTTGTACCTCCAGTACGACCAGATACTCCCCCTTTTTTTCACTTGTCGAGATAAGCCGGTGGCCATGGATGCGTACCCATGCGGGAATATCATGCAAGGCTCCCGGGTCACTGCAAACAACTTTTACCAGGCTGCCTGGTGACAGCTGCTCAACGGCTTCCTGTACGCGGATAACAGGCATGGGGCAAAGAAGGTTTCTGGCATTAACCAGTGTATAGAGATCATCCATGGTGGTGTCGTTACCAGCTAAACAGTGTCCAGCTGGGAATAGCGCTGGTATCAGACTCCACATGTTCGTTCAGACCTTCTGAACCGCTGTCAGAAATACCTATCAGGTCATAACTGGCGGAACCACTGGAAGGTGCATAGGAGATAGTGGACTGGACGCTTTTAACGCGTTGTTCCTTTATGGTTCCCAGTTTACCTTTGACAATGATAGTTTCTTTTTTTGACTGGATCTTCTTGGCTGGCTCAGCAAATACGGTCTGGCTGGATAGTAGACAAGTGATGATCACGAGGGTGCTGGCTGTTTTCATATTTCTCTCCCGGCTATACTTCACCCGGAGTATAGGCTTTTATGGTCAGGGCGTGTAATTCACCGGATGTAATGGCATCGTTCAGGGCAGCATAAACCAGTTGATGGCGCTTCATGGTGTTTAGATCCTGAAAAGCCTCGCTAGTAATCGTTGCCTGATATTTATAGCCATCTCCTTCAACCGTGACGTTGGCATCCGGAATATGACGGGTGATCATGGCGGCGACATCGTCGTTACTGATACTCATATAAATCTCTTATTTTGTTTACTGGCAGGGAAACCGTTGTACAATCACCTTGAATGAAAGTTGAGTATACCAGATCAGTCGAGGTGATGATGAATAACAATAGTGATATGTCGGAAAATATGATGCAAGCCTGTGGGAAGTTTTGTCAGGCACTGACGCGAGATGAGGTAGAGACCTTTTTGCGCTTTACCAGTATTCGTGAGATTGAACCTAAGGGAGTTATTGCTGAAATCGGTGATGTGGGTGATGAGTTTTTTCTTGTGCTTGAGGGTGAAGTACGTTTATCCCAGCAGGAAGGCTCTACGGATATTGAAGTGGGGCGTGTAGGTCCTGGCGGGCTGGTTGGGGAAATGTCATTTTTTGATAAATTGCCCCGTACCGTGCGATTGAGAGCGAGTAAAAAAGGAGCCAAACTGGTCGTGATCAATCGCCCAATGTATAAGCGTATTACTATAGAGCATCCGTTTATCGCAGTGAATTTACTGGAGTTTGTTATTCTTAGCCTGGATAAGCTGGTTAGAAGCACGAGCAAGGATATCTCTTCCATGCATAAAACCATGTCTGGGGTGGGTTACAGGTAAATACAAGGGAGCGGTTAGTTGACGGTGAGTGTGAACGTTGCCGGCCCCTCATTGACCAGTGATACCTGCATGTCGGCACCAAAACGGCCAGTCTTAACGGTCTCCAGGAGCTGGCTCGCCTCCTGAATGAAATAGTCGTATAACTGTTGCCCTTTCTCGGGAGAGGCGGCGGCAGTAAAGCTTGGGCGCAGACCTTTTTGAGTATCGGCAGCCAGTGTAAACTGGGGGACAATTAACAACTCCCCTTGAGTATTCAGCAGTGAGCGATTCATTCTGCCCTTTTCATCTTCGAAAATACGGTAGCGAACCACGCGTTCGACCAGGCGTCTGGCGATATCTTCAGTGTCAGCTTTCTGCACACCCACTAACAACAGAATGCCTTCATCGATAGTGCTTATGATGCGGGAATCAACAGCTACTGAAGCAGAACTGACTCGCTGTATCAAGCCAATCATGGATTTTCCCTAATACATGTCATTTAACTGTATCGATGAGGCTGTCAGTAGCCTCTATCAATGCCGAAATAATACCTTCTTCGCTGCCAGCATGACCACTGCCTTCTACAATAACCAACTTGCTTCCTGGCCATGCTTGATGCAGCCGATAGGCATTGTCAACCGGGCAGAGCATGTCGTAACGTCCATGGATGATGGTGCCGGGGATATGAGTCAGCGTTGCGGCTTGTTCCAATAACTGGTTTTCTTCCAGAAAACCGTTGTTGACGAAATAATGTGCCTCGATGCAGGCCAGACTCAGCGCGGTATGAGGATCGGTAAAGTGATCCAGCAGTGAGTCGCTGGGAACCAGAGTTGCAGTTCTGCCTTCCCACCTGGCCCAGGCCTTGGCAGCACGAATTCGGGCGACCTCATCATCGCCGGTTAATCGTTTGTAGTATGCCTGCAACAAGTCATCACGTTCTTCGTGTGGGATCAGCGACAAAAAATCTTGCCAGTACTCAGGGAAGAAAAGGCTGGTACCGCGTTGATACAACCACCGGATTTCCTGTCTGCTACTAAAATAAATTCCCCGGACGATAATGCCACTGACCCTGTTTCGGTAAGCCTGAGCATAAGCCAGTGCCAGAGTTGATCCCCAGGAGCCACCAAACAGAGCCCATTGCTCAATGCCAAGAAATTCTCGTATTTGCTCCAAATCATTCAGTAGAAACTGAGTCGTGTTATTCTGTAGCTCGGCATGTGGTGTTGAACGACCGCAACCCCTTTGATCAAATAAAATAATGCGATAACTATCGGGGTCAAAGTAGCGACGATGGTAGGATTCGCAGCCAGCACCTGGCCCGCCGTGCAGAAAGACAATAGGGATGCCGTCAGGGTTGCCACACTCCTCAATGTACAATTCATGCATATCATCCACTGCAAGAGAAAAATGCTGATAGGCGTGAAGTGAAGGGTAAAGTGTCTTCATAGAGATTATCTCTTTGTTTGTAATCATAGTATAGAGCTTATGACTAAATTAATAAAACCACCGAAATCCTTATTGCGTCAGGCTGGAAAGGCAATCGCCGATTTCAGGATGATTCGTGAGGGTGACCGTATCCTGTTGGGCTTGTCCGGAGGTAAGGACTCCCTGTCGTTGCTGCATGTGTTGATACACTTTCAGCGTCATGCACCAATCCGTTTTTCCATCGGTGCAGTGACAGTGGATCCACAGACCGATAGTTTTGATCCGTCATTACTTATTCCTTATATGCGGTCATTGGGTATTGACTACTACTATCAAAAAGAGCCGATTGTAGAATTGGCGGAACAGCACATGGATAATAATTCGTATTGTGCTTTTTGTGCACGTATGAAACGGGGCGTCATGTATAGTACGGCAAGAGAACAGGGATACAATGTGCTGGCACTGGCGCAACATCTGGATGACTTGGCGGAAAGTTTTTTAATGTCGGCTTTCCATGGTGGACAATTAAAAACCATGAAAGCACATTATGTGACGGATGCTGCTGACCTGAGAGTGATTCGCCCCCTGGTGTATGTGCGCGAAAGACAGACTCGCGCCTTTGCAGAGGTAGCTGAGTTGCCAGTTATTGATGAGAACTGCCCGGCCTGCTTTGAGATGCCAACACAAAGGGAGCATATGAAACAGTTGTTGGCAATGGAAGAAAAACAGAACCCCGGGCTGTTTAAAAGTATGCGAACAGCCATGCTTTCTTTAATGGGACAAGGGTGTCCGATATGAATTTTTTGCAACCCTATGGATACCTGTCGCGTAAATAGTATTGATTTAAACATGGTGAGGGGTAGAATCACTCTCTAAGAAGTTTATGCTCTGTTTTATGCAGTTTTTACAGGGCTCAAGCTTCTGCAGCTCCGGGCTTCTTAGTAATTCGAGATAGAAACTAAAATGAATATTATAGGTATATCAGCGTATTATCATGATAGCGCTGCGGCTATCGTCTGTAATGGCGAGATTGTCGCGGCCGCACAGGAGGAGCGCTTTACCCGCAAGAAACATGATCCCGGGTTCCCCAAAAATGCCATCACTTATTGTCTGGAAGAGGCAGGTTTGATGATGGCAGATATTGACTATATTATTTTTTATGACAAGCCACTGGTTAAATTTGAACGCTTACTGGAAACATACCTGGCCTATGTCCCGAGCGGAATCAGGTCTTTTATCACCGCAATTCCTGTTTGGTTAAAAGAAAAGC
>WFWY01000053.1 GCA_015490895.1 Thiotrichaceae bacterium | reverse complement strand
TGCCAGAACTGGTGCGTGGTAAAACAGGCCGGGTAAATGGTCATCTGATTGCCTTATTGACCCTGATGAAAAGCCAGCCACTGGCATATAACAAAGACAATCAGGAAGACAAGGAGCCACTGTTCGATACCGTAGATACACTCCTGGGAAGTCTGCGAGCCTTTGCTGACATGATGCCTCATATTCGCACCAACAAGGAGGCGATGCGCCGTGCAACCATGCAGGGCTTTTCAACAGCAACGGATCTGGCCGACTATCTGGTACGTAAGGCGATGCCATTTAGGGATGCACACGAAGTAGTGGGTAAAGCTGTAGGCTATGGGGTAGCACAGGGAAAAGATCTGAGTGAAATGACTTTGCAGGAGTTACAACAATTCTCCCCGGTTATAACAGCGGATGTATTTGATGTTTTAACACTGGAGGGATCGGTTGCTGCCAGAAACCACCTTGGAGGAACAGCACCAGAGCAGGTCAGAAAGCAGGTTGAAATTGCCAGGCAAGCACTTTCTGCATCTGTGGGCTAACGCTTCCTGTTCGCGGACAAGCTCCTGGGATTAGGGTGCCAATACCGGATTCATCCCCCGAGCCTGGTAGTGACTCACGGTGCGGAAGTTGTTGCCACCTCCGTCATTGGCATCATACCCAACATTGGGAATATTAAACTCTGCCGCCTGGTTATTACTGTAGCTGACGGAGTAATCACGCCCGGTGCGCCAGACCTGTTGGCGATTCCCCTCCACATCAATTGTACGCGTATAGTAGAGTTTGATACCGGGGATATAGGGGTCATTTGGTCGGGAATCAAATACCCGGTTACCATTTAGGGAGAGTCCGGAGGCACCGTTAATCGTGATCCCGTGCTCTGTGTTAACCACAACCGTATTGGAGTTCAGTACCATTCCCGAAATGTAGCCATCATGCAGCGTGATGCCCTGTAACAGGCCTTGCTTCTCATCCGGTGTTGGGCTGCCGGAGCTTTTTACCTGAATGACATTGTTGGTTACCTTGATATTCCTGATTTTTCCACCCTGAAAACGACCTTCAGCAGGAATGAGCTGGATACCGGTTAGCAGTCTTCGACTACCCTGTTCCAGGGCAATAGCGTCATAAATATTATTATGGGTAATTTCAATATTATCGTTAATCACACGAATGCCAGCATCGGAGAAATACTGAATCAGATTGTTCTGTACCAGAACATTCGTGCCATTGATAACAATACCGGCTCGCACATTGACAATATGGTTATTAATCACTTCATTACCTGTGCCTCGTAGCCAGATGCCCGTTATCCAGTTTTTGGGAGCCCCTGTCATCTGGTTGCGGGCTCTGCTGCGGGTGACCTGATAGGAGGATATCAGGCAGTTACGAATTGAAATATTAGTGGTGTCGGGCCCGGCGAGAATCACAGGCTTCCAGTTGCGCTCGGAGAACCAGAGATTGAGGCCTTCGATAATAATATTGCTGGAGTTGCCATCCAACAGAAAATGGGCATTAACCGTTATATTTGCACTGGCCGAACGAATGCGAATGCCGCTTTTATGAGTGAGGCGCACCTGGCCATAGTAGCCGGATGTTTTAAACAAAATAGTATCGCCCGGAGCTGCAACCCGGGTAGCACGCTCCAGCTCTGACCGGTTGGTGATAGTAAAGGTGCTGACCCCTGTGTTGCTGCGACCTGTGGATGGTGTTGCAGAAGCACGTTCGTTATCCCGATTACGAATAATAATGGGGTTGTTACCTCTGGCCAGGTCATGACTGCGTGAGGCAAATTTATTCGCGCCCAGGTCATTGACCGTATAGGCTTCATTGGGGACGTTCAGTATCGGTGCCTGATTACCAAACAGTTTGACAGAGTAAGCGCGATTCGCCAGCCATTTTTGCTGACCGAATTGACTGATACGGGTTAAATACAGCTTGATTCCAGGGTTGAAGTTATCATTGGCCGTCTGATCCACAATATGGTTATCCCTCAGTTGCAGATTTCTGACACCATTGAGGGTAATGCCATGATCCGAGTTCACCATGACGGTATTACCGGTGATTAAGGCATTGACAAAATAACCGTCACTGCCAAAAATTCCCTGCACAATACCCCGTTGGTGTTCAGGGACAACCGGGGGATGGGTAAAACTCTGGATAATATTCCCCACAATTTTCACATTGAGCAGTTCGCCCCCGGTATAGCGGTTGATGGGAGGAATAAGCTGGATGGCATCCTTGTGGGCGTTTTGTCCGGGATGGGTTGCTACCGAGTCATAAATATTATTGTGTAAAACTTTAACGCCATGATGGCTTACCCGAATCGCATCTTCTGAATAAAACTGTACCAGATTAAACTGGATCAACGTGTTCGGGCCTGATTCAAGTACTGCCATTTTCAGGTTCATCATATAATTGCTGATGATCTGCCCATTACTGCCCAGCATGCGGATACCACTGATCCATCGCTGTGGGTCGCCACTATAGCGACGTCGCATCGTGTTTCTGTTGACTTTGACAGTGGATAGAATACAGTTTCTAATATAGATATTACTGGTTGATTTACCAGTGATAATAATATACCGGCGGCTAAGGTCGTCATTCCACAACTGCATATTTTCAATCAGGATAGTGTGGGATGAGCCATCAATGACCAGGCTGAGCTGGATCGGAATATCCGTGTTGAAAGATTTAATGCGTAACCTTGATTTGTTAAGAATATACACATGACCATAGTTACCGGCACGGGTAATCAGAATTGTGTCTCCAGGGTTCGCTTGATTAATAGCCTGTTTCAGCTCAGTGGCATTCGTGACTCGATATACCTGGTTGCCACTACGTGCAGGTGTTTCGGAAACTGGTCTCACAGTTACCCTGTTTGAGACGGTGGGTATGCTGTCGGGTGTTTTAACGGGAGATTCCATGGTGGCAGCCTCGCTGGATTCTGGCTGAAGCGGGGGGGAAGAGAAGCCACGGCGAGGTGAAGAGGCTGGATAAATAATATTGGGCTGGTGCCCGTACGCCAGTTCATGAGTGACCGTGGCAAAGTGATTGTGTCCCAGATCAACCTGCTCATAAGCTTCATCCGGAATATTAAAGAGGGGGGCCTGATTGTTGGCATAACGCACCGAATAAGTCTGGTTCGCCAGCCATTTAGGGTGACTGGGCTGGGTGGAAATACGGGTGAGGTACAGTTTGATACCCAGTCTTTCTGACTGATACCCAGGTGCTGCAATAACCTTGTTGTTAGCGAGTTGCAGGTTTTTCACACCATTTAACAGGATACCCTGATCCGTGTTGAGAACCAGGGAGTTATGGCTGATCACCCAGTCCACGAAGTAACCATCTGTGGCAATGATACCCTGCAGGCTGCCCTGCCGGTGTCTGGGGGTGGAGGTATGCCGGTTCTGGCTGCGGACAACAGTGTCTGTAATTTTCACATCGTTTAGTTCACCACCCGCGTAACGCTTTTCAGGTGGAGCCAGCAAGATGGCATGCTGCTGTCTTGCTTCCCCGATATGGCCGAGTACGGCATCATACAGGTGGTTGCCGGATACCCTGGCACCATGCTGTTGTACGCGAATCGCATCGCCGGAAAAATACTGCACCGTGTTCTTTTCAATCAGTGCATCTGCTCCTGCACTGATAATGCCCTGCCTGACATTTGCAATCAGGTTATGACTGACTTCACATTTACTGCCCAGGCTATTGATTCCATTGATCCAGTTCTCTGGCTCTCCGGCGTATTTTTCCTGTAGATTATTCATGTTGACCGGGTAGGATGAAACCATACAGTGGCGAATAATAATTTTTTTACACTGCACACCTGTTTGAATAACAGCCCCCCTGCCGGGGTTATCATTCCAGATATTCAGGTTTTCAATAATAATCTGATTGGCATTGCCTTCAATACGCAATGTAGCCTGGATGGCTAACCGTTTGCTGCTGGATTTGATTCGAATTCCTGATTTATTGCTGATTCGGATATCACCGTAATCACCCTCCCGGTTAATAACAATAGTATCTCCCACATCTGCATCGGAAAGGGCATGGAGCAGGCTCTGGCGGTCATCAACCTGATGAACTTGAGCCTGAAGGGATAATTGGGTATCACTCATGGTAGTAGCCTCTTGCAGTGGTGTGATGAGAGTCAGCGCCAATCTTCCTGTCTGTTTAACCTGAATCCGCATGAAGTCACAGATTCAGATTAAACTCAGAGGGTTCGACAATCTCCATAATACTACCATTCATCAGTATGGCAAGGAAAAATATCCTTATTTAATACAGAGCTATGAGTGATTTTTGATGCTTTACCTGTGTTTCTGGTTCACCCTGCCGGTTTCTGTCAGGTTCAGCAGGGTGAGGCAGGCCTTGCTAGTCGGTATCAGCTGCCGGTGATGCCAGCGAAACCCAGGTGTTAATGATAGTATCGGGGTTGAGTGATACGCTACTGATTCCCGCTTGCATCAACCAACGCGCGAGATCGGGGTGATCCGATGGCCCCTGACCACAGATGCCAACATACTTTCCGGCCTGGTTGCAGGCATCAATGGCCATTTTGAGGAGAGATTTGACAGCCGGATTACGCTCATCGAAACCATCAGCAATAATGGCAGAGTCCCTGTCCAGCCCCAGTGTCAACTGAGTCAGGTCATTGGAGCCAATGGAAAAACCGTCAAAATAGGCTAAAAAGTCTTCTGCCTGTAGTGCATTGGAGGGTAATTCACACATCATCATATGTCGTAACCCCTGATCCCCCCGTGGTAATCCATGATGGGTGAGTAGTGCAGCGACAGCCCTGGCTTCTTTCAGGGTACGTACAAAGGGGATCATAATATCGACATTAGTGAACCCCATATCATTACGCACGCGTTTGATGGCCTCACATTCGAGCTCAAAGCAGGCCTGAAACTGTTCGGAAATATAGCGTGAGGCCCCCCTGAAGCCGAGCATGGGGTTTTCTTCAACCGGTTCAAAACCCTGTCCACCGAGTAAATTGGCATATTCGTTGGATTTGAAATCCGAAAGTCGCAAAATGACAGGCCGGGGGGAGAATGCGGCGGCGATTGTCGATACACCTTCAATAATTTTGCGGATATAGAATTCACGGGGTGAAGGGTAGGCCATGCTGGCTTCCCGAATCTGTGCCTGTAGCTCCGGGGTGAGCTGTTCCAGTTCCAGAATAGCGCGTGGATGGATACCGATCATGTTATTTATAATAAATTCCATACGTGCCAGACCAACACCATCATTGGGTAACTGGCAAAAATCAAAGGCTCGATTCGGGTTACCTACATTCATCATCATTTTAAGATCAAGATCCGGCATCTTTTCCAGTTGAATACGGTTGACGTGATACGCCAGTAAACCGTCGTAGACATAGCCGGTATCCCCTTCGGCACAGGAGACAGTGACGCTGCTGCCATCGCTAACAGCTTCGGTTGCAGTGCCACAACCAACAACTGCGGGAACACCCAGTTCCCGTGCAATAATGGCGGCGTGGCAGGTACGTCCTCCGCGGTTGGTAACGATAGCGGAAGCACGTTTCATAATGGGCTCCCAGTCCGGATCTGTCATATCGGTAACCAGAACATCACCGGGCTGGATACGATCCATATCATCAAGGCTGGCAATAACACGGGCAGTACCAGCACCGATACGGGAACCAATGGAGCGGCCTTCAATGAGCACCTTGCCACGCTGGTTCATTTCGAAGCGCTCCAGAGTATCCCCGCTCTGGCTTTGTACAGTTTCAGGGCGTGCCTGGACGATATACAGCTGCTGGTCAATTCCATCCAGTGCCCACTCGATATCCATGGGGCGCTGATAATGTTGCTCAATCAGGAGTGCCTGATGAGCCAGTGACTCGACCTGTTCATCGCTTAAACAGAAAACAGCACGCTCTTCGGCAGGTGTTTGCACAGTCAGGACCGACTGTCCGGTGGTCGTTTCATTGGTTGAAAAAACCATTTTGATCGCTTTTTCACCTACGTTGCGTTTGATAATGGCGGGTCTGTCAGCTTGCAGAGTAGGCTTGTGGACATAGAACTCATCCGGGTTCACCGCGCCCTGAACAACCATTTCCCCCAGGCCATAGCTGCCGGTAATGAAAACCACCTGGTCAAAGCCGGATTCTGTATCCAGTGTAAACATAACACCACTGGAGGCGATATCAGAACGCACCATTTTCTGAACCCCCGCAGACAGGGCAATCGCATGATGATCAAACCCCTGATGAACACGGTAGGCAATAGCCCTGTCGGTAAACAGGGAGGCAAAGACCTTGTGGATAGCGGTTTTTATGGCTTCTTGTCCGCTCACGTTCAGATACGTTTCCTGCTGACCGGCAAAGGAGGCATCCGGCAAATCTTCCGCAGTAGCAGAGGAGCGTACTGCCCAGGAAACCGCGCTGCCATAAGTAGCTTCAAGTGTCTGACAGGCATGATCAATATCAGCCTCCAGCGCCGCCGGAAAGGGGGTGTCCAGAATCCACTGGCGGATTGTTTTCCCGGTGGCTGCGAGGGCATCCAGATTATCAACATCCAGCGTTTCCAGGCGCTGCTGAATACGCTTGTCCAGAGCATTATGGCGTAGAAATTCACGGTAGGCGGTAGCGGTTGTTGCAAAACCACCAGGGACTTTAACGCCCACTGCACTGAGGTGCTGTATCATTTCCCCCAGGGAGGCATTTTTACCTCCCACGCTGTCGATATCCGCCAGTCCGCAGTGATTCAGGTTCAGGATATAGGGTGATGTTTTCATAATGACCTCGTTTGCATGGCTGTCCTGTTAGGAGTGAGTGTGGATATGAACGATCTTTGCAGCCAGTTCTTCAATCGAACGTGATGTTGTATCAAGCACGGTGAGCTGGTAACGCCTGAATAATTGCAGTGACTGGTTTATTTCTGACTGGCAGGTGGTCAATGAGGCATAGTGGCTGCCCGGGCGACGTTTCTCCCTGAGCATGGAGAGTCTCTGCACGGAAAGGGTAAGACCAATCAGCTTGTTACGGTGCTTTTTTAGAATTTCTGGCAAGTCTGCACGCTCAAAATCATCTTCTGTGAGTGGATAGTTGGCTGCACGCAGGCCGAAATGGAGTGCCAGGTACAGGCAGGTTGGTGTTTTGCCCGAGCGGGAAACGCCAACCAGTATCACATCGGCCAGTCCCAGGTGCTGAAAGCTCATGGCATCGTCGTGGGATAGCGCGTAATTGACGACATCCATGCGGCTATCATAGTCCTCTACATTGGTGAGTCCATGATGGGTTCCAGACTCCGTGGTTGTGGTTAGTTGCAAATCTCGGGACAATCGGCTCACAAAGCGGTTAAACAGCTCATAGTAATGCCCGGGTGCCTGCATCAACAGGGCATTAATCTGCTGATCGGGCATGGTCGCAAACAGCAGGATATTATTACCGTACTGCTGCTGCGCCTGCCTGAGTTCCTGTAGTAAATTTTCGGCACGATGAGGGGTATTCACAAAGGGTATATGACGTTGATCATAAACCAGTTCGGGAAACTGGGATAACAGGCTGATGCCGACCTTTTCTGCGGTAATTGCAGTGCTGTCTGAAACGAAACAGACAAGATATCTTTCGGTCGGAGTACGTGAGTCACTGGCTGCATGGGTATTCATGCATTGACTATAGTTGATGCCAAACCAGATGTCCTCTTTGTCTGGTCTTTCTTGATTTGGATCTTCTCCTTATGGCGTGTAGTGCTATTTAGTGTCTACACGTAGACCCTCAATGGACAGGATAAGCTCGACTTCTCTGGATGCAGGACCAAGATCCTTGAGAATACCGTAATCTGCCATAGTAAATCGTGCGGATCCTTGAAAGCCTCGACGATAGCCACCCCAGGGGTCATCACCGGCACCGATAGACTCTACTGCAATTTCAAGGGGATGGGTGATACCACGCAGGGTGAAATCACCCTTGAGGACTCCCTTGCCGTCTTTACCCGGAATGTAGCGGGTACTCACAAATGTAGCTTCCGGGAATTTTTCCACAGAAAGAAAATCATCACTACGCAGGTGTTTATCACGTTCGGCATGGTTAGTGTCTACGCTACGGGTATCAATACGCAGTTGTATGCGTGCTTTTTCGGGTGCGGCTTCATCATAACTGAAGTGTCCACTGAAACGGTTAAAACGGCCATATAACCAGCTGTAACCCAGGTGTTGTACCCGAAACTGGATAAAGGCATGCATACCTTTGGTGTCGATTTTATAGTCTGCTGCCTGCACAGTGAGGCTGCTAAAAAAGACGGTGAGTATCAACAGAAACTTTGTTACAAGGTTTGTTGCAAGGTGTGTTTTCAGGGTCATCTTTTTCTCCTTTTTGATGGATATTGATAAAGTGTCATTGTGTGCTTGTTCAGAGGCTTCTTAGGAAGGGTAGAACTATTTTCGTGGCTATTTTGATCCGGTGATGCAGATTTTACCCACAGCATTCTACTGAGAGTTCGATCTTTGAAAATATAATGGTGTATCAGGGCCGCAAGGCTATGCAACGCCACCGTAATAATAAAGACTGTAGCAAGGGTGGCATGGACGGTACCGGCCAGTTCACCACGTTCTGCGTTATCGCCCAGTAGTGCAGGGAACTCAAGTAATCCGAAAACACTGATACCCTGACCCCTGGCGGTTGATATCAGGTAACCGCTTACAAGCAGTAACAGCGTGAGCAAATACAGGCTGAAGTGTACTGTTTTACCGGCCAGTACGAGCCAGAAATTTGTCTCCAGTGGTGCAGGCTTCGGCTGCATGGCATTCCAGAAAATGCGGCTAACAAGTACAAGCCCCAGTACCATCCCGGTTGACTTGTGCAGTGCGGGTGCCTTGTGGTACCAGGTATCGTAGTAATCCAGTGTCACCATATAGTCACCCAGAAAATACAGACCTATAAGCGCCAGCGCCATACTCCAGTGCAACCCAATGGATACCCATCCATAGTAAGCGGTTGTATTGATCAGGGAGCGGTAGTTCATGTTATGCCTCCTTGGTCGGGAGCTTCTCTAATCCCGTCCAGTCTCCTGGAAACGGTTGTTTTTGAAATCATCAAATGCCTGGCGAATTTCCTCTGCAGTATTCATTACAAAGGGACCGCCACGTGCAACAGGTTCATTCAGGGGTTGTCCGGAAACCAGCAAAAAACGGGCAGCTTCCTCTGTGGCTATTACCTTTACCCGACCTTTCTCGTTGTTTGTTGGCTCCAGGATTGCCAGCTGCTTTGCAGTGACAGTGTGGGCATTTTCACCTGTCTGGATCTGACCTTCAATCACATAGATAAAACTGTTATCAGCGGCATTCAGTGTTTGCTGAAACGGAATGCCAGCAGGCAAGGTGACATCCATATACAGGGGTTTGACATAGGTATTTTTTACCGGCCCCACTGTTCCCTGATCGGTTTTGCCTGTTATAACACGAATTTCGGTACCATCCGGGTGTTGTTCGACAGGAATCGCTGCCGCACCAAATTCCTGATAGCCAGGCAGCGTCATCTTGGCTTTCGCTGGCAGGTTAACCCAGAGTTGAAACCCCTGTAGCAAGCCGTTTTCCTGTTCGGGCATTTCCGAATGGACGATACCTTTGCCTGCCGTCATCCACTGTACGCCACCTGCTTCTATAACACCTTCATTACCGGCACTGTCTTTATGTCGCATGCGTCCGGCCAGCAGGTAAGTGACCGTTTCAAAGCCCCGGTGAGGGTGGCTGGGAAATCCGCCCAGATAATCCCCGGGTTCATCTGAACCGAAGGCATCCAGCAGCAAAAAGGGATCAAGGTCACTCAGCTGTTGTGTAGCGATTAACCGTGTCATATTAACGCCATCACCATCGGATGTTTCCACGCCTTCAGTGATCTGGGTGACTTCTCTTGTCCTGGGTGGTGTGTTTGTCTGTTTCATGGTCTTGTCCTCGTTGTGATGAATTGAGCATAGCTATTCCAAAAAATAGAATAAACAGTCTTTTGTGAAAAATATTATTGCTATAATAGCAACAATAAATAAGAACTGAGGAAAACCGGGTGGGACAACTTGAAGATATGCAGATTTATATTCGTGTGGTTGAAGCCGGTGGCATTGGTCCTGCGGCGGAACAGTTAAGTATTGCAAAATCAGCTGTCAGTCGGCGTCTTGCAGCACTGGAGGCACGCCTGGGAGTGACGTTAATCAACCGGACAACCCGGACATCGAGCGTGACAGAAGCAGGCAAACTGTATTACTCACGAGCGCTACAGGTGGTTGATGATGTGGCCGAGCTGGATACACTAGCCGCAGACCCTCAAACCTCGTTGCAGGGGACATTACGACTGGCAGCTCCCTTGTCCTTTGGTTTGGATCATCTGGCACCGGCACTGGATATTTTTGCTCAGGATCACCCTGAACTGACGCTGCATGTGGACTTCTCTGACCAGCATATTGATCTGGTTGAGGGGGGGTATGATCTGGCTTTTCGCATTGGTAACCTGGAGGATTCCTCGTTGAAGGCGCGGCGTATTTCCCCTGTCCATTTTGTCTTGTGTGCAAGCCCTGATTATCTCCAGCGAAGGGGAACACCCCGGCACCCGGATGAGTTGAAAAGCCATGCGCTGTTGCGTTATACCCTGGTCAATACGAGCTCCTGGAAGTTACGTGATCAGCAGGGTCATGAAACAAGCGTCCCCGTAGCAGCTAAAATTATTGCCAATAACGGTCATTTCCTGTGTAAAATGGGCATGGCAGGACACGGTATTCTGGTGACACCGACATTTATTGCCTGGCAGGCACTATCCACGGGAGATTTGGTGACTGTGTTGCCGGATTATACGGTTCCATCCAGTCATGCCTATGCGGTTTATCCTGAAACACGCTATTTGTCACAACGGGCACGACGCCTGATAGATTATCTGCGAGAGCGTTTTGGTGATAAGCCCTACTGGGATCAGCTTGCTTTTTAGAGAGATTGTTCTCATGGGTCAGCTTATTCCATTGTAACTACTCAGCGGTAACCACCTTGCGTATCATTACGATGAGTCATGACGTTCCATTTTTGAATGTGAGAAAACTGCTACGGTACAGAGCTATTTTCAACGGAGTTGTTGAGTTGCCATGAAAAAAAATCCGCGTGTTTGCCAGCCATGCACAGCCTGCTGTGATGGTTGGGTCAGTATGAATATCAAGGGTGTGGACGTCTATCCGGGTAAGCCCTGCCCCCATAGTACGGGTAAGGGCTGTGATGATTATGAGAATCGCCCACCGGATCCGTGTGTGCATTTCCAGTGTGCCTGGGTGCAGGAAAATAGCGTGTTGCCAGAGTGGATGAAGCCCAATACAGCCAGGGTGCTGGTGGTGCGGGATAAATTGCAGTGGCAGGGTTTGTCTGTCGATCTGGCGGTTCCCGTGGGTAAACGCATACCGCCCCGGGCATTGAACTGGTTAAAGCAGTTTGCTGAAACACAGGAGCGCCCCCTCATTTATGCGGAGCAGATTATTGAGAAAGGCGAATATAGCCCTTCACAAAACCTGATTGCTTATGGGCCAGCAGCCTTCCAGCAGGAAGTACTGGAATGGACAGCAGCAGGTAGAAAACTTTGGTAGCTATTCAGAGCTAGTGGCCAACATCATTGTGACTGGCTTTCCAGTTTGTCCCAGCGTTCAAACGCAGCTTCCAGCTTTTGTTCACAATGCTCCAGATCACATTGAGTTTCTTTTATAACTTCTGGATTTTTCTTATAAAAGTCTGCATGACTCATACGATCATGTAGCTCGGCAATTCGGCTTTCCAATGTTTCAATCTGCTGGGGCAATGCTTCCAGCTCCAGTCGCTCTTTATAGGTAAGTTTTTTCTTAATGCGCTTTTCTTTCTGTGGTGCGGTTTGCCGGCTGGGTGTGGCTGCATTCCCGGATGGCGCAGTATCTGCGGGTGGTTTGCGTTGCTGTACCCAGTCGTCATACCCGCCTACATATTCTTTCAGCCGACCATTTCCTTCAAAGGCTATGGTACTGGTCACAATGTGATTGACAAAACTTCTATCATGAGAAACGAGCAGCAAGGTGCCGGTATAGTCCAGCAGCCATTCTTCCAGTAGTTCCAGTGTTTCGATATCCAGATCATTAGTCGGCTCATCCATGACCAGAATATTAGCGGGACGGGTAAAGAGTTTTGCCAGCAACAGGCGGTTACGCTCTCCACCGGATAAAATGTTAACGGGTGAATGTATACGATCAGGAGTAAACAAAAAGTCTTGCAAATAACTGATAACGTGGCGGGGCTTACCGTTGATTTCTACCTGGTCACTGCCTTCAGCGAGATTTTCACGCACGGTTTTCTCCAGATCTAGCTGATCTCTCAGTTGATCAAAATAGGCCAGTTTAATCTGGGTGCCCAGTTTGATGCTGCCACTGGTCGGTTCCAGCTGACCCAGCAAGAGTCGTAGCAGGGTTGTTTTCCCCACACCATTGGGGCCGAGCAAAGCAACTTTGTCGCCCCGCTGAATGGTCGTTGAAAAATCCCTGATAATTTCATTATCGCCATAGCAGAAACGAATATTTTTAGCTTCAACAACCCGTTTTCCCGAGGCCGTACCGCTATTCATAGAGAGGTTGACCGAGCCTTGCTGGTTACGTCGCTGCGAGCGCTCCTGGCGCATTTTTTCCAGAGCACGAACGCGGCCTTCATTACGGGTGCGACGGGCTTTAATACCCTTACGTATCCAGACTTCTTCCTGCGCCAGTTTCTTGTCAAAACGCGCGTTTTCAGCGGCTTCGGCTTCCAGCATTTCTTCTTTGCGAGCCAAAAAACTGTCATAGTTGCCGGGAAAGCTGATAAGTCGGCCGCGATCAAGTTCAATAATACGGGTTGCCATATTACGCAGGAAGGTACGGTCATGAGTGATAAACAAAATAGTACCCCGGAACTTTAGCAAGAAGTCCTCAAGCCACTGGATGGCGCTGATATCCAGATGGTTGGTTGGTTCATCCAGCAATAAGATATCCGGTTGCAACAGTAGCGCCCGGGCTAACAACACACGTCGTTTCAAACCGCCGGAAAGTGCAGAGAAACGCGCATCAGCCGGTAGTGATAGCCGTGACAGGGTGGTCTCAACCTGCTGGTTGAGTTCCCAGCCGTTATGAACTTCGAGTTTTTGCTGTACTTTTTCAAGTTGATCCATCCAGGCCTGGTCATGAGTCTCACTAAGACTGAGTTTATGGTATTCACGCAACCATTTTCCTGCTTCGGGTAAACCACCGGCAACAACATTATAAACGGACTCATCAATACCCTCCGGAACATCCTGTTCCAGCTGGGTTACGGTGATATTTCCCTGCAAGATACGTTCGCCGTCATCAGCTGGTAAAACACCCTGGATTACTTTTAGCAGGGTGGACTTGCCGGCACCGTTACGCCCGATCAGACAAATACGTTCATCCCGTTCAATCACGAGATTGAGCCTGTTCAGAATGGGATCCGCGCCAAAGCTGAGCTGGATGTCCTGTAGACGTAATAAAGCCATGTGATGCCTGCCAGAGAAAGGTGAGCGGGATTATATAGAGAGGGGGAGGCGAGTTCAAAGGATTCCAGATCCTGCAAGTAAAGGG
>WFWY01000052.1 GCA_015490895.1 Thiotrichaceae bacterium | reverse complement strand
CCTTAATGCTAACTGGTGTGGAACTCTGTCTTGCCAATGCTTGTTTGTTCCACGAATATTTGCACAGCCGCTAAAGCTCATTTCCTGCGGTCAGCGATATTGAATTATTCAGAAGCTTCCTCAACTCAACAAGAATGGGAAATAATGAAACGCCGTCATTTTCTTGCCACTTTGCTTTTTTACATTATTTCTCTTGGTTGTACTGCTGATGCAAGTGTGGTCAAAGTAACGGTTAGCTCCCTGTCATCATTGCTGATAGCGGCTGACAACAGTGCACCAGCAAGTATTGTGAGTCTTAATCATACTTTGCTGAGTGCCCAGCTTGGTGGAACAGTCACTCATGTTTTTGCACAGGTTGGTGACCAGGTGACAGCCAATACTGCTTTGCTGAAAATCGATTGCCGGGATTACTTGCTGGCAGAAAAACAGGCGGTAGCCGGTCTTGATGCAGCACATGCCCAGCGTGACTTGAGTCACAAGCAGTACCAGAGGAGCCAGAAACTTCGCAGCAGCAAGACAATCGCAGAGGATCTTCTGGAGCAATCACTGTTACAGCTGCAACTGGCACGTGCTGAGGTGGCTACCCGAAAAGCCGCCCTGGTGCAGGCTAGACTGTCGGTTGAGCGATGTAGTTTGCGGGCCCCATTCAGTGGACAGATAACCGAGCGGCTGGTACATGAAGGGCAATTGCTGGCACCCCATACGGCGGCCTTCAAGTTACTACAGACTCAGTCGCTAGAAGTCAGTGCAGCATTGACGCCAGCGGAGATAGCGGATGCGCGTCAGGCGGATACACTGGTCTTTGTTAGCCAGGGGCGTCGTATCCCGGTGACTGTTCGGGCTGTTATTCGGGAAGTAAAATCTAACAGTAAAGTCCAGCATGTTAGATTAACTGCGGGCACGGATAACACGTTGCTTGCCGGCGATATTGGCAGGTTGGAATGGCAGAGTCGCCCCCGTTTATTACCTGCGGACTACCTGTCAAGAAGAAACGGAGTTCTGGGTGTTATGGTGTTGAAGGCAGATGTTTCCGAGCAAACGGAGGGTGAGGGTGTGGTATTGTTTCATCCGCTACCTGGTGCCCTGGAAGGACAACCCGCAGTGATTGATCTGCCAGCAGAGACTCGGGTGATAGTGGATAACCGTTTCAGGCTTGTAGCAGGCCAGCGAGTGAAGTGGTCTGTTATCAAAAATCAGCAAGCGCCACAGTAATGTTTGCCCGCTTGCTGCAAAATCACGTATTGGCTAATCTGCTTTTTGTGCTGGTACTGGTGGTGGGTTTTATCTCCTACAATAATCTCCCTCGGCAGCAGGATCCGACCATTAACTTTAACTGGATTACCATTATCACCCTGTATCCGGGTGCCAGTGCCAGTGATGTGGAAAGGCGGGTCACGGATGTTCTGGAAGAGGCAATAAATGGCATTCCGGATATGCGTTTTGTATCCAGTAATAGCCGGGAGAATGTATCCAGTCTGCTGGTGCGTTTTGAAGATTTACCGGACAAGGTTTTTGACAAGCGCCTGACGGATTTGCGGCGTGAACTGCAAAATGCTGAAGACCAGTTGCCAGAAGAAGCGGAAGAGGTTCAACTGCTGGAGATCACTTCAGGTAACGCTTATCCTGCCGCGATGATTGCAGTTACCTCGGTAGCCGATGATGAAAAATTACGTCAGTCAGCACGCAATGTTGAGCGCTTTATCGAGCAGATGTCAGGCGTGGACAGGGTGGATGAGATTGCTCTGGATGATCCTGAGTTGCTGGTAAGTTTTGATCCGAAGAGGCTGGAGCAATACCGTTTGACACCTGGCCAGCTCTCGGATGCTATTCGTGTCTGGTTTCAGGATATCGCGGCAGGCACGGTGGATGCGGGTGGTCAAAACTGGCTGGTACGCATGGTAGGCAAGAACAGTGATCCGCAGTATTTAGGCACGTTGCTGGTACCCGGTATAGAGGGTGAGATTCCGCTATCACGAGTTGCCAGTGTGGAGCGGGCACGCAAAAAAGCCTCTCAGGAGGTACGGGTTAATGGTGAACCGGCGGTGCTGTTGGCAATCATGAAACAGGACGATACCAACATACTTGAACTGGTGGATCGAATTCGTCAGTATGTTCAGGAACAAAATACACTGACTACCCATACCGGTATTGCGCTAACAATCGTTGATGATAATACCCAGCAAACATTGAAAGCTATTCAGGTTATGCAAAGTAATGCCCTGATTGGCCTGGTACTGGTGCTGCTGGTTTCCTGGTTTTTCCTGGGGTTCCGGATGGCTTTTCTGACAGCGATTGGTATTCCTTTTATTCTGGCGGGAACCTTCTGGGTTCTGGATGCCATGGGGCAAACCCTGAATGTCACGGTGCTGATTGGCGTGGTCATCGTGCTGGGTATGCTGGTGGATGATGCGGTGGTGGTCGTGGAAGGAATCTATTATCGCATGCAGCGTGGTATGGATGCCTTGCAGGCCTCATTGGCTTCACTCTCTGAGGTGGCACAGCCGGTAACGACAGCGGTGTTGACGACGATTTCCGCCTTTCTGCCTCTCATGCTGCTACCGGGCATTCTGGGCAAGTTTATGATGGTTGTACCGCTGGTGGTGACGATTGCTTTGTTACTGAGTCTGATTGAGTCTTTCTGGATGTTGCCTGCTCATGTGACAGTCATGGGTGGTGATATGCACAGGCCTGGCAAGGTGCAACAGCTACGTGCAGCGACTATGCGCTGGTTACGACACCGTTATTCTGTGCTTTTGCTACGTTCATTGCGCTGGCCGAAGATGACGCTTGGCCTGGTTGTTTTTCTCTTTGTATTGGCAGGTTCTATTGTGGCCGCCGGTTGGGTGAAAGTGGATTTTTTTGCAGCGGATACCTTGCGCCTGTTTTATGTCAATGTGGAAATGCCAGCAACCAGTACCTTGCAGAGTACGCTAAATAAAACGCTGGAAGTTGAGCAGCAGGTAAAGAAACACTTGCGTCCGGCTGAGGCTCGGGCAGTGGTGAGTTATGCAGGGCAGATGTTCACTGAAACAGAGCCATATTTTGGCAATCGCTACGGGCAGATTGTCGTTGGTTTGAACCCGGAAACAGCGCAGTCCCGCCGGGTAGAGGAGATTGTTGAGTCGATGCGGGAAGATGTCACAGCGGTATTAGGTGCCAACACGATTTCTTTTTTAACCTTCGCTTCGGGGCCACCGGCAAGCAAGGCTATCAGTGTGAAAGTTCGTGGCGATGATTTTGCCACGATTCAGGGTGCTTCCGGGGTGTTACAGGATATCCTGAAGGCCATGGGTGGCTTAAAGGACATTAGTGATAATGCCAGTGAAGGCCGGATGGAGATGACTCTGCAACTGGATCATGATGCGATTCACAGGGCAGGTATTCGTCCAGCAGAAGTGATCCGCACACTGCGCTTGCTGGTAGATGGTGAAGTGGTAACCGATATGCAGGATCAGGGTGAAAAGCTGGCAATACGTTTGCGACCGGCAAGCCGTTCACTGGATGATATTGGCGATATTCTCAGGTTTCGTTTGCCTGCACCTGGTGGAGTCAGCATCCCGTTGAGTGAACTGACTACCCAGCAGCGTGTTGTTTCTATTGGAAATATCCGCCATCATAATTTCCGGCGGACGATTACGGTTGAAGCCGACCTGGTCAAGCAGGAACATGAGGATTTCTGGCAATGCAGAATTCTCCCGGCACTGACAAAGACACCTAAAGACTATACAAAATGTACACTGGATACGGTGACAGCCAACCAGCAACTGTTACAGGAATGGGATAAACGCAAGGCAGAATTTCCAGATATTGACCTGAATTTTTCTGGTCAGCTAGATGATATTAATGAGGCGATAGGAGCGATGGGGAAACTGTTTCTGATCGGCGTGGGTCTGATGTATTTATTGCTGGGCACGCAGTTTAAAAGTTATTTTCAGCCAGTCATTATTTTGTTTACTATTCCCATGGCTTTTTCAGGGGTCACTTTCGGGCTGTTATTAACGCAAAGTCCACTCAGCCTGTATACCCTGTATGGCGTAGTGGCACTGGCGGGTATTGCTGTCAATGGTGCTATCGTATTGATTTCGGCGGCTAATGACCGTCGTAACAAGGGGATGAATACACTGCATGCTGTGGTGTTTGCTGCCCGTAGAAGAGTAATTCCTATCATTATTACAGCCCTTACAACAATCGCCGGATTGTTTTCGCTATCAATGGGGCTGGGTGGGCATTCATTGATCTGGGGGCCGGTAGCAACGGCAATCGTATGGGGTGTGGGTTTTTCTACACTGTTGTCGCTGTTTACGATTCCTGCGCTGTAT
>WFWY01000051.1 GCA_015490895.1 Thiotrichaceae bacterium | reverse complement strand
GGATGAGATTGAACATGAAGCCAGTGATAGTGATGAAGTAACAGAGAAGAGCCCCTTGGAAATAGAATTGGAAGAAGCTCAGGCAAAAGCAGAAGAAACCTGGGATAAGTATGTACGCTTGCAGGCAGAAATGGGAAACATGCGGCGTCGTCATGAAAAGCAGCTGGATGATGCTCATAAATACGCAGTAAAGAACTTCGCGGAAAGTTTATTGCCTGTTGCTGACAGCCTGGAGATGGGGATGGCTGCAGAAGGTGAGGTTGAGAAAATCCGTGAAGGGATGGACTTAACCCTTAAAGTCCTGCTGGATGCTCTGAAGAAACACCAGGTAGAAGTCGTTGATCCACTTGGTGAAGTGTTCAACCCTGATTTGCACCAGGCTGTTTCCATGCAACCTGGAGATTGCAAGGACAATGAAGTGATCAGCGTGATGCAAAAAGGCTATACCCTGAATGGACGGCTGATTCGTCCGGCTATGGTCGTTGTTTGTAAATCCTGAACCTGTGGTTCAGTAGCACTGAGAGTGAAGTCAGGAATTTTAAAAATCTTGTGATAAACCAGTCGGTTATACCTAGATGTCCACGTTAAAATCATGGATTTAGGTAAAATTTAGCAGAATTCGCTCAAGACAGTTGAAAAAAACAAAAGCACCCACACTTTCTGGGGCAGTTGAAAGACAAAGAATATTGGAGATTTGATATGGGACATATTATTGGAATTGACCTGGGCACCACGAATTCCTGTGTAGCAGTAATGGAAGGGGATAAACCTAAAGTCATTGAGAATGCTGAGGGTGATCGTACTACCCCCTCAATCGTTGCTTACGGGGATGAAATTCTGGTGGGGCAGCCTGCCAAGCGCCAGGCCGTCACCAATCCGGAAAATACCATCTTCGCGGTAAAACGCTTGATTGGACGGACTTTTGATGAAGATGCCGTACAAAAAGATATCAAGCTGGTTCCATACAAAATTATAAAGGCAGATAACGGTGATGCCTGGGTAGAAGCCAATGGTAACAAACTGGCGCCTCCCGAAGTTTCTGCCCAGATCCTGAAAAAACTAAAGAAAGATGCAGAAGCCTATCTGGGTGAAGAAGTAAAGGAAGCGGTGATTACCGTACCGGCCTACTTCAATGACTCGCAGCGCCAGGCCACGAAAGATGCAGGCAAGATAGCCGGTCTTGATGTGAAGCGCATTATCAATGAGCCAACCGCAGCTGCACTCGCTTTTGGTATGGATAAGGCAGCCAAGGGCGACAGCAAGATCGTGGTCTATGACCTGGGTGGTGGCACCTTTGACGTTTCCATTATCGAAATTGCTGAAATAGATGGTGAATACCAGTTTGAAGTATTGGCAACCAATGGGGATACCTTCCTCGGTGGTGAAGACTTTGACATGGCGCTGATTGACTATCTGGCAGACGAATTCAAGAAAGACAGTGGTATGGATCTGCATAATGACCCGCTGGCACTGCAACGTCTGAAAGAAGCGGCAGAAAAAGCCAAGATCGAGTTGTCTTCCACCCAGCAGACCGAAGTAAACCTGCCTTATGTGACTGCGGATGCGACAGGCCCCAAGCATCTGAATGTCAAGGTAACACGTGCCAAGCTGGAATCACTGGTAGAAGAGCTGATTCAGCGCACGATTGAACCCTGTAAGGTTGCTATGAAAGATGCTGGTCTGAGCAACTCGGATATCAACGACATTATCCTCGTTGGCGGTCAGAGTCGTATGCCTAAAGTCCAGAAAACTGTAGAGGACTTCTTTGGCAAGGAGCCTCGCAAGGACGTGAACCCTGATGAGGCGGTTGCCCTTGGTGCGGCTATTCAGGGTGGTGTACTGGGCGGCGGTGTAACGGATATCCTGCTACTGGATGTTACGCCATTGTCTCTGGGTATCGAGACCATGGGCGGTGTGATGACCAAGCTGATTGAGAAAAACACCACGATTCCGACCAAGGCATCACAGGTATTCTCAACCGCAGAGGACAACCAGACCGCAGTCACCGTACATGTGTTACAGGGTGAGCGTGAAATGGCCTCTGGCAACAAGTCACTGGGGCGTTTTGATCTGTCGGATATACCTCCGGCACCCAGAGGCATGCCACAGATAGAAGTCTCGTTTGATATAGATGCTAACGGTATTCTCAACGTATCTGCCAAAGACAAGGCAACAGGAAAAGAGCAATCTATCGTGATCAAGGCATCCAGTGGTTTGTCAGATGATGAAGTTGAGCAAATGGTGAAAGATGCCGAAGCACACGCGGAAGAAGACAAGAAAATGCGTGAGTTAATCGATGCACGTAACCAGGCGGATAATCTGGCACATAGTGCCGAGAAATCCCTGAAAGACCTCGGTGACAAAGTACCGGATGATGAAAAACAAAAGGTATCTGCCCTGATTGATGAGGTTAAGGAAGCAGTTAAAGGGGATGATAAGGCCTTGATAGAGAGCAAATCACAGGCACTGGCAGAAGCAACGGGAGCATTAGCACAAATGGCCGCAGCAGCAGCCAGTGGTGCTGCCGCAGAAGAGCCCGCAGATGCAACGGCTGCTACAAATGAAGCGAACGACGATGATGTCGTCGATGCCGAGTTTGAAGAAGTTGATGACGGTAAGGGTAAAGATAAAGCTTAAAGCTTCCTGACCCTGCACTGACAGGCATCTTTAGCACATCAGGCACGGTGAGTGAGCTTTCCGTGCCTTTGTTATTTTGGAAGCAGGGGTGCCAGAGTGCCCTCCTGCATGGAAACGACTTAGAAAAACAGTAACCCGGAAATTTTGATTATGTCCAAAGCTGATTATTATGAAACGCTGGGTGTCAACCGTAATGCCAGCGATACAGAGCTGAAAAAAGCCTATCGGCGTCTGGCAATGAAGTATCACCCTGATCGCAATGCGGGCGCGGAAGCAGAACAGCGCTTTAAAGAAGCTAAAGAAGCGTATGAAGTGCTGGGAGACAAACAAAAGCGGGCTGCTTATGACCAGTTCGGGCATGAGGGCGTAGAGGGATCGGCTGGTTTTGGTGCAGGTGCAGGAATGGGCGATATTTTCGGCGACATTTTTGGTGATATCTTTGGCGGAGGTGGCGGCGGTCGTTCGGGAGGATCACGCGTCCACCGGGGTAGTGATCTACAATATAATCTTGTCCTGTCGCTGGAAGAAGCCGTTTTTGGAACCGAAGTTGATATTCGTATTCCTTCCCTGCAACGCTGTGATACCTGTGCTGGAACGGGTGCCAGAGAAGGTTCACACCCAGAAACCTGCTCGACCTGTCATGGTCAGGGGCAGGTGCGTATGCAACAAGGCTTTTTCTCGGTACAGCAACCGTGTCCACAGTGTCGGGGTAGCGGCAAGGTTATCAAGGATCCCTGTAACAGCTGTCATGGCCAGGGGCGTGTTGAAAAACAAAAGACGCTGTCCGTCAATATCCCTGCCGGAGTCGATAGCGGAGACCGGATTCGCCTGTCCGGTGAAGGTGAAGCAGGAGCCAATGGCGGTGTGTCGGGCGACCTTTATGTTGAAGTTTCCATCAAACGACATGAGCTGTTTACACGTGATGGTAATGACCTGCATTGTGATATTCCGCTGCGCTTCACCACCGCTGCCCTGGGGGGTGAAATCACCGTGCCAACCTTAAACGGGCAGGTAAAATTAAAAATACCGGCCGAAACGCAGACAGGAAAACTGTTTCGCTTATCCGGAAAAGGCGTAAAATCGGTACGCAGTGCAATGGTGGGTGACCTGTATTGTCATATTGTGGTTGAAACACCTGTGAACCTGACCCGGCGTCAGAAAGAACTACTGGCAGAGCTGGAAGACACCATGGATGAAGGCGGCAAGCGTCATAGCCCAAAAGAGCATGGCTGGGCGGATAAAGGCAAAACCTTTTTTGAAGGCATCAAGAGCTGGTTTGATTCGGAAAAAGAGAAAAAATAGGGTAATAGATATAGGGTAAGGACATGATCAAGATAGCCGTTGTTGGTGCCGCAGGGCGCATGGGAAAAACCCTGATTGAAGCCTGTCAGGAAGAAATGGGCGTAGTGCTGAGTGTTGCCACGGAATATCCACAAAGCTCTTTGCTGGGCGCGGATGCGGGTGAACTGGCAGGCGTGGGTAAAACAGCAGTGAAAATAACAGGCTCTCTGGACGATGCCGGGCAGGATTTTGATGTGCTCATTGATTTTACGCGTCCGGAACCCTGTCTTGACCACCTTGCCTGGTGTGTGCAACATCAGAAAAAAATGGTGATAGGCACAACAGGGTTTAGCGATGCACAAAAGCAGGCGATTCAACAGGCCGCTACATCTATTCCGGTTGTATTTGCCCCTAATATGAGCGTTGGCGTGAACCTGACACTCAAACTGCTGGACATGGCCGCTCGGGTGCTGGGTGATGACGTGGATGTTGAAATCATTGAGGCGCATCATCGTCATAAAGTGGATGCGCCTTCCGGAACAGCACTACGTATGGGCGAAGTCGTTGCCGAAGCCCTGGGAAGAGACCTTGGCGAATGTGCCGTCTATGGACGTGAAGGCAACACTGGCGAACGGGATCGGAAAACCATTGGCTTTGAAACCATCCGGGCAGGTGATATCGTCGGTGATCATACTGTGATGTTTGCAGGTATTGGCGAACGTGTAGAAATCACCCACAAGGCATCCAGTCGCATGACCTTTGCCAAAGGAGCCATGCGAGCTGCTCGCTGGTTGGACGGTAAAAACAGTGGCTTGTATGACATGCAGGATGTACTGGGACTGTAACCTTTTCGGATACAGTACTCAGGTACAGGCTATACTGGCAGCATGCCCTCCGAATTTGACCTGATTCAGCGTTACTTTAACTGGTCATCTCCTGATGAACAGGTACGTCTGGGTGTTGGTGATGATGCTGCTGTTCTTGCCCTTGCCGATACCCGGCAACTCGTTGTCACCAGCGACACCCTGATCTCCGGAGTACACTTCCCGACCCAGACCCCCGCTCATGCAATAGGTTATAAAGTACTGGCGGTCAACCTTAGCGACCTGGCTGCGATGGGTGCAGACCCCGCCTGGTTTACACTGGCGCTGACCTTGCCAGAATATAACACACAGTGGCTTGATGACTTCTCATCAGGACTGAAGGCATTAGCCGAGCATGCAAAAATCAGCCTGATAGGGGGCGATACAACCAAAGGCACACTGAGTATCACAATTACCGCCATGGGGCTGGTGAATGCGGGGCAGCTACTGTTACGTTCTGCCGCACGTGACGGCGACCTGCTTTATGTGAGCGCGACCCTGGGTGATGCAGCCGCCGGGCTGGCTGTACTTCAAAACAGGCTCGTACTGCCGGATGCAGCCCCCTGTTTGCAGCAGCTCAACTACCCCCATGTAGGCTATCGGGAGAGCCAGGTAATTCGAGCCTATGCCCATGCCTGCCTGGATATCTCCGATGGTTTTCTGGCAGACCTGAACCACCTGCTGGAAGCCTCCAGCGTGGGAGCGATCATTGACCTTGATGCCATTCCCCTGTCCCGGAGCTTGCAGTCACTGGACAGACAGGTTGCGCTACGTTATGCCCTGAGCGGAGGGGATGATTACGCACTGTTATGCGCCATCCCCGCACATCGACGACTCGCCTTTGAAACCCATATGCAGAATTGTCAGATGTCCTGTTACCGGGTCGGAGTACTCACAGCGTCAGTTACCGGCATTGTAACATCGCAGCAAGAAGTTCTTGATCCGCAGGGTTATCAGCATTTTTAGCCTAGCGCACATGATGCATCAGCTTTTGGAGCCACGGACTGATCAGGAGCAGGAGAAACCCGGCACCACACGAACTGAATACCAAAAACCAGTACAACGGAATATTCCAGTGCTGAATAAGTCCCTCCAGTGTCCCGGCAAGATAGTTGGCAATAGCCATAAAGCCGAACCAGACACCCATCATCAGGGAAACCATCTGCGACGCAGCCAGTTTGGTCACCATGGATAAACCGATAGGAGACAGCAATAGCTCGCCCACGGTATGCAAGAGATAGACCATGACCAGCCACCAGGGGCTGACCTTGCCAACAGTATCAGCATGAGCTTGTGCCAGTGCCATAACCACAAAGCCCAGCCCGAGAATAATCATCCCCAGTGCCATTTTAACAGGGATGGACAGAGCATAAGGAGACTGATCCAGGCGTATCCAGAAAACAGAGAACAGGGGAGCCAGTAGCAGAATCAGCAGCGGGTTGAGTGACTGGAAATAGCTGGCGGGTATCTCAAGGTTAAACCACTGACGGTCGGTCAATTTGTCAGCAAACAGATTCAAGGTGCCTCCGGCCTGCTCAAACCCCATCCAGAAAAAAATCACAAACAGACCAAGGATTAAAATAGCCATCATGCGCCCCCTTTCCTCAACAGATAGCAGGGAAAGGCGGTACCACGTTCGCAGCAGCAGATAGCCTCCTGCCAGTGCCAACAACCCCCAGATACCAGCCCGTGCGGAAGGCGAAGCCTGCTCCCACACCTGAACCCATGAAGGCCACAAGATACTGATGACCCAAACGCTCAGGCTAACCAGGACGCTGATACTGATAATCCAAAGCCAATCTGTTTTCGAGGTTTGAGGCCGGTGCAGCCGGTCAGGTATTGCTGGAGCAAGTCGGCTTTGTCCGTACAGAAAAATAGCCAGACCTATCAGCATCCCCACCCCCGCTGCGGCAAAGCCATAATGCCAGCCAAAGACCTCTCCCAGCGTGCCACAAATCAGTGGCGATAAAAAAGCCCCCAGATTGATACCCATATAAAACAAGGTAAAACCGCTATCCCGGCGGATATCATTGGGCGGGTAGAGTTGGCCAACCAGCGTGGAAATATTAGGTTTGAAAAAACCATTACCCGCAACTAGCAAACCAAGCGCCACAGACAGCAAATGCTCAAAAGCCATGGCAAAGTGCCCCAGTGCCATAACAATAGCACCAATTAAAATGGCACGATGTGTACCCAGATAACGATCAGCCAGATAGCCACCCAGAAAGGGGGTCAGATAAACCAGGGCGGTATAAGTCGCGTAAATTTCCAGTGCATTGGCGCGTTTTATCTGTAGATGATTAACCAGATATAACACCAGCAATGCACGCATGCCATAGTAACTAAAGCGTTCCCACATTTCGGTAAAAAACAGAACTGTTAAGCCTTCAGGGTGGTTTTTCATAACGTCACAAGATTACAGGTAGTATTACAGGTAGTTTAAAACAGCTTCTATCTTTATAGAGATTAACCGTAACTACTCAGCGTAATTAAACAACAGAGACGGTAAGTTATTGATTATCAGAGGCTCCTTAAACAGTCAGCGTGTTCCACAGCTAACGGGACGAAGGACTAAAAAGGGTGCAAGTTTTTGTGGAACATGGCAACAATCACCACAGAATCGTATCAGGATACCGGGGTCACTATTGGGTAACAAAAATGGATATGTTAAGGTGGTGCCCGCTCAAGCGGCCTGTCGTGCCGGTTGGGATAATACCCCCGAACTCATCAATCACAGGAATACGCTTGGAAAAGAAAACACTCTGCGCGCAAGTGCTTGGTTCACCCGTACACTTTCTGGCCTTTGGTTTTGGAGTGGGTTTGTCACCCATCGCGCCGGGGACATTCGGGACACTGGTTGCCATCCCGCTATATTGGCTCATGCAGCCGCTGGCTCTGCCGTGGTATCTGCTACTGGTGGTGGTCATCAGTCTCGTTGGTATCTGGCTATGCGGAGCCTCCGCCAAACAGCTGGGATTGCATGATCCGGCAGGTGTTGTCTGGGATGAAATTGCAGGTTTTTTAATTACCATGATCGCAGCCCCTTCCGGTTGGAAATGGATTCTTATCGGTTTTATTCTGTTCCGGCTCTTCGATATCTGGAAACCCTGGCCGATTCGTTGGGCAGATCAAAAAGTTGCAGGGGGGCTGGGAATCATGCTGGATGACATTATTGCGGGCATCTATGCGTTAATTGGTTTACAAACCATTGCCTATTTTTGGAAATAGATTATGTCAGGAAATAGCTACGGAAAATTATTTACAGTCACCTCCTTTGGTGAAAGTCATGGCCCGGCCATTGGCTGTGTCGTCGATGGCTGCCCGCCGGGAATGGCATTGTGTGAAGCAGATATCCAGACCGATCTGGATCTACGCAAGCCGGGCACCAGCCGCCATACCACACAACGCCGGGAGCCGGATCAGGTAGAAATACTGTCTGGTGTGTTTGAAGGCAAAACAACCGGTACACCGATTGCTCTGCTAATTAGAAACGTAGACCAGCGCTCCAGGGATTATGCCGACATTATGGATCGTTTTCGGCCAGGCCATGCTGATTACACCTATTACAAAAAATACGGCTTTCGTGACTACCGGGGAGGCGGACGCTCTTCAGCCCGTGAAACCGCAGTTAGAGTGGCCGCCGGAGCGGTTGCCAAAAAATACCTGCGGGAAAAATACAGCATTGAAATCAGGGGATACCTGTCACAACTCGGCCCAGTCAAGGCCGACCTGCTGGACTGGGCAGAAGTCCGCAACAACCCTTTTTTCTGCCCGGACAAAGCAAAAGTACCGATAATGGAAGCCTATATGGACGAGCTGCGAAAGTCAGGCGACTCGGTCGGTGCAAAAATCACCGTGATTGCAACCGGCATGATGCCGGGGCTGGGAGAACCCGTCTACGACCGGCTGGACGCCGATATCGCCCATGCCATGATGAGCATCAATGCCGCCAAAGGTGTGGAAATCGGTGCCGGTTTTGGCTGTATTGACCAGAAAGGAACCGAACACCGTGATGAAATGACACCAGAAGGCTTTCAGGGAAATCAGGCCGGTGGCGTGCTGGGCGGTATTTCATCAGGCCAGGATCTGGTCGTGCATACTGCATTCAAGCCTACCTCCAGTTTGCGCCTGCCCGGGAAAACCGTCAACCTGCAAGGCGAACCGATTGAAGTCATCACCAAAGGACGCCATGACCCGTGTGTCGGCATCCGCGCAACCCCTATCTGCGAGGCCATGCTGGCCATAACCGTGATGGATCATGTCCTGCGCCACCGCGCCCAGAATATGGATGTCACCACCGACTTGCCGGACTATCACTGAGGCAAGCAGATAATCAAGGCAGTCGCCCCGTGTCTGATAGGAGGTGAGAGGTTAGAGACTGTGCAAGTAATTCAGCTTCGTCAAAGCGGTGGCAAAGTCTGGCAGACACGAATGAATAATGCATTGCTTAAGGAGACTCTGAACAAGTCCCAATCGTTTTCCTGAGGCTGAAATATCGCCATTTTTTCGCTATAAAAGTGACCCATAGAATGACTATTGCTAACTTTTCTATCAAAAAACTGACGAATTTCATCTCACAGGAGATTCGACCAGACTTAATCAGAGGCTCCTTAAGTGTAACCAACCAAGGCCTATCCGCAAATCACATTGCCCGTGTGATGGTCTGGTTCCACTTCAAACAATAGCCCAGCTTTCCTATCTACAGGGCTTCCCATATATCATTATAGGTGTCATTGTTTTCTTCTTTTTCGGTTGAGACGGTTGCAATGTATTCACACAGGGCAAAGGCGCCCTGGCCTTCATTAATGTTGATAATTTCTACGGTTTCCTTGCGGTTGACCAGTTTCATTTCCAGAATGTCACCGAGGGCGAACATATAGTCTGGTAATACCAGGTAGGGTTTTTCTTTCAGGCCTTCGATGCGGGGCAGGATGAGGCCTTCAATGGGCAATTTTTGTGTCAGGCTGCGGTTGGTGACCTGCTTGATGGTCACAGGCAGGGCGCGAGGAGAGAGCAGCTCGATGCCGGCGAGCAGGCCATTGTCGTGTATGTATTCCATCCAGCGAATCGTGCCGATTTGCCACCTTTCGGTATCATCAGCAGGGTCTTGCATGGCGATGAGTTCACCCACCCGGACGCCGGAAGGGGCTTTTTCTTTCCAGCGCAGGCCGTAGCCTTCCGAACAACTGTTCTGGATTTGCCAGGCTCGCAATTCGATATCGGTTTCTTCCAGTTGCTGTTTGCTGTCTGTTGCAGCCCAGGGGCTGGAGCTGGAGCTGGTTTCTCCGTAAAGCATTTCTTCGTAGAGTTCGTCTTCATCATAGGCATCGCTGCCGTCATTATTTTGCTGTTCTATCCGGATGACTTTGACGATGTTGTTCAAATGGCTGACAACCGGCGTCTGGTCGTCTCTGGGGAAACGCTTGAAACGTCTGTTTTTGACCTCGCTGAGTGACTGAATCAGGCGAATGGCGAGGCTGTGATTGAGCATGGGGAAGGTATCATTGGATCCCAGGTTGGCACCTTCGGTTTCTTTGGCGAAGGCTTCCAGCATGCCCTGTATTTTGTTCATGTCAAACAGGCGTACGGTAGGAGAGTGCAGTAATTCAGCGACAGGCATGAGGGTGGGGGCTTCGTCACTGTTGAGCATGGCAATATGTGCGTATTTGCCCTGGGGTCTGGTGGTGTCGGTGTGAATATCGACATCATTTAGCACCTTGCGAAAGAAGCGTTCCAGCCGGGAGACTTCGCCCAGGCGAATGGTGTTGGGGCGTGACAGAGCCAGCAGGCTGATATGCTTATAGTAATCTTCGATGGTTTGACTGCTGTATTCGATCTGGTCTTTTTCGGGGATGACCTGATGCTCGATATTGTTTTCGCAGGCCAGCAGGTACAGGTGGTGTATGTCCCGCCAGAGTGCTTCCCTGGGCTTGATGTAGACGCTGTAGGTATTGATTAGAACCCGACCCATGTAATTGAGGGCACGACCAATGGAGAGCAGTAGCAGTTTCTGGTTAATATTGCCCTTGGTGAGCATATCCAGTGCCGCGAGCTGGTAGGAGCCTGCCATTTCCAGTAGCAGGGACTGGTTCAGGTCAAAGATTTTTTTGCTGCGCTCCGGGAGTGGAAAGGAGCGTGCGGTGAGGTGCTTCTTCAGGTTGTTTAGCGCCATTTCGGTGTTGGGGCGAATGATTTCGGCCATTTCTACCCGTTTTTGTGCCGGTATCTGGCTGTTGTTTAGTTCGGTCATGCAAAAATACAGGTGACGGGTCATTTCACCGAAATTGCTGGTCGGGAGCAGTTTTACCCATTTGCGAGCCTGGGCTGCCGAGAGCGGGGGTGTTGAAAGATCAGCCTTGGGCGATAGAATGTTCATCATGAGTTCGTATTGCCATTTTATTGTTATTATTATTTATACTTATTGTGTGAGTCTTTTGTCGTGCGGACTACGGGTAAAGTATAGCATACCCCGCTGGTCAGTTAACTGGGGTCTTAGACCGTTTGCCAGAAATTTCTCTGACCAGTCGGGGTACGAGATAGCCTGGTAGCTGGTCACGGAGCGCCTGCATGAGTTGTAACGCGTGCTGCTCGTCAACCTCAAAATGGGCTGCACCCTGTACCCTGTCGAGCAGGTGCAGATAGTAGGGCAGCACCTGGCTGGTTGCCAGCTTCTGGCTGAGTGTTATGAGTGCTGTGGCAGAGTCGTTGACACCTTTGAGCAGGACACTTTGGTTCAACAGCATGCAGCCTGCCTGTTGCAGGTGTTGCAAGGCTGTGTGTGTCTTGTTGCATAGCTCATTGGCGTGATTGGCATGTATGACTACCACTTTTTGAATCGCCAGCGGGGTAAACCAGCGCAGAAAGTGTGTATCAATGCGCTCTGGCAATACCAGTGGTAGCCGTGTGTGTAGTCGTAGTGTGCGAATATGGGGAATGGCTGTAATATGCTTGCACAGCTGTTCCAGACGCCTGTCTGCCAGTGCCAGGGGGTCGCCACCGCTTAAAATCACTTCATTGATGGTGTTGTCGGCATTGAGGGTGTTTATGATGTTTTGCCATTCGTTCTGGCTGGCCTGGTTGTCGGAGTAGGGGAAGTGTTGCCGAAAGCAATACCGGCAATGAATCGCACAGGCGCCTGTTGTGATGAGCAGGGCGCGACCCTGATATTTTTGCAACAGACCCTTGCTATGCACGGCATGGAGATCCTGGACGGGGTCATGCAGAAAGCCGGAGTGGTGGCGTTGTTCTGCGGCCAGTGGCAGGACTTGTTGCAGCAGCGGGTCATCCCAGTCACCCGGTTGCATTTTTTTAACAAACCCCCAGGGTACCCGTAGCGGAAAATGGTGTGGATTGAACGGCCGTTGTTGTAGTACAGCCGGATCCAGTTGCAGCGCTTGCAGGAGTTCTGCCGGGTCGCGAATGGCCTCGGCTAACAGGGTTTGCCATACCGGCTGTTTTGTTTTGCCTGTATTTTTGTTTTTTAGGGACTGATTTTCAGGCAGGTTTCCGGTTATCATAGGGCACACATTCGATTTGGGAAAAAACATGGCAACTTATAACACTAATGAATTTAAGAGTGGACTGAAAATTATTCTAAATGGTGATCCTTGCAATATCATCGTTAACGAATTTGTTAAACCGGGCAAGGGGCAGGCGTTTAACCGTGTCAAGATTCGCAATCTTAAAACGGGCAAGGTGATTGATAAAACCTTCAAGTCTGGCGAGAGTGTGGAAGCGGCAGATGTGGTGGAAAAAGATTTGCAGTATTTATATACCGATGGTGAGTTCTGGCACTTTATGGATGCTGAGTCCTATGAGCAGGTGGCGGCGGATGCTACCGCAGTCGCGGATGCCAGGTTCTGGCTAAAAGATGGTGATACCGTTACGGTCACGTTATGGAATGAAGTCCCCCTGCTGGTGACACCGCCCAATTTTGTTGAGTTGGCAGTGACCCAGTGTGATCCCGGGGTGCGGGGTGATACGGCACAGGGTGGCACGAAACCGGCTACGACAGAAACCGGGGCAACGATTAAAGTCCCCCTGTTTGTGGAAGAAGGCGAGGTACTTAAAATTGATACCCGGACGGGTGAATATGTGTCTCGGGTGAAGTCCTGATTCTTTATCCCGGCAGGTAAGGATAGGGGTGAAGGATATAAAGAGCAACAGGGGCTCAGTGCATCGTCAATGGCCGGGTAGCGGCTGCAAAAGCGATAATAGAGTGACAATGGATGTGACAGTATTACAGGAAAGGGCGCGATTATTGCAGGCTGTACGGGCTTTTTTTGATCAGCGCAAGGTGCTGGAAGTGGAAACGCCAGCCTTGTCATCATCGGGTAATACGGATCCCTCCATTCAGTCCTTTCAGGTTGCTGATTCTGAAGGCCTGCGTTACCTGCATACATCACCTGAATATGCCATGAAGCGTCTGCTGGTAGCGGGTGCTGGGGATATCTATCAAATATGCAAGGTCTGGCGGGCGGGCGAGCTGGGTCGCTATCATCAGCCAGAATTTACCATGCTGGAGTGGTATCGGCTGGGGTTTGACTACCATGCGCTAATGCGGGAAGTTGAGGCGCTGATGTTGCTGTTATTGCCCACGCTGGCGGCTAGCCGTTTCGTCAGTTATCGGCAGCTTTTCCTTGAAGTCCTGGATATTGATCCTCATAGTGCCAGGGATGTGGTGCTTTCCGCATGTATGGCGCAGCAGCAACTGGATGTGGTGGGTGAACTCAGTCGCTCGGAAAAGCTGGATGTGCTGATGACACATTGTATTGAGCCAGGCTTTGCGGTTGATCGCCTGACTTTTGTTTTTGATTATCCTGCCGAGCAAAAGGCACTGGCCTGTTTAAGTGATGAGGATATTCCGGTCGCGCAGCGATTTGAGGTGTATCTGGGGCAGGTTGAGCTGGGTAATGGTTATCAGGAGCAAACCGATGCTGCCCTGAATGCCGAGGTTCTGTATACAGACCAGCGCATAAGGCAGCAGCGCCAGCTGCCGGAGGTGCCGCCAGACGAACGTTTTTTGCAGGCCATGCAACAGGGTTTGCCCCGCTGTGCCGGAGTGGCTGTTGGACTGGATCGTTTGTTGATGTGTGTGTTAGGCAAAAAGAAATTACAAGAAGTTATCAGTTTTTCCTGGACGGTGGCATAATGCGTTGCCGGAGAGGCTCCTGGCCTCTTGAATAAATTAATGATCAGGGACAGTTAAGGAGAAAGACATGGGATTATTTATTTCGAATGCTTATGCAGAGGGTGCGCCGCAGGGCGGTGGTGATCCGTTGCAGCTTGTTTTTATGGTGGCTATCTTTTTTGCCATCATGTATTTTATGATCATCCGTCCCCAGCAGAAACGCGCGAAAGAACATGCCGCCTTGCTGGCTGATTTGTCCAAGGGGGATGAAATTGTCACCAGTGGTGGCATTCTCGGGAAAGTCACCAATATGGGTGAGAATTTTATTGAAATTAAGGTTTCTGAAGGCAATTCCATGAAAATACAAAAGCATGCGATTGCTAATGTCATGCCTAAAGGAACCATGAAAAGTTTATAAGTCTCCCTGAATTTAACCTTGTATTGTATTTAGGAGACTCTGATTAAGTCCGGTCAATTTCCTGTGAGATAAAATCCGTCAGTTTTTTGCTTAAAAATCTCCCTAATAGAGTGACTATTAGCTCCATTTTTAAGCAAAAACTGAACAATTCTATCATTCGAGAAATTCCACTCAGACTTAATCAGAGCCTCCTTAAAGTACACGTGCTTGTTTTTTTATGTATGGGGCTGAATCTGCCAGGTCGGGATGGTCATCTGGCAGGCACTATTTTTTGGTACGTTTTTTGGTAAGTAATGTATGAACCGTTATCCTCTCTGGAAGTATCTCTTGATTGGCTTTGTTGCCTTGATGGGACTTATTTATGCTTCCCCTATCCTCTTTCCTTCTGATCATGCTATCCAGATTACAGCAACGGGCAAGCATGTTGTCTCCGAGCAAGTGCTTGAGACTGTGAAATCAACCCTGTCCAAACGGGCGATTCCCAGTAAAAGCATCAAACTGGAAGGGGACAGGATACTGGTGCGTTTTCCGGATTCAGACTCGCAGCTGGTCGCGGCAAAAAAGCTGCGTGAAACACTGGATGAGGATAAGTATATTACCGCTTTGAACCTGGCACCGACAACGCCTGGCTGGTTACGGGCACTGAATGCCAAGCCCATGTATATGGGGCTGGACTTGCGCGGTGGTGTTCACTTTCTGATGGAGGTGGACATGGAAGCTGCCATCAAGAAAGCCATTACCAATTATAAAGACAGTATCCGGACGACGTTAAGAAGCAAAAATATTCGTTATCAGGGCGTGCTGGAAAAGGGAGATTACCTGGAAGTTGTTTTTAAAGATGAGGCTTCGCTGCAAAAAGGCCGTGCAGAGATTGCCAAAAACAATCCGGGTGAGCTTGATTTCTCCGAGAGGAAGGGTGCCAAAGGTGTCATTTTGGTGGTAAAGATCAATGAAAAAACCATCCAGGAGAAGAAACGCTTTGCGTTAAAACAAAATATTACGACCTTGCGTAATCGTACCAATGAGCTGGGTGTGTCCGAGCCGATTATCCAGCAACAAGGGCTGGAGCGTATTATTGTACAACTGCCCGGCATTCAGGATACCGCACGTGCCAAGGAGATTCTTGGTGCGACGGCGACACTGGAATACCGCAAGGTGGATACCGAGCACTCTGCGTTTCAGGCAAAAAGCAGCGGAAATATTCCACGTGGTATGGTGCTATACGAGGATACGGAAGGAAACCCGGTTCTGCTGCACCGCCAGGTCATTATCGCAGGTGACCAGATTACCAGTGCAGCCGCTGGCTTTGACTCCAGGTCAAATAGCCCTTCGGTTTCTTTACGTCTGGATGGTAAGGGTGCCAAACGCATGCTGGAATTTACCTCACAGAATGTTGGTCAGCCCATGGGTGTGGTTTTTATTGAAACCAAAATAAAGCGGGTTGTCTCAGACTCTGGCGAGATCAAGAAGAAAAAAGAGGTACGCAAGAAAGTCATCAATGTAGCGAGTATTCTTGAGCCTTTCGGAGCCAGCTTTCAGACTACAGGGCTGGATTCCCCACAGGAAGCACATAACCTGGCCCTGTTACTACGCGCTGGTGCATTAGCCGCCCCGGTGTATATTGTTGAAGAGCGCACCGTAGGCCCTAGCCTGGGACAGGCGAATATAGATGCCGGGTTTAAATCTGTGATGCTGGGGTTTGTGCTGGTGCTGGTCTTCATGGCGGTTTATTACAAGGTCTTTGGCCTGATTGCCAACCTGGCACTGGCTTTGAATCTGGTTTTGATTGTCGCGGTATTATCCATGCTGCAGGCAACACTGACGTTGCCGGGGATTGCGGGTATCGTGCTGACCGTGGGTATGGCAGTGGATGCCAATGTGCTGATTTATGAACGGATCAAGGAAGAGCTGCGTAATGGCCTGACGCCCCATGCCGCGATTAATTCGGGTTATGAGAAAGCACTTTCTACGATTGCCGATGCCAATATTACCACCCTGATTGCAGCGACAGTGTTATATGCCTTTGGTACCGGGCCGATCAAAGGTTTTGCGATTACCCTGGTTATCGGTATCTTGTCGTCCATGTTTACCGCCATTATGGGAACCCGGGCTGTTGTTAACCTGATCTATGGCAAGCGGAAACTGAAAAAACTGGCGATTTGAACAGTATTGTCATTCATGTGAGTACAGAGAATTTATAGAGATAGCGAATGAAAAAGAATATAACAGAAATCAACTTTATGAGTGCCGGAAGAATTGCCCTGGTTTTTTCCGCAGTATTATTGCTGGTCTCCATTGCCTCGCTCATCTTTAGAGGTCTGGAGCTGGGTGTCGATTTTACGGGTGGTACGGTGATGGAACTGACGTACCCCAGTGCAGTGGAGCCGACAGAAGTGAAACAGACCTTGCTGGATCAGGGGTATGAAGATTTAACCGTGCAACATTTTGGCGGGGTTGAGAAAATTCTGCTGAGAATGGCACCGCAAAAGGCAAAGACAGACCTCAAGGCAGGTGAGCTGGATGTGAACGCCCAGTTAAGTAACAGTGTGCTGAAAATATTGCAGGATAACAAACCCGGCGTCAGAATGGACAGGGTGGAATTTGTCGGCCCGCAAATTGGTGAGGAATTACGCGAGCAGGGTGGGCTTGCCATGTTGTACGCCCTGGTGGGGATCCTGATTTATGTCGCCTTGCGGTTTGAGTTTCGGTTCTCGGTGGGTGCGGTCATTGCCCTGGTTCATGATGTTGTGATTACCCTGGGCTTTTTCTCTGTTACCCGGGTTGAATTCGATTTAACGGTATTAGCGGCAATTTTGGCTATAATCGGTTATTCCCTGAATGATACGATTGTAGTATTTGACAGGATACGTGAAAATTTCAAAGTGTTACGAAAACGCGAACCGGAGCAGGTGGTGAATACAGCGGTGAATATGACATTAAGTCGAACCCTTGTGACCTCCTTGACGACTTTAATCGTATTGGTGGCACTTTTCCTCATTGGTGGTGAATCCGTTCATGCGTTTGCACTGGCAATGATTGTGGGTGTGATTGTTGGTACCTACTCGTCTATTTATGTAGCCAGCTCTTCATTGCTACTGATGGGTATTACCAAAGAATCGCTCATGCCTCCTGAAAAAGATGAGGCAGATGAGTTGTCTGATATGCCATAACACGTTATCAGGCAGTACAACAGCCGTTGCTGAAGTTTAAGGGTTTAAGCCAGAAGCGGTGATAACTGACCGAGTGAAGTATATGAATAGTGGAAAAAAAGGATTTGGATGGTTGCTGGTCATGATACTGGCACTATCAGGTAGTGGCGTTGTAAGTAGTGTTCTGGCAGCAGACAAGGTAGGGATTAATGTCAGCCCACCACAAAAGTTCGGTTCCTCCATTCCTTTCGTTGATCTTTTCAAAATATCAACCGGGTGGGTTACTTCGTGTGAGTTTGACTGGCAGCACAACCGGCCGATAGATCCCGGCTGTACCCGTAAAAACTCGTTTAATACGAAAGAAAAAGACAAGGTCAATCTGGATGCGAATGGCTGGGTACGATCCCTGCCAGGCAGAAATGCTCCGGAAATTTATACCTCAGTGAGCAGTTTGTGGACATTGCCGGATACGTTTCCAACGGGTGCTTATGTCGTGCTTTATGAAGGCCAGGGCGAGATAGCTGTTCGCGGTGATGTTACCATTAATCAGAGCAGGCCGGGGCGCATTGATTTTCATCTGAACTCTCCCAAACGCAATCTCAGACTGCATATTACCAAAACCAATCCTCGCAATTATATTCGTAACATTCGGGTGATCCCCAAAGAATATGAGTTGTCCTATCAGTCACGGGTTTTTAACCCCCGGTATATTAACAAGGTCGCGCCGTTTCATGTACTACGTTTTATGCCCTGGATGCAAACGGTTTATCAGCAGGAAGTGAACTGGAATACACGCGCAAAGCCGACCAGTGCACATTATACTGATCTCAAGGGAGTACCGATCGAAACGATGGTTGACCTGGCTAACCAGACACGCTCGGCCCCATGGTTTAATATTCCGCATAAAGCCAACGATGCTTATATCCAGAATTTTGCCAATCTGGTAAAGGCACGTTTAAACCCCCGTCAGAAAGTGTATATTGAACTTTCAAATGAAGTCTGGAATGGACTCTATACAGCGACACACTATGCTTCAGCACAAGCACGCCTACTGTGGCCGCGTGCCTATCCCAAGATGAATCCAGGCATGAAAAAATTGCTTCTGGCTATTAACTGGTATGGAAAACGCAGTACGGAAATGTGTGATATCTGGAAACGAAGCTTTGGCAACCAGCAGAACCGGGTAGTTTGTGTCCTGTCTACTTATGCCTCATCACAGCGCTTTGGTCGGGAGTTGCTGGATTGCCCGCTATGGAAAAAAGGTGAGTGTGGGCGTAAAGCGGATGCTTTTGCCGTTGGTCCTTATTTCGGGGATTATATTGCCCGAATTGAAAACCGGGGTATCGTTAACGCCTGGGTTAATCAGGGTGACGGCGGCATGAACAGTATCTTTAAGGAAATTTTGCAGGGAGGCCTGATCAAGGATCAGTACCCTGGAGGTGCCATAGAGCGAGCAGTACAAGTACGTATCAAGCCGAATGTGGCCCTGGCCAGGGAATACGGTTTGCCCCTGATTGCCTATGAAGGCGGGCAGCATCTGCTGAGGGTTGATCCCCCTCATACCATCAAGGATCCCCGTTTGCTGAACATGTTTATGCGTGCCAATCGTGATCCCCGTATGCGGACAGCGTATCAGCGCTATCTTCAGGCATGGCGCAGGGAAGGTGGGCAGCTCATGGTGCATTTTTATGGTATTGGTGAAACCGACCCCCGAAACTTTTTCAGCATGCTGGAACATGTAGGGCAGCGAACCTCGCCGAAGTATCAGGCATTGCTGGATTTCTTGAAGTAATTTCAATCTGAATCCGTGATAAAACAATCTCTTGTTCTCTGTGCCGTCAGGATTGTTCAATACGATTGATTATTGAACGGCCTCGTTATTCCATCGTGAAGTCACGGATTTACAGCTAAACAGCGTTAAGTCCGACAGCCTTCTGGGCACCCGTTTGAAAGGGCTCTCTTTATTTGCGCGTGCGCTGCTTTGGATGCGACGCTCTATTTTCTCCAGGCCGCTTATTTTGCGAAAATATCTGTAAACAGCAGAGGCAGCAGATAAAATAACCTGATGTCTGTTATCAACCAATTGATTTTATTTAAGTATAAAAATAAATAATAATAATATTAATTATACTTTATTAGAAAATGTTGATATTGGTCATGTTTTGGGGTAGTTTGAGATGGTCTGTAAGATATTAGGTGTTGTTTTTCTGATAACAGGTGTTTATTTAAGGTATAAATAACCCGAAGGAACTTGCCGGAATAGGCATCATTGACAAAATGTTATAGCAGCTCATCCGTTAAACAGAAAGATCATCTGTCTTTTTGTTACAGTGGGAATAATTCCCATGAAAAATAACTATAACCCGAGAGAGTTGCTCGATCTCTAATTGAGCGTAAACGAGAGAGAATGGAACAATCTTTAAATTTCGCGGAAGCGAGACACCTGGTGGCGAGGACAGGACTGGGTGCAGAGTGGAAATTGATTAAAAAACTGGAAGGGCGTACACGGCAACAGGCCGTTAATATTGTCTTGCATCCCCAGGTTTATAACCCTCCTGCACCCCCGAAAATGACCGCCTGGCATATTCGCATGAATATGCATGAGTCAAAAAATCCCCGGCATAAAATGAAGATGCATGCGATGACCACGCTGGAAGGGCGGCGTCTCAAGCGCTGGTGGATTGCCCATATGAGAAGAACCCCTTCTCCCCTGGTGGAAAAGTTAACCTTGTTCTGGCATGGGCATTTCACATCCTCACTGGACAAGATAGAGCAGCCCAGCCTGCTCTACAAGCAACATATGCTGCTACGTCGTCATGCCCTGGGGAGTTTTTCGACCCTGTTAAAAGGTGTGGCGAAAGACCCGGCAATGCTGGTTTACCTCGATGGTATGCTGAATGAAAAACGTCATCCCAATGAAAATTTTGCCAGGGAATTGCTTGAACTGTTTACGCTGGGTCATGGGTATTATTCAGAGCATGATGTAAAAAATGTTGCCAGAGCCTTTACTGGCTGGTCTGTTGACCGGTATCAGGAGCGCTTTGCTTTTAATAAGGAAGAGCACGATAACGCACCTAAAAAGGTGTTGGGAAAATGGGTCAAAAATGGCGACGATGTTATTCGTGTCCTGTTGCAGCACCCGCGTACCGCCAGAACCATCGCCGAAAAATTCTGGAGCCTGTTTATCAATGATGCAGAGCCGGATTCACGTACCATTCAGAGCTGGGCAAACACATTCAGGCATTCCCGCTATAATATCAGGACGCTACTGGGTAGCGTCTTCAACAGTGATGCTTTCTGGTCGGAGGAAAACCGAGGGGCTTTAACCAAATCACCGGCAGATCTGGTTGTCGGCAGCTTGCGTATGGTGCCCTGGAGAACTGCAAGTATGTTTAGTGATAAAGATGTAGAGGGTATTTTCAGACTACTCGGTCAGGATTTGTTTGACCCTGCCAATGTCAAAGGCTGGAAAACAGGCATGGACTGGATTGATGCAGAAACAGTGATGGTACGCTCTTCCATGATTAACAAGCTCACAGGTGGCAATATGAATGCCCGGGTGAATAAAGGTGCTGGATACCCTGACGCACCGCCTGAGCAATACCAGCAGTGGTTATTGGCGCAACAGCCAGTTAGCTCCCTTCCCGAGACCCCTGGCAAGGCACGTCTGGTGCGCGCCCTGGCACTGGATCCCGTGTATCAACTAACCTAGAGGTAGCCATGAATAGACGTGAATTTGCAAAATTGGCGGCGCTGACTCCCTTTGCCGGAATGGCAGGTATAATGCCTGAACTGGCGCTATCTGCAAAGGCAGAACCCACGGGAAAGCGTATTCTGTTGCTGGTTGAACTGGCTGGGGGTAACGATGGCCTGAACACACTCATTCCCCTGAAACAGCGTAAGAAATATGAAGATGCACGGCCAACACTGGCACAGAAAAAGGTGATTGATATTGGTGAAGAAGTAGGTATGCATACCTCTCTGGAGCCTTTGAAGTCCTGGTGGGATGAAGGCCAATGTAGCTGGGTTCAGAATGTTGGCTACCCCAAGCCGGATCGCTCACATTTCCGTTCCAAAGATATCTGGGAAACGGCCTCCAGTTCCGATCAGCAGCGTGCGGATGGCTGGTTGTCGCTGGTACTGCCGGAGAAGAAGCAGGGGCTGCATGGTGTCGTCGTCGGATCTGGTCTGGGGCCGATGCAGGGCAAGCAGTGCAGGGCTGTTGCCATGCATGATCCGCGTACATTTGTGAAACAGGCGGAACTGGTCTCACAGGCAGATGTTGAAACGAGCAACCCGTCACTGGCGCATATTATTGATGTGCAGCAACAGGTACATGGTGCCAGGCAGTTGTTGGAACGTAGTATCCGGGTGCGCCATATTGAGCGCTTTTTTCCACACCGGAGCAATTTCAATAATGACTTGAAGTCGGTTGCAAAAATGATTGTAGGTGGTGCTGATGCGACCGTGTATAAAGTGACACTCTCCGGGTTTGATACCCATGCCGGACAGGCCATCACACACAAGAATCAGCTTGCTTATCTGGCAAAGGGGCTGGATGCCTTTGCCAATGCGATGAAAGTTTTTAAGCAATGGGATAATGTTCTGGTGATGACCTATTCCGAGTTTGGCCGTAGTCTAAAAGAGAATCTGAGTGGTGGCACGGATCATGGAACCTCCGCACCGCAACTGGTGATGGGTGGCAAGCTTAAAGGAGGAAAGCTCTATGGAGACAGTCCTGACCTGAATAATCTGGATAGTGAGGGAGACATTCAATACACAACGGATTTTCATTCACTCTATGCAACAGTCGCCGAAAACTGGTGGGGAGGCGAGAACCCATGGACACAATATGAGACACTTTCTTTCGTGTGAGGCAACGACAACATAACCAGAAGCTCCTGGCCCGGAAATTTCATGAATATGCTCTAATATCACGCAGGATATTGGTTTCATAAGGGCATTTCTGAAGGAGTCCCGTATTAGTGATGACGGGTGACTGAAGAAATATCCCTTTTGGAATCAATAGATAAGCGAGATGGAGCATATTTGTGAATTTTCCGGGCTATAGTATAAAACTTGCATTCTGGCTAATCACAATACCTCCTAAAACCACCGTTGCCACACCAATCACTAATTGCAGGCTATTATGCATCCAGGTCATGCCGGTTGCCGATGCCCGCAGGGGGATTGAAATAATGCAGGACAAGGCAGCCATACCCACTATTGAGCCAAGACCAAACAAGGCAATATAAACGATACCCTGCACCGGTGACTTGATGGTTTCCAGAGTGAGCAGGATCAGTGCAGCAGAGCCTGCCATGCCATGCAATACTCCCACAAACAGAGCTCGCCAGGAAAGCCGTTGCGGGTGTTCATGTTGGTGGGAATGAGTGCTTTGATGGTTCTCATTATTATTGTGAGAATGAGCATGAAAATGGCGTTGAGGTTGCTGTTTTTGCGTCGGTTTATGCTGATGCACATGATAATGCACACGATCCCGAAGCAGCCTTCGCAGTACATCAAACCCCAGTAGTATCAGCATAACACCAACCATTAACTCTAGTCCTTTGGCCATGGTTTCAGGGACAAACAAGTCAGTGAGCAATACGATAGAGCCAAACAGAAACAGGGTGAGCGTATGTCCCAGCCCCCAGATAGAGCCTAGTTTTATGGCCTGTTTGATGCTAGTGGAGCGAGTGGTTAAAGTGGCAACCGCGGCCACATGATCCGCTTCCAGTGCATGCCGCATACCAATCAGAAAACCCAGTAGCAGCAGGCTAAACATGCGTGCTGACCGGGTGACTCACGGTAGGCCCGGTTATTTGCTGTTTTAACCAGTCATACCATCGCGCCATACCCTCGCCAGTGGTGGCGGAAAGTTGAAACACCCGGATACCCGGATTGATTGTTTGGGCATGACGGATACAAGCTTCCACGTCAAACTGCACATAGGGTAGCAGATCCGTCTTGTTGAGAATCATCACTTCGGCGGCACGGAACATATGCGGATATTTCAGGGGCTTGTCTTCGCCTTCGGTGACAGACAGAATGGCAACCTTGTATTTTTCGCCCAGATCAAACAGCGCCGGACAGACCAGGTTGCCGACATTTTCAATCATAACCACAGAATCCAGTGACGGGTTCAAATCCTTTAATCCTCGCGCCAGCATGTCCGCTTCCAGGTGACAGCCTGTGCCGGTATTGATTTGTACTACCTTGCAGCCTGTATTTTTAATACGCTCGGCATCATTTACCGTCTCCTGATCACCTTCCACCACATGAATGGGTAGTTCGTCTTTCAGGTCACAAATGGTACGCTCTAGCAGGGTAGTTTTGCCGGAGCCAGGTGAGCTGACCAGGTTAAGTGCGAGAATATTCCTGCCCTCCAGCCAGCCCCGGTTGCGTTCGGCCAGCCGGTTGTTCTTCTCCAGTATGTCCGCTTCCAGGGAAACAGTGGTGCCGTGCATATGTGCGTGTGTGTGGGCATGGTCATGATCGTGTGAATGGTGTTCATGGGGGTGATCATGGCTGTGGTGGTCATGACTATGATCATGATCGTGATGATGCCCATGTGCCCCATGCGACTCATGTGCCATTTCGACGGTTTTACCTGTTTGCATATCGGTTACCGTTGCTTTTGCATTATCGGAACATCCGCACGTCGTACACATTAGATTACCTCCATTTCCTTGATTTTCATTTCTTCTCCGGCAATGCACTGAATCTGGCTGGAGCCACAGTGACAACGTCCAAAAAGCTGGTTAATTTCAAATTCATTGCCACAATCCTGACAGCGGGCGCGACCGGGAACTTCGTCAATTTGCAAAGTGGCATGCTCCAGGGGTGTATTTTTGCTGCATACATCAAAGCAGAAGCGTATGGCATCGGGCATAATGGCGGACAACTTGCCTATTTCCAGCAGGATCCGGTTAACCTGCCTGTTGCCGGCCTGTTCACTAACGATAGCGACAATATTGCGTGTAATACCCAGCTCGTGCATGATTAACCTTGCCTCAACAGATACGTGGTAACTGCTCGCCAACCAGCATATCGACCATACGCTGCCCACCGAACAGGGTAGAGAGAATAACGCTGGATTGCGGTGTTGCTGTCACTTCACCGATCACTGCACTGTCTACTCCAGCCGGGTGTGCTTGCATCACGGATAACACCTCGTCCGCAAACTCGACGGGGACAACCGCCACCAGTTTGCCTTCATTGGCAAGATACAGGGGATCCAGCCCCAGGATTTCGCACATGCCACGCACCTCATCGCGCAAAGGCAGTGCCGCTTCATTGACCCGTATACACACGTCGCTGGCGCTGGCAAACTCGTTGAGGACGGTCGCGATACCGCCGCGTGTCGCATCGCGCATACAGCGTATCTGTGGACACACTTCAAGCATGGCCTGAATCAGGGTATTTAACGGCTGGCAATCGGTTTCAATCGTGTTTTGCAGGGACATCTCACCCCGTGCATCAACAATCGCAGCACCGTGATCCCCGACATAGCCATTAATCAGAATGACATCGCCTGCACGCGCACGCTCGGAACCAGGCTGAATATCCGTCGGAATGACACCGATACCTGCCGTATTAATAAAGAGTTTATCGGCAGCGCCTTTGTGTACCACCTTGGTATCTCCGGTAACAATTCGTACTCCCGCCTCATCTGCGGTCTTTTTCATGGAAGCTGCAACCCTTCGCAGCACATCCATCGACAAGCCTTCTTCGATAATCATGCTACAGGTTAGATACAGTGGTATTGCTCCACCTACTGCCAGGTCATTGACGGTTCCTGTTACGGCCAGTTTGCCGATATCCCCACCAGGGAAAAACAGAGGGTCAACAACATAGGAGTCGGTCGTCATGGCCAACCGATCCCCCAGGGCTGTCATCTGTGCCAGCGGGAAACGTGCCTGATCTTCCAGCAATGCCAGCTCCGGGCTGTCAAAGGTGCGGACAAATACATCATCAATCAGGTCACGCATCGCCTTGCCACCACTACCATGTGCCAGGGTAATTGTTGCTGTTTTTAGCTTGTCGTTGCGCTGACGCATTTCGGACAATGGAGGTACAGGGGAGGGCTGTAACGTGTTCATGCATTCACCGCCTTGCGCTTTGCCATAAGTTCAGTCAGGTTGCCGAAGTTGTAATAGGCCGCACAAGCCCCTTCACTGGATACCATCAGTGCCCCCATCGGTGTTTCCGGTGTACAGGCAGTACCAAATACCTTGCACTCCCAGGGCCGAATCACACCTTTCAGGACTTCACCACACTGGCACGACTTGGGGTCGGCAATCTTGATGTTGGCAACAGAAAACTTGCGCTCAGCATCGAAGGCAGCATAAGTATCACGCATTTTCACACCGGAATGATCAATAGAACCCAGCCCGCGCCACTCAAAGTATTCCCGCAATTCAAACACACGGGAAATAGCATCCATACCGGCTGCATTACCCCCGGCGGGAACAATACGCGCATACTGGTTTTCTACCACATGACGTTGCTCTGTCAACTGCCGGAGCAGCATCCAGATGGACTGTAAAATATCCAGTGGTTCAAAGCCGGTAATCACAATGGGCTTGTGGTAATGTTCAGCGACAAAGTCAAAGGGGCGTTCGCCAACTACCATGCTGACATGGCCCGGTGCCAGAAAACCGTCGATTCGCATATCGGGTGAATCGAGTATCGCCTTGATGGTGGGCACGGTGGTGATGTGGTTGCAAAACAGTGAGAAGTTGGTAATGCCGTCAGCTTCTGCCTGTAACACGGTTAAGGCCGTGCTGGGCATGGTAGTTTCAAAACCCAGGGCAAAAAAGATCACTTCGCGCTCAGGGTTATTCCGTGCCAGGTGCAATGCATCCAGTGGTGAATACACCATACGGATATCTGCACCATCCGCTTTTGCCTGTAACAGGCTTTTACGTGAGCCGGGAACACGCATGGCATCGCCAAAAGTGGTAAAAATCACATCACGACGCTCTGCTAACGTCACGCAGTCATCCACCCGTCCCATCGGCAGTACACAGACCGGGCAACCAGGGCCGTGAATCAGCTCAATGGCTTCAGGCAAGAGTTGTTCAATGCCATAGCGAAAAATAGTATGTGTGTGTCCACCGCAAAATTCCATCAGTTGCAGGGGACGTTCTGCTGTTGCACCCGTTGCCGGAACCAGGCGGGCAATTTCCGCTTGTAGGCGTCTGGCTTTATCAGGGTCACGGAATTCATCGACATATTTCATGCGGCCCCTCCCTGTGTTGATGATCACTCGCCAGGTTGCCGCGCTGGTCAGCCAGCAGGGTATGCACCAGATCCCAGAGAATATGATAAGTCGCCACATGCACCTCCTGCACCCGGTGGATGGAATCGGTTGGTACTACCAGGCAGTGGTCAACCAGGCCACTGGAGAGCATATCGCCACCATCACTCCCTGCCAGTCCCAGTGTTACCAGCCCCCTGTCTTTTGCTTTGCGATAGGCAGCCAGCAAATTGGCAGAATTGCCACTGGTAGAAAAGCCGATTAGCCCGTCACCTTTGCTGGCGTGGGCTTCCAGTTGTCGTACAAAGATATGCTGCATACCCACATCATTACCTACGGCACTGAGCATGGCTGTATCCATCACCAGATTAAATGCCGGCAATGCTGGTCGTCCCGCTGTCACTGGATGCTGAAATTCCACTGCAAAATGTGAGGCATCGCAGCTTGAGCCGCCATTGCCCATGGATAACATGCGCCCGTGATTCAGGTAGACCTGTGCAATGGCTTGTGCTGCTGCCACGATGGTCTCGGCATTGTCGGTAAAGAAGTGTTGCTTGACACTGACACTATGGTTTGCTTTTTGTCTGACCGATTCCAGCAGGGCATCTTGTTCTGCAGCACGATTCTTTTTTTCGCCATGCAAAAAAGGGTAGAGTGCTTTTAATTGGGTTGCCGTATCACTCATACCACGCTTACCTCGCTCCTGTTTGCATGGCTTCAATTTCCGCCTGTGCTTCGCCCAGTTCGGTTAACAGAGCCAGTGTCTTTTCAGCTTCTACCGGGTCAATACGGCTCATTGCGAACCCGACATGCACCAGTACCCAGTCACCCACACAAGATTCCACAGGATGTGCTTCATCAACGATGCAGGCAATGTTCACCGGGCGCTTGACACCGGCAACATCAACAATGGCCTGTTTGGTTTCTCTATCACTGATTTCAGTGATTTGACCAGGTATTCCGAGACACATGGGCGTCTCCTCCTTGTAAAATACGGGCTGCTGCGATTACGGCTTGCCCAAAGGCTAAGCCACCGTCATTAGTGGGTACGTGCTGGTGCAGCAGTACCTGATAATTTTCCTGTTCCAGTCGGTTCACTATCTGCTCCAGCAACGTTTTGTTCTGGAATACACCGCCAGACAGGGCAACACGATTGATCATGCGCTCACCCTGTTCTGTAGTGAGTTTGCGAACCATGGCGACAATGGCTTTTGCCAGTCCCTTGTGAAAGCGGGCTGCCATCACGGTTGCCGGTGTATTCAGGATCAAATCTCCCAGTATTGCCTGCCACATTGCCAGTGGTTCGATATAGGGCAACCCATTGGCGGATAAATAGGGAATAGCAAAGGGGTAGGCCAGTGCATCGTCCTCATGGTGCAGGGTATCCTGGTCAACCATGGCTTCCAGCTCGATGGCGGCTTGCCCTTCGTAGTCAACCATTGCGCGGCAAATACCGATAGCGGCGGCAACCGCATCAAACAATCTGCCACAGGATGATGCCAGCGGAGTATTCATGCCTTTTTTCAACATGGCATTAAAAGTATCTAGCGGTTGCTGCTCAAAAAACTGTACCAGTTCCAGCTGGCCGAAATTCATTTTCAACGCAGGCCAGCCCATTTCTGCCATCAGGTGTGCATAGGTATTCCGCCAGGGTTCACGTATGGCTTGCGTGCCACCTGGCATGGCAACGGGTTTAAACAGTCCTGTTCTTTTTGCCTGCACATAGTCAGCTTGTAAAAACTCACCGCCCCAGATAGTGCCGTCTTTCCCAAAACCCAGCCCGTCAAGGGCAACACCCAGCACCGGCCCGGAATCAAGCGGGAGCTGGTTTTCTGCCATGCAGGCAGCGATGTGGGCGTGATGGTGCTGAACTTCAATGAGCGGGATTTTGTGTTGTTCTGCCTGCTGTCGCCCCCATTTGCTGGACAGGTATTCAGGGTGAGCATCCACGGCGATGATAGCCGGGTGATGCTGAAACAAGGTGGCATACAGGTTAAGATTTTTTCGGTAATCTGCATAGGTTTCAGCCTGTTCCAGATCACCCATATGCTGGGAAAGCATTGCCTGACCGTTTTTAATCAGGCAAAAGGTATTTTTCAGCTCGGCTCCCATTGCCAGACTATCAGGTGCTTGTTCAAAGCCTTTGGGTAGTGGCAAGGGTGCAGGAGCATAGCCTCTGGCACGGCGCAGAATGCGTGGCTGGTTCAGCACGATGCGTACTACTGAATCATCTACCCGGTTGACAATATCGCGGTTATGCCAGAGAACAAATTCAGCAATGCCTGAGAGGCGTTTGCTAACTTCCGCATTATCAATGACCTGTGGTTCATCGCTGCGATTGGCCGAGGTCAATACAATCGGGCGGTTCATGCGCTTTAACAAAAGCTGGTGCAGTGGGGTATAGGGCAGCATAAAACCCAGCGTGTTTTGACCGGGAGCGACGGCATCGGCAATCGGTAGCAGATCTTTGGGGCGTACACCTGCAGCAATACCAAACCCGCGTTGTTTGCCCGGCGGGGGCTGAAGTGCTTTTGCCAGCAGTACAATGGGAGCTTCGGCACTCTGTAGTAGTGTCTTTTCTGCTTCATCCAGTTGTGCATAGCGATGAATAACATCCAGATCACGTGCCATCAGCGCAAATGGCTTACCATAGCGTTGCTTGCGCTGACGCAGGTTTTCGACGGCCTCTTCGTTGGTGGCATCACAAGCCAGGTGAAAACCACCGATACCCTTGATGGCCAGAATATGACCGTTTTGTAACAGGGTGCAGGCCGCGTCGATATCATCCAGCAGGCTCAGGCTTTCCAGGCAAACCGGCTGACCATCCAGGCGTGCCAGTTCGACACGGGGGCCACAGTCATAACAGGCATTGGGTTGGGCGTGAAAGCGCCGGTTGGCAGGGTCATTATATTCCTGCTGGCAATCACCGCACAGGGTAAAGGGCTGCATGCTGGTATTAGTACGATCATAGGGAATCGCCCTGATAATGGAAAAACGTGGGCCGCAATGGGTGCAGTTAGTGAATGGATAGCGAAAACGCCGCCCGAAGGGGTCTTGCACATCGGCCGTGCATTGCGGGCAGGTGGCTGCATCCGGGGTGGCGGATGTTTGTATAATACTGGTATCACTGGCGGCAATACTGAACTCCTCGGGCACTGCGTACACCTGCGGTGTCAGGGGGCTACGGGTGATCTGGTCAATCCGCGCCAGAGGAGGTACCTCGGTTTCCAGTGTGGCCACAAACTGCTCAAGTGCCTGTAACTGTCCCCAGGCATGAATCAATACGCCTTGTCCGTCATTTAATACCTTGCCGGTTATTCCCGCCTGTTGTGCCAGACGCCAGACGGTGGGGCGAAAACCAACACCCTGTACAATGCCCGTTATCCGAATAGACTCGGCAAGCATGTGTGCCATATTCCAGTTAGCAGGGGTGGCAGGTTGATTCATACTGCAAGTCTCCACAGGCTAACGCGGTTATTGCCCGAATCAGCAACCGCAACGGTATTGCCGCAGGCTTGCAGACCATAGGGCCAGCAGAAAGAGTCTGCCATGGGGGCTTGCCAGCGATTGTCACCTTTTTCGTGAAAATTTAACTGCCCGCTTAATGCACGCGCGGGAGCCGGTTTGGGGGTATTGCTGGTAATATCATCAATGTGCCAGCCGAGTAAGCGTGAATTGGCAGTATCTGCCACTAATAGCCAGTCCTGCATTGCGGTTATGGCATAAGGCATATTCAGGCTATTGGCGCGTGGCCAGTAAAGCGACTGGTTATGATCGACCAGTGTATCTGTTGCCTGACCCAATACCAGGTCGCAGGGTGCGCCATTGCGCTGTGGAATGCCATCGTTCCAGATCATAATGCGATTATTGCCCGCATCCGAGACACACAGCCGCCCCCGCCAGAGTGCGATGCCATGAGGCCAGCGCATACTCATGGCACTGGGATCCGCTCCCGCATTTTCATCGCGACAGGTAAAATCCCGCTGTCCCAGCACAGTATCGGGCGGTTGTCCGGTCTCGGGTAAACCCTCCCAGATCAGGACACGCCGGTTTTCAGAATCGGCAACCAGTAAATGGTCGTTCTGCCAGGACACACCATAAGGCCAGTGCATGCTGTTTTCGCTGGCCTCGGTGCGGCCACGGTTGGCCTCGCCTGAGGTAAAGTCTGCCTGCCCCAGTACGCGATCAGCCGGGACATTGTGAGCTTCCGGCAGGGAGTCCCAGATTAATACGCGATGATTCCAGGCATCAGCGATGGCCATGCCCGTTTTTCCGTCGTGTTCAAGCCGGCAAATACCCGTGGGAACATTGACACTATGGGCACTAACGGCTTGCTTACCATTGCGACCTTCGTTGTGCATGCCGGTTTGTCCAATTACCCAGTCTGCAGGCGTTTGGTCGTCATTGGGGAGTTGTTGCCAGCCCAGCAAGCGGTGGTGTCCGGTATCACATACCCAGAGTGGGCCATTTTCGGCCATCAATGCTGCACCACGTGGCCCGAAACAGGTCTGTGCATCCGGGCTAACGCCGATACTTGCCATGCCGGGTTGACGTGGTGCCCCCAGCACGGCAAACGGCTCTGCATCCAGTAAGGGGACATGCGGCACCATGGTTGCTTCAGTAACCCGCAAGCTGGGGTCTGGTGTGACTTTCAATGTGACCTGTTGCACGCTCATAAGAACTTGATCTCCACTTTATCGCCGATCACCCGTACGGCATGGGTTTGCAGCTGGACTTCGGGGGCAGTCAGACATTCACCGGATTCCAGTGAATATTCGAAGGCATGATGCGGACAGATCAGAATGCCGTCGCGCACTTCCCCCATATCCAGTGGCATCCCCAGATGAGCGCAGGCATTCTGGTAACAGGTTACCTTATTAGCGAAGCGACTTAGCAGTATTTCATTACCCGCAACGGTTAGTACCTTGATATTTTTCTCGGGGATGTCTTGCAGCAGGGCGGCATACTCCCAGCCTGCATCCGCGCTATTGGCAAAGGGGCTGACAAAATGTACCGGCACTCCATCTGTGGTGTTGCTGACGGGTTTTGCGCTCATGCCTCCCTTTGCTTTTTCAATGGTGGTGATTTCGGGGCAATACTGATGAATGGCCTTTTCTACCCCCTCACTGAGTGTCAGGCCGGAAGCCGGGCAGCCGTCACAGGCACCCAGCAGGCGGATGGTCACAGTATCTGGAGGACTGATGTTGACCAGCTCCACATTGCCGCCATGTGATTCAAGATAGGGTCTGACAGATTCCAGTGCCTGCTCAACGCGCTCATGTAACGAGGGTCGGATAACCTCCAGGTGCCGCAAGACGGCATAGACAACCTCATCACCCACGATACTTTTTAGTGCAGTCATCGCCTCGGGCACCTGTTTTACTGCCTTGATCAGTCGGCTAATCGCTTCCTTATGTAGCGCATCACTGGCTCGTTGCAGCGCGTGGACGGTCTGTTGCTGTTGCTCATCCCAGTCATTGACGAGTGCCTCCAGCGCAGTAATATCTTTTAGCAAGGTATTCAGGTCTGTATCGGGTTGCTGAACAGGCTGTTCGATAATATTGGCTGGATCACCCATATGCATGCTTACCGGTACTTTAAATGTCTGAACAAATAAGGCTGTAGTGCACCGCCAATGAGGGATGCAATGGCTATTGCTATCCACATACCTGTGCCCAGACTGGCCAGAGCAACACCGATTACTGCGGTAATGACTATACCGATCAACAACCTGATAAACACCGATTTATAATCCTGAAACAGCTTACCTTTTACAAACAGGCTGGCTGAGTTCATAAACATATCTATCATCATCTTTCTCCTAGATCAGTGCTAAAATAATCAGGGCGAGAATGGCGCCAGGAACTGCTGCCATGGGGCCGTAAAATCCCCCCATCATGGCTGCCAGTTCATTACCCAGGTGTTTGCCACCCACTATCATGCCACCAATGGCACCGCCAATAAGGCTGGCGACCAGTGCCAGTGCTATGTATCCCAGATAGGTCATTTTTACTCCTTTGACTTGACTTGACTTGATTTAAATGCGTGTTTCTCCAAAACCCTTGCCATTGCGTGAGCCAGCCTGTCCGGTACCTAGATCCTGCTCGACTTCCTGCAGCATTTCCTGAATGGCATCGGCCTTTGCTGTCTCACCATATTGGTTAAAAATCTGCTGGGCTTCCCGGTATAGCTGTCGAGCTTGCAGCAGGTGTCCGGTATTGCCAGTATCTGACTTTTCCATATCATCCGGAAGATTACGCAAGCAGTTCGCTTTATTGGCGATAGTATTGGCATACTCCAGTGGCGTATCATCCGCATTACGCACCTTTAGCGCCTCATCGTAGGCATCCAGTGCGCGCAGGTTATTCTCTACCGGATGGCTGCTGGATACATATTGCAGGGCATTACCCAGGTTATTTTGTAACATGGCGTATTCAGAGGGATGATCAATGAGATTGATGACCTCAAGAGCCGCTTCAAACGACTGTACGGCCAGTGCTTCACGCATTTTGGCACGTTCATCCTGCATTGGAATTGAGAGAAAGGCCGTGGCCAGGTTGTTATGCAAGATGGCGAATTCGGTCGGGTACTTATGCCGGTCAAACACCTTTAAGGATCGCTGATAGGCCGTAATACACTGCGTCACAGGTACTTTGTTAAAGTTTGCCAGTGTTTGCAGAACCAGTCCCAGATTCATTTCTACTTCTGCTACTTCTTCCGCTAGACCCTGTTCATTCAGGGTAGGCAAAGCTACTTCATATTGTGCCCGTGCCTTGAGTAAATAGTCCGGGCTATTGTCCGGAATAGCCTGGTACGCGGTTCCTTTTCTGGCTTCCAGGCGTGCAATAATCAGGGTTTCGTGTTTGGGGCAGAGTTTCAGAGCTGCATCATAGAGTTGCACTGCATTGATCAGCTGTTGCGGGTTTTTAGGTTTTTGCTGAATGCCCATACCAATCTGCATCAGCATTTCTACCTTGTCCTCAACACGAATATCTTCTGCCTCAATCATCTGCATGGCCTGATTGAACTCATGGTCAGGGAGGTTGGAAAGTTGACTGGTTTGCATCACCGTATTCCTGAATATTGATCTATATCATAAAATAGTCCCCCCTGTAATAAGTGTCAAGATTTATTTCAATATGCAAACTTTATTTGCATATTGTTGACTGATCCAGTATGTCATGCTATTTTTTACAGGCATAGTGTTAATTTTATTTACAGTGTGGCTAATTTATATGCTAAACAGGCAGATTTGATTTATGAATAATGGCATGTCATCTATCCTGATTTGTGGCTACTTGCCCGCACCAACTCAGGAGCTTAGCGAGTATCTGGGCATGCATTACAGCACCTGTTCCTGTAATGATGTCGGTCAGGCACTAAAATTACTGGATGAGGAACCTGTTGACCTGATACTTGCCCAGCACCAGCAAACGGGGTTTGATGCGCTGACTTTTTTAAACCGGGCGCGTATCTCGCATCCCGAAGTAGTACGTGTGCTGGCTGGCAGTCTCAGTCGCGAGGAAATGACCGAGGCGATCAACAAGGCTGCGGTCTATCAGTTCCTGCCGGAAGTCTGGCCAGTGGAGCTGGTGGAATTAATGGTGCGGCGTTCGCTGGAGAACCGCGAGCTTGGCTATCGCTATCGGCACCTGAACCGTGAATTTAAAATTGCTGAGGATGTGCTGAAAAAATATAACGAACAGATAGAAAGCTCGATAGAGGACAGTCACCAGTTTGACAAGCTGGTGTATTGCAGTCGCAGCATGGCATCACTTTGCAACATGGCAAAAAAAGCATCGAAAACCAATCTGCCGATTCTGATACAGGGGCCAACAGGTACCGGCAAGGAATTGATGGCACGCGCCATTCATCATAATAGTGATCGTAGCCGTCAACCCCTGATGGTGCATAACTGTGGTGGTATGTCAGATGAACTGCTACATTCGGAATTGTTTGGGCACAAAAAAGGTGCGTTTACGGGTGCGGTCAGTGACCGGCTGGGGTTATTGCCTGCGGCTGACGGTGGTACAGTTTTTCTGGATGAAATTGGTGATGTCTCACCCACTTTTCAGGTCAGCCTGTTACGTTTTTTGCAGGAAGGTGAGGTCAAGCCGCTGGGCAGTGACAAAATTATACATTGCGATGTGCGTGTGATTGCAGCAACCAACCAGCCGCTCACCCAGTTAATTCAGGAAGGAAAGTTTCGGGAAGACCTGTATTATCGCCTGAATGGATTCCAGCTTAATATCCCGCCACTTAGTGAACGCCCGGATGATATCGAAGTGCTGACTGAATACCTGGCCAAACGCTATGCTCACAGCATTGGGCGTAAAATCCTTGGTGTGGCTCCGGATGTGATTAAGCAGTTTCAGCTCCACAACTGGCCCGGTAATGTGCGCGAGCTGGAGAATGAAATCAAGCGCATGGTTGCCATGACTGATAATGGCAGTTTTGTGAGCCCGGAAGATCTTTCCGAACCTATCCGCTCATTGAAAGCTAAACCCACTGAAACCGTAGAAACACTAACGCTGGACGGTATGACGCTAAAAGAAAAAATTGAGCAAATGGAAATCAAGATTATCTCCAAAACGCTGCAGCGTTGTCGCTGGAACCAGAGCCAGACCGCTCGTGAACTGGGGCTTTCCCGCGTGGGTCTGTCGAACAAGATCAAGCGCTACGGTATTCATGCTGACGTAGTGGCAGGAGTGCAGGGATGAGTGCGGGTAAAGATTCACCAGACACCAGTAGATCATCATCGCGTCAGGCAGTTGTTCCTTTTCCACAATCCAGGACTGCTCCCAGACAATCCAGAGGTGGCTTTAAACGACTGGGCTTGTCCAGGCTCTCGCGACAAAAAGGAGATGAGTCACAACCTGGATTAAAAGGCCATTGGTGTAGTCGCTGCAAAGGTATCTGGTTTGGATTTGTCGGTGAATGCGAATGCCCGCAGTGTGGGAACCGGAATGGATGAAGTGGCCTGGTATGGTAATTGGTAATTAAGGGGGCTCTGAATAAAGTCGTGAGCGGTTTTCTCGAAGCTAGAATCGCCCATTTTTTGCTTAAAAATCTCCCTAATAGAGTGACGATTAGCGCCATTTTCAAGTAAAAACTGAGCAATTCTATCATTCGAAAAATTCCACTCAGGCTTGATCAGAGTCTCCTTAAGGCTAATAACTCTGGCGGGGATGCGGGGATAAGCCCCTTGAGAACAAGTCATCATGGCGAGTCATAGCGGAGCTATGGGGAGGAATGATAACACCGTTATCAAGGGTTTAGGCCGCCAGATTATTAATCGTAATTGGCGAATACTGTACTCGCGGCTATTCTTTGTCATTAAGTGCTGTAGTGATGAATCTTGCAAACTGTTGAAAGTCTTCAATTTGTTCTGTGATAATGGAATAAACAATAGAAAAATTGATTTTTCCATATCCGTGTACGGCGAGATTGCGAAAGCCAACGGCTTTTTTCATTTTTAGTGCTGTTGCAGTATCGATCACTCCCACAGTAGCGAGGATATCAAAGGTTTCTCCCATTGTTGCGGGCGGCTTTGCCTCACTGTTTGCAATGAGATGTGCGCCAATATCAACACAGGTCTGGATGGCTCTGGTCAGGTTGAGAACAATAATATCCTGAATATCCAGATCATCAACGAACAATTCCAGGCTTTCTGGACGCTTGTCTTCGATTCTTTTGATACAGCGCCGTAAAGATTCCAGCTTTTCTGTCACTACATCCCTATCCATGCCTGCCTGCGCTCTTCTAGTATCCGGTTCCGGTAGGGCAGAAAATCAGCTCTATCCAGCAAGTTTCTGGTAATAAGTCTGGCATAGCGAGTATCACTTCCTGTTATTCGTTTGCCATTAGTTAATATTTGCCCCAGTAATGGTTGCCCTGTTTTGTTGAGGTCAATCAAATCAACAGGCCTGCCCAGTTTTAATGCTATTTCCTCAATGAGTTGTTTTTTCAGACTGACATTCAAAGTGGGTTCTGTTTGCACGGCTAGATCAATATCGCTGTCTGCCTGTTGTGTATCGGTTGCCAAAGATCCAAAGACAATAGCAAACTTTATCTGTGGATAATGTCTGATGATGTCACGAATAATACGAGTAGACTGGGGTTTCATTTATACAGTTAACTATACAGGATAGGTTAAAATATTAGCTTGATCAAAGTCCCCTTAAGCATAGCATAGTCTGGTTGCCACACTTCTTTCTGTTGGTCTGTTGCTTGTTTGATGTCGCTATTCAAACTGCATATCTTCTTTGCATTTTTGCCTGTAAGAGAAGTTTGCATATTCACCTTCTTTTCACTCTTTTTGAGACATTTTTCTGCTCTAAATCAATGTTTCTACTTGTTTATATTATTTTAATAAAACCTGGCATGAATTTTGCATGAAGTATGGTAGTGGTAATTTCAGCCGTGTTATTAAGTAGTTATGATGTTGTTTGATAATTATACGGTGAAGCGAACTCAACCGTTAACCTAGGAGGAAATACAATGGCCAATTTACTATGGCTTCAAGGTGGTGCTTGTTCTGGCAACACCATGTCCTTTTTGAATGCCGAGGAACCTAGTGCCTGCGATCTGGTGACAGATTTCGGAATCAATGTTCTTTGGCAACCTTCGCTCGGTGTGGAGCTGGGTGATAATGTAAAACAGATTCTGCAAGACTGCGTATCCGGTGCTACCAAGCTGGATATTTTTGTCTTTGAAGGGTCGGTGGTGAATGCACCGAACGGTACCGGCGAATGGAACCGTTTTTGTGAACGTCCGATGAAAGAATGGGTGCGAGAGTTGAGTGATGCTGCTGATATTGTAGTAGCGCTGGGCGATTGTGCTACCTGGGGGGGTATTCCTGCAACTGCCCCCAACCCTTCCGATTCTCAGGGTTTGCAGTTCCTGAAGCGTGAGAATGGCGGCTTTCTGGGGGCAGGTTTTAGAGCCAAATCCGGTTTGCCAGTGATTAATATTCCGGGCTGTCCTGCACATCCTGACTGGGTGACACAGATTCTGGTCGCTGTTGCAACGGGTAATGCGGGTTCCCTGACACTGGATGAGTTTCAGCGTCCCAGGACGTTCTTCCAGAGTTTTACACAAACGGGTTGTACCCGGAATATGCATTTTGCCTATAAAGTTTCGACCACCGAGTTTGGACAACGTAAAGGGTGTTTGTTCTATGATCTGGGTTGTCGTGGCCCGATGACCCATTCCCCCTGTAACCGGATTTTGTGGAACCGGGTTTCTTCAAAAACACGGGCGGGTATGCCCTGTCTGGGTTGTACCGAACCAGAATTTCCTTTCTTTGATCTTGCTCCTGGTACGGTGTTCAAGACGCAAACCGTGATGGGGGTTCCCAAGGATTTACCCAATGGCGTGAACAAGAAAGGCTATATCAAGCTCACCGGCGCGGCAAAAGCAGCCATGCCTGCCTGGGCAGAAGAAGATATCTTCGTTGTTTAATATAAGGAGTTAATATTATGTCAGCACAAGTACAGACACTGGATATTTCTCCGGTAGGGCGTGTAGAAGGTGATTTGGACGTCCGCGTCGATATACAGGATGGCGTTGTGGTCAATGCCTGGACATCTGCGGAGCTTTTTCGTGGTTTTGAAGTGATTTTAAGAGACAAGGATCCACAGGCCGGACTGGTCGTGACACCACGTGCCTGTGGTATCTGTGGCGCATCACATTTAACCTGCGCTGCCTGGGCGCTGGATACTGCCTGGGGTACGGAAGTCCCGCGCAATGGTATTATTGCGCGTAACCTCGGACAGCTTGCGGAAAGTTTACAAAGCTTACCCCGTCATCATTACGGTCTGTTTATGATCGACATGGTCAATAAAAACTATCAGAACAGTCCGTTTTATGAGGAAGCTGTCAAGCGTTGGTCGCCCTTTACAGGGGCTAACTATGAAGCAGGTGTCACCATTTCTGGTCGTCCTGTTGAAATTTATGCCATGCTGGGTGGGCAATGGCCGCACTCCAGTTACATGGTGCCAGGGGGTGTGATGTGCTCTCCAACGCTATCAGATGTTACGCGTTCCTGGTCTATCCTCGAGCATTTCCGTACCAACTGGATTGAACCCATGTGGCTGGGTTGTTCGATTGAGCGCTATGAAGAAATTCAAACCTACGATGATTTTATGGCATGGCTGGATGAAAGCCCGGATCATGCCAATTCGGATCTGGGCATGATGTGGCGCATGGGTACAGATATTGGTCTGGATAAGTATGGTAAAGGTCTGGACAAGTTTGTTTCCTGGGGCTATCTGCCACATGAGGACAAATACAATAAACCAACGATTGCTGGGCGTAATGCTGCGGTTCAGATGCCAAGTGGTGTGTTTGATGGCGCATCCGGCACCCATAAATTGATGGATCAGATGTTTACCCGTGAGGATACGACACATTCCTGGTATGACGAGCCAGGCGCAGTGCATCCTTTTGATCGTACCACGAACCCGATTGATAACAATGCACGTAGCTTTGATGACAAGTACTCCTGGGCGACGGCGGTAGCGCATGCTGAAAATGGCCATCTGGAAGCAGGGCCGTTGGCACGCGAGTTGATCTATGGGGGTGACCACATGGAAGACTGGCAACATAAAGACGGTTTATTGCTGGATATGTATAAAAATATGGGTGGTGCCAATGTGTTGCTGAGACACTTTGCGCGTATGCACGAATTTAAGTACATCTACCGTCAAATGGAGCATTGTCTGCGTGAGTTCCGTCTGGATGAGCCTTTCTACATTAAGCCCCAGGAACAAGATGGCCAGGGCTGGGGTGCGACTGAAGCGATTCGGGGTGCATTGTGTCACTGGATTGATGTGCAGGGCGGAAAGATCAAAAACTACCAGATTATTGCGCCCACCACCTGGAACGTAGGCCCTCGTACGGGTGAAGAGGAGCGTGGCCCTATCGAGGAGGCGCTGATTGGCACGCCCATTGCTGATACCAGTGATCCGGTTGAAGTGGGGCATGTGGCACGCTCTTATGACTCCTGTCTGGTGTGTACGGTGCATGCCCACGATGCCAAAACCGGTAAGGAATTATCCCGCTTTAAAACCTCTTGAAATACTTCACGCCCCACTCATCGGAAGTTTGTTTCTGGTGGGTGAGAAGCGTAGTTTCATGGCATGGGTGGAAGCAGTGACCTATGGTATCCAGATGGGTGTTTCTAACAGGAAGGAGTTTTAGTGACCAAGAGAGATGATGATGCCCTGCGCGATAAAATTGGCGAAATGATGGCTAAGGGTCTTGTCACGCAAACCGAGCCATTTCCCGAAGATAATCACCAGTTTGAATTAATCCTGCAAGACCTGAGAAAGCTTGATCCTCAGGATCTGGAACAAAAATTGGTGATTTCCGGTTTTATCGACAAGCCTTATGGTGAGGATGAACAGCGCTGCCTGGAGTGCATGTATTATCTGGTGCATCGAAAATGGTGTGACCTGCCGGAGCTGGCAGTACCTGTTGAAGCAGAGTGGTGGTGTCGCTTATGGCGGATTTAGTGGAGTGCCAGGAATACTCGTACTCGGGGCAGACTCCTAAAAGGTGAAATACAATGACAGACCAGCAGCAGATAAAAGATGATGACAAACTCAGACATCATTTGCGGCAACTTCTGGAAAGTGGCCTTGAGACAGTCGTTGAACCGCGTGCTTATGAGCACGAGCAGATTCTGGAAATTATTTCCCGGCTACAGCAACTGGCACCGGATGATTATAAAAACAAGCTGATTCTTGGCGGCTTTACACTCACCCCTTATTTTCCCACCGATGACGAAGACGATGCACAGGCATGTGATACCTGTATGTACTATAAAGTCCATCGAAAGTTTTGCGAACTGCCAGAATTAATGTTACCCGTCGAGCCTGAGTGGTCCTGTCGTTTATGGCGAATTTAATTCTGATCAAGGTTAGGCATGTTATCTGTTATTGGTTGTGGTAATCCCAACCGGCAAGATGACGGTGTGGGGGTTTATATTGCCCAGGCACTGTTAGCCTGGCTTGCGGTACATCCTCATCCGGGCGTAGAGGTATATGATGCTGGAACTGCGGGCATGGACGTCATGTTTCAGGCCAGGGGTAGTGATGCGCTGATTGTGGTCGATGCCAATTTAAGTGAGTCAGAACCCGGTAGCCTGTTTGTTGTGCCCGGTGAGATGCTGGCGAACCTTCCGGAGCCTGGTTACAACCTGCATGATTTTCGCTGGGATCATGCTTTATATGCTGGCAAAAAAATCTATCAGTCCGATTTCCCGGATGATATCACTGTCTACCTGATCGAAGCGGCTTCGGTTGATCTCGGAGTGGGCTTGTCTTCCGTGGTGCAGGCTGCGGCTGACAAGGCGATTAACCAGATTCAACAACGGATAAAGGCCTATGGCTGATGAACAGCAGGTGATATTACGCAACGGTAATTTGTATTTGAGTGCCCAGCTGTATACTGCCTATTTCCCCGGAATACAAACGGTGATCTTGCTCGACAAGTCTCCCTATATAGTGATAATGCCGGTGCACCAGGCTGGAGCGGGAGGCTTGCTGATGAAGATACGCAATGCAAAAGGTGACCGGGTTGTGCATGCCCTGGAGTTTTTTCGGCAACTGGGTCTGGATGGGGAGAGCGAAAGCGTTTTACGTGTTGTCTGGGACAGTGAGTATGCAGCGCTAAAGTTCCGTTATCCGTAACAGTTTTACCGGTTACTGGCTGCTGTTATCGGAGATCCTGGTTTCACTACGGATTTTTTTGAGAAGTTGACCTATGATTGGTGCAAAGAATGAATTTAATCCGGGAGTGTTTTTATGGGTGTCAGGGAGATTGAAAAAAGCTATCACGATATGCTCAAATCTGTTGAGAAGCTGGTAAAAAAAGAGGGCAAAACACTTCGGGAGGCTATTGATATTGCTGAAGATAAACTCTTTAAGCGAGGAGGGCTTGAGCAGGAGCATGCGAAGCAAATTAGTGCCGAAGTGCAGCGTGATCTTGGTTCCCTGGGAGAGACTATTGCTGAGGCTAAAGCTTCTTTTCGGGAGAAGTGGGAGCTGGATTCCCGGTACCTGTCAGAGAGTGCCTGGGACACACTCAGCCGCATAGCCGATAGTGTTGCTGATAAAACAACATTGGCGATGATGACATTAAACAGGGAGTTGCAAGGGCGGATTGCCGATGCAACCTCGCGCTTGCATGAACGTGAGCACCAGGATCATCGTGATTGGCAGAGTGATCACAAAATGTGGCTGGATGATATTGCTATCTGGCAAAAAGAATATGACCGGGCTGAAAAAGACCTGGTAGCTATTCAGTCAGCCTTGCAGCAGCGTAAAGAAGAACTGGACAGGCACAGGCAAGCGATTAAAACACATGAATATATTGATCAGGTGCACGAGCAGGATATTGCTCGTTCAGAAAAAGACCCGGATAATCCGGTCATCCAGGTAATTATCACGGGTAATGCAGAGGGCTATGCCGAGATGAAAGCTCGGCACAGGGAAGATGCCGAGCTGCACCAGGCGTTGGCACAGGATCACAGAAAGGTGATTAGCCTGATAACCAGGCTCCATAAGATTGTATTATCACGGTAGTGCATCAGCCCGTTCAAAGAGTCGGTATTCTGGAAGCTGTGAATGGTGGGTTGGGGTTCCTTCGTCACCGCCAACCTGTATAAGGAGACTCTGATCAAGTCCCGGTCGTTTTCCTGAGGCTGAAATAGCGCCATTTTTTCGCTATTAAAAGGAGACTCTGATCAAGTCGTGAGCGGTTTTCTCGAAGCTAGAATCGCCCATTTTTTGCCTAAAAATCTCCCTAATAGAGCGACGATTAGCTTCATTTTTAAGCAAAAACTGAACAATTCTACCAATCGAGAAATTCCACTCAGACTTAATCAGAGGCTCCAAAAGTGACCAATAGAATGACTCTACTTAATCAGAGGCTCCATAAATTAGCCCTCTACGTGTAGGGCAATTTAAACGGAGGCAATCTGGACAGTTATGGATTGCGCTGAATAGTTACATTCCCTCCTTGGCTCCTTCTTAATTTCCCCACCTTGCCCCACCTCAACCTGTCT
>WFWY01000050.1 GCA_015490895.1 Thiotrichaceae bacterium | reverse complement strand
ATTTATTTTATTAATGATTAACGATTTCAATAAGTTCAGATTATGATGTTCATGAGATTTACAGTAGCTTCTTAGTTTTCGGACAAACTCCCAGGAGCTTGCCGATCAATCACTCACCAGTTGCGCCCACAAATCATGCTCACTGCTATTGATTATCTCGACCTCGACAAACTGACCCGGCTCTAGCTCGACACCTTCGATCAGTACCTGTCCGTCAATTTCCGGGGCATCCGCATAACTCCGTGCGACGGTCAGGTTTTCCTCAGTCTCATCCGTCAGCACTATCATGCGAGTACCTTTGCGTCGGGAAAGTTTATGCGTACTGATCTCAGCCTGTACCGCCATAAACCGTTCAAGCCGCTCTTCCTTGATATCATCTGCGACAGGATTGGGCAGCTCATTGGCGCTTGCTCCTTCAACCGGGGAGTACATAAAACAACCCACACGATCCAACTGGGCTTCCTGCAAAAAATCCAGCAAGAGCTGAAAGTCTGCTTCTGTTTCACCTGGAAAGCCGGTGATAAAAGTACTGCGAACCACAATATCCGGACAGATTTCACGCCACTGCTGTAGTCGCTGAAGTACTTTTTCAGCATGCGCTGGACGCCGCATGGCCTTAAGCAAAGCAGGGCTAGCATGCTGAAATGGAATATCCAGATAAGGTAAAATTTTGCCTTCAGCCATTAGCGGAACCAACCTGTCCACATGAGGGTACGGATAAACATAATGTAAGCGAACCCAGACACCCATTTCACCCAGCGCTTCGGTCAACTGCTGAATATGTGACTTAATGGGACGCCCCTGCCAAAAGCCCGTACGATATTTGACATCCAGTCCGTAGGCACTGGTATCTTGTGATACCACCAGTAGTTCTTTTACCCCTGCATTCACCAGATTCTCTGCTTCCTGCAAGACATCACCAATGGGGTAACTCGACAAACGACCACGCATGGACGGAATAATACAAAATGAACAATCGTGATTACAGCCTTCAGATATTTTCAGGTAGGCGTAATGTTTCGGGGTGAGTTTCAAACCCTGGGATGGCACCAAATCTGTATAGGGATCATGTGGGGCGGGCAGATGCTGATGCACAGCCTCCATCACCTCTTCATACGCATGGGGACCACTGACTGCTAACACATCCGGATAGGCACCTAATACCTTTTCGGCATCTGCACCAAGACAGCCTGTCACGATCACCTTGCCGTTTTCATGCAGAGCCTCACCAATGGTATCCAAAGATTCCTGCACAGCAGAGTCAATAAAACCACAAGTATTAATGACCACTATATCTGCTTGATCATAGTCCGGAGAAATCTCGTAACCTTCCGTACGCAGTTGGGTAAGAATACGTTCTGAGTCAACCAGGGCTTTAGGGCAGCCCAGGCTAACAAATCCTATCCGTTGAGAATTGGCTTTCATATCGCTGTTCTTTTTTTGGGAAATGACAGGCTAGTCTACCAGAACCGGAAGTAGACAGCCGTAGCGATTACAGGCGGGAAGAAGAAATGGCTTGTCAACGATCAATACCAGAAAGATTTGTATATCACGACCTGCTTCATACACTAGATGTAGTAGTCGTTCCTCAACCGTAGACTTGTTTTTATACACAACCAACATCAAGTCGCGCACATGACAGAGAGAAAAATCAGACCTGCCAACGGATCCTTTTGTTGACATAAACCAACCTATTGATTATAAACAACAATTAAATAATTGATTAATTTTTAACCAATTTGATAAGCCCCCTTATTTTAAGCCCTCGGAATGAGATATTCTTAAGTTATGCACAAAGTTTTCCACAGAAAATGTGGAAAACTCTTGCCCACGTTGATAGAGCAACCCCTAAGCGATATTGACACCATCACCGACCAGATGTCTAACTTACAAGATAAACGGTGTATCGAACGCTGATGACTCTTCTCTTCCAGAAAAACTGTCACTGGAATAGTTAGAGAATTTAGGTAGAATGCATGCACTTCACTACCTTTATGCACAAAGAGTCACGTGACCCGATCCCGTATCGTTTGCTATAAGAACGATACAGAGTCTCCTTAAAAAGGGGGGTTCAGTTGGGCCACTCGTCCAGTGAATCTATGCGAAACTACTTATTAGCAGAAATATAAATGCCATCATTAAAAGCATTCTGACCAGGGTTATCAGGAATTTAAAGCAGGTGACACCCAGTGCAGCCTAAAACGTAGTCTAAAAATTTATTCAGTTCTCAAGGAGTTCATTATGTCAAAACAACACCCTATCGTTGTTGTTACAGGATCATCCGGTGCGGGTACCACTTTTGTAAAACGTGCCTTTGAAAACATTTTTCGTCGTGAAAATATTAACCCGGCCATTATCGAGGGTGACAGCTTTCATAGCCTGAGCCGCAATGAGTTCAAGGATGCCGTCAAAAAGGCAGAATCAGATGGTAATAATAATTTCAGCCATTTTGGCCCGGAAGCCAATGACTTCGCTGCGCTTGAAAAACTGTTCTCCGATTATGCACAAACAGGCACTGGCAAGAAGCGCTACTACTTGCACAATGACGAGGAAGCTTCGGAACATAACGCACGCCTGGGCTGTAATAAGGCCTCGGGTGAATTTACGCCCTGGGAAGATATCGAAAGCGGCTCTGATATTCTCTTCTATGAAGGTTTACACGGCATGGTAAAAGGTGACAGCTACGATGTCGCTTCACTGGTTGATCTGGGCGTAGGCGTTGTACCGAGTGTTAATCTGGAATGGATTCAAAAAATCCATCGGGACAATGCAGAACGCGGCTATTCTGAAGAGGCGATTGTCGATACCATCTTGCGCCGCATGCCGGACTATATCCAGCATATTACACCTCAATTCTCCAGAACGGATATCAACTTCCAGCGCGTACCCACTGTTGATACCTCTAACCCCTTTATCGCTCGAGAGATTCCAACTGCGGATGAAAGCTTTGTTGTGATTCGTTTTAAAGACCCCAAAAAGTGCGATGTTGACTTTCCCTACCTGCTTAATATGATCAATGATTCATTTATGTCACGCAGAAATACCATTGTAGTTCCAGGCGGGAAAATGGGAATGGCAATGGAGGTTATTCTAACGCCTATTATTCATCGTATGATCGACGGTAAATAATTCGTAATTACTCAGCGCCCTGATAATCAAAAACTTACCATCTTGTGTATCATTACGCTGAGTAGTGACAATAATTCTACCCTGGGAGACTGTCCGAAAACTCGAAAGTATAAAACATCAATCAATATATAGTGGTTTGTTTTTCCAACCAGAACCACATGTGCTGGCTATGATTGTTAGATACCTGTTTCTGGACAGCCTCCTAAATTCAACGCCATCAAGAACGCGTTACTTCCCCGTCTGTGACTGATCCTGTGCGACAGACCACAAGCAGAGAGCTCATCTCAGACAACAATTACAATTACCTTTATTACGGCTAGTTACAGATGTAACTCGGGCAGTTTTTCCGCCTCGTTGCCGGTGGTCTGATAGTCACCATCCTCTGTTTCATTAAAGCTCAGTTGCCATTCCAGGTTGTTTCTTGACGTTGCATTATCCAGTGCGATATCACGGCTAATTTTACCCCGACGAAATAATTCGAGCAGGGACTGATCAAAGCTACGCATCCCGTCACTGGCTCCCTTTTCTGTCAATTCATTGAGTTGCTGTAAATTACCTTTGCGTATGGTTTCACCAACGAAGGGAGTATTAACCAGTACCTCTGTCGCTAACGCAACACTTCCGCGTGTATCGGGTACCAGTTTCTGGGCAACAATACCCTTCAGGTTCAGGGAAAGATCCATTAGCACCCGATGTTTTTGCTCTGCCGGAAACATATAGAGAATACGCTCCATGGCCTGAGTCACATTGGTAGCATGCAAGGTTGAGATCACCAGATGCCCTGTATCCGCGAATCCCAGAACAGCTTGCATTGTTTCGGTATCCCGTGTCTCTCCCACCATAATCACATCCGGCGCCTCCCGCATAGCCTCTCGCATAGCATTTTTATAGCTCAGGGTATCAAAGCCTATTTCACGCTGGCCAATGATGGACTTGTTATGCTTGAAGGCAAACTCTATCGGGTCTTCTATGGTTAATATATGGCCAGCATGCTGTTGATTACGGTATTGAATTAATGATGCCATAGAAGTTGATTTTCCTGACCCTGTTGCCCCTACAAAGAGCACTAGCCCTTCTTTTCCCATGACAAGTTTCTTCAGTATAGCGGGAACACCCAGCTCATCCGGACTTTTAATCTCTGAACGAATATGGCGCACCACCATGGATACTTCACCACGCTGATAGTACACATTCACCCGAAAACGTCCGATATTTACAACGGATAAACCCTTGTTCATTTCCTTGTTTTTCTGAAAGTCGATCCATTCTTTCTCTGTTAATGTATCCTTGGCCAGTACTGCAATACTGCCAGGCTTCATTTCTTCCCTGGTCAAATGTTGCATCTCTCCCATCACTTTCAGGCTTGCCCTGGCACCTGTCGTCAAATAGAGATCGGAGGCATCCCGTTTAACCATTTCTTCCAGATAGGGTGATATTTTCATGTTGCTACCTCTCACAGCTCTCGGGGTCTCGTGACCTCATAGGAAATTATCGGTTAATGCTTCCACCGACATGCTCTCTGTTCCTCTGAATACATCAGATGTTTTGGCTTCACGTCCATTGAGTTTTAATTGCAGACGCAGATCATTTATCGAATCGGCATGACGCAGTCCTTCCTTGATATCAATAACACCTGAATCCACCAGGCGGAACAAGGCCTGGTCAAAAGTGCACATTCCCAACTCATTGGACTTGCTAATCAATTCTTTGATTCCTGCGACATCTCCTTTCAGGATCAGGTCACTCATCAGCGGTGAATTAATCAGTATTTCGACCGCCGGAATTCGGCTTTTACCACTGGCACGTCGAACCAGACGCTGGGAAACCACCGCTTTCAGGTTCAGTGATAAATCCATTAATACTTGTGTACGACGCTCTTCAGGAAAAAAGTTGATAATTCTATCCAGTGCCTGGTTGGTATTATTAGCGTGCAAGGTGGTCATACAAAGGTGACCTGTTTCTGCGTACGCAATGGCATACTCCATGGTTTCCCTGTCCCTGATTTCACCCAGCAAGATGACATCTGGTGCCTGTCGTAGCGTATTTTTCAGTGCTATTTCATAGTTCGCCGTATCCACACCGATTTCCCGCTGCGTTACAATAGACTTCTTGTTTTCATGGGCAAATTCAATCGGGTCTTCAATAGTCACTATATGGTTCGCTGTATTTTCATTGCGGTAGCCAATCATGGCTGCCAGCGTGGTTGATTTACCGGAACCCGTAGAACCAACAATAATGATTAAACCCCGACGTGTCTGGGTAAGCTCCTGCATAATGGGCGGCAAACCCAGGCTCTTGAACTTTGGAATATCATTCGGGATATGACGCAACACCATGCCGGCACACTCCTGTTGCGTGAAGGCATTGACACGGAACCGGGCGACCCCTGGCAAGCTGATGGAAAAATTGCATTCCATATTTTCTTCAAAAGCCCTCAAGTGCCGGTCATTCATTATAGAACGCACCAGCATACGAACTTGATCCTGCTTCAGCCGGCTATCCGACAAAGGAGTTACCTCGTTGTTTAGCTTGATACTGGGAGGTGCGTTATCAGTAATAAACAGATCTGACCCCTTTCTTTCCAGCATGGCATGCAACATGGTATGTACATACTGTATCGCGCTATCACGATCCATAATGACAATCCTCTGTTAACGGGTTTAAACTCTGGCGTGATCTTGCAGGGCTTCCGGGCTATCTGCTTTCTGCAAGGCATCCTCACGTGTAATTTGCCCCATGCCAATCAGATCTTTCAGACACTGATCCAGCGTTTGCATGCCATCACTGGAGCCTGTTTGCAGTGCAGATTTCATCTGTGGAATCTTGTTCTCCCGAATCATGCTGCGAATAGCACGTGTACCGATTAATATTTCATGCGCGGCTACGCGGCCTCCCCCCACTCTTTTTAACAGCGTTTGGGCGATAACAGCCTGCAACGACTCTGATAACATGGCACGAATCATGTCTTTTTCTGCCGCCGGGAAAACATCAATGATTCTGTCAATCGTCTTGGGCGCACTGGTGGTATGCAAGGTACCAAAAACCAGGTGTCCGGTTTCTGCCGCAGAAAGAGCCAGGCGAATCGTTTCCAGATCCCGCATTTCACCAACCAGAATGGTATCCGGGTCTTCACGTAATGCTGAACGTAACGCTTCATCAAAGCCCTGTGTGTCTCGATGCACTTCACGCTGATTAACCAGACTCTTTTTGCTGGTATGGACAAATTCAATCGGATCTTCAATCGTCAAAATATGACCATGTTCAACCGCATTTTTGTAATCAATCATGGCAGCCAGAGTAGTCGATTTACCCGAACCTGTTGGCCCTGTAACCAGAACCAGGCCACGTGGCTTCATGGCGAGCTTTTTAAAAATAGACGGTGCATTCAAGGCTTCCAGCGTCAGAATATCGCTGGGAATTGTACGAAATACCGCTGCTGCACCACGGTTTTGATTAAAGGCATTGACACGAAAGCGGGCAACACCTGGCAGCTCAAAGGAAAAATCTGTTTCCCACTTCTCCTCATAATCCCGACGCTGGTTATCGTTCATAATGTCATATACCATGCTATGCACTTCTTTATGGTCCATTTCCGGCATATTAATACGGCGCATATCCCCATCCACCCGAATCATCGGAGGGAGACCCGCAGAAAGATGCAAATCAGAGGCGTTATTTTTTACGCCGAAGGCGAGAAGTTGTGTAATATCCATCGAGGTTATTCTCTTTTTATTATTTTTATTGATTTTCGTCACTGTACCATATGAACCGCTCTTTTTGTGACCCGCTCCGGACAATCGGCAGGCAAATCAAATCTGCCGAAGCCACTTACCAACGACAAGCGAATAGCGTTCAGTTACTCGCCGTCAGCAAACACCACCCGGTTGCTGCCATTGAAGCCGCTTATAAATGTGGACAACGTGCTTTTGGAGAAAACTACGCACAGGAACTGCATGCAAAAGCGGTGCGCCTTCGCCAGGCCGATATTGAATGGCACTTTATTGGCCCCATACAGTCCAATAAAACCCCTTTAATTGCCAATATCGCTCACTGGGTACATTCTATCGACCGCTACAAAATAGCGCGTCGTCTCAGTGAACAAAAGCCTGCGAACAAAGCGGCTATCAATCTTTGCATCCAGATTAATATCAGTGCTGAGGCGAGCAAATCGGGAGTTAATACTGAACAGTTACCAGCGTTAGCAGAGCAAATACAGGAACTTGAAGGCATACGCTTACGCGGCCTGATGGCTATCCCCGCGCCAACCAGCCAGGTTCAGCAACAACGGGAAGCCTTCGCCCGTGTCCGGCAAGCCATGGAAGCTTTGAACCAGCAAGGCTATAATCTGGATACCTTGTCCATGGGAATGTCTCAGGACATGGAAGCAGCCATTGCAGAAGGAGCAACTATTGTCCGTATTGGTACTGCCATTTTTGGACAACGCCCGGCAACATAAAGCAGATCATACGAAACCGCACGATTCAACAGGATAATTGAATACACCATGAACAAAACCCTCACATTTATTGGCGCAGGTAATATGGCACGCAGCCTGATTGCTGGACTCGTTCAGGACAACACAACGCTGCAACTGCATATCGCCGACCCCGACCCCCTGGCACTGGATAGCATTCAAAAAAACTGGCCGACCGTGCAGGTTTTTCAGGATAATCGTAGCGCCTGTTTTCAGGCAGACATTATTGTCCTTGCCGTCAAGCCTCACCTACTTCTTTCTGTCTGTGAAAATTTACGCGAAACCATTCAAACCACGCAGCCGTTGATTGTTTCCATTGCTGCCGGTGTCCGAGAAGACAGAATTAGCCAGGCACTGGGTACAGAGCTACCCATTGTTCGCTGTATGCCCAATACGCCTGCACTGGTACAGGCAGGCGCAACCGGACTTTATGCCAATGCCCAGGTATCAGATGAGCAACGGAGTGATGCTGAAGCCATTTTGCGTGCTGTTGGTATTACACTCTGGTTCTCAGATGAAGACCAGCTGGATGCTGTGACAGCTGTTTCAGGTAGCGGCCCCGCGTATTTTTTCCTGGTCATGGAAGCCATGCAGGCAGCGGCTAATCAACTTGGACTAAAACAGGAAGAAGCACGCTTACTGGTCTTGCAAACCGCGCTGGGAGCAGCCAAACTAGCCATGGAAAGCAGCGATGATGTCGCTGTACTGAGAGAGCGAGTCACCTCCAGGGGTGGCACTACTGAAGCTGCCTTGCAGGTACTCAACCAGGGCGGCCTTCATGAGCTGTTTCAACAGGCCTTAAGTGCTGCTCAGCAGCGTGCCAAAGAACTCGCCAAATCATAATTAAAGGAGACCTTCATGTCAGCCATACAGGAAATACTCGTATTTCTGATTGATACATTATTCAACCTCTATATATCTTTTTTGCTGATACGCATGCTGCTGGGTCTGGTACGTGCGGATTTTTATAATCCCATTTCACAATTTCTGGTGAAAATCACCGATCCGGTTATCAAGCCACTTCGCCGCTTCATCCCCGCCATTGGCAAAATAGACAGCGCCGCTATTGTTGCTATTGTTGGTCTGAAAGTGATTGAGCTTATCCTCTTGTCGCTGGTTACCGGTGGTGATTTCTCGGGAAGTTTTTTACCTTTTGTGGTGGGTGATCTACTGCGTATGCTGGTGTGGATCTACATTGTTGCCATCATTATCCAGGTTATTATTAGCTGGATTGGCAATACTTACGGCAACCCTGTCGTACCCTTGATTAATAGCCTGACTGAGCCACTTTTCAAGCCAGTACGAAAGCTTGTACCCCCTATCGGCATGATTGACCTCTCGGCGCTTGTGGTTCTTTTGCTGTTACAAATCGCACTCATTCTAATCCGCGCATTTGGCCTGTAACCCAGTATCAGCGCAAAACCGTGAACCGGCGTGGATGGGTTAGCCTGCCCATTCTATCGTGACCTTTCTGCGCCCCCACTTAAAGGCTTCGCGCCTGTCTTTGCCCATATAGATATCTATTTTCTTTCTCCATCGCTTGTTCATCTTGTCCAGCACCACATAATGACCCGGCAAACCGTGTATTTTGATTTTACTGCCACGGGTTAAACCATATTGATTCAACAGGTCTCTGGAAACAGCAACTACCTTCATACCTGGACGCAACCGATCTCCCCAGGCCGCAATTTCCGGTGTGCTATCCGTCTGCGCTACATGAGAAGTGTAGGCCGTTGCCGTCACTGCCAACATTCGTTTTTTTATCGCGGGCTGATAAACGATACGGGTTGTCTTTTGTCGCCGGCTTTTCAGGGTAAGCTGGCGGCTCTTTAGCGCCTGCTGATGGTTCCCTGCTTGCTGATGGCTCTTCAGCACAGAACGAATCCAGGCATCAGGAATACCTGCTAACGCCTGTGCCCTGGCAGCATCCAGCACAATCAGGAGCAGCAGCAAGGAGGAAAAAACCATGCAATAACGCTTCGTATTCATAAAAAAATCAGAGTAGCTTCGATATAAGTATATTAGACAATAATAATATGCTTATGTAAATCTGCTATTCTTTCCCGACAAACGGCTCGTTTTTTGCGTCGGTTTCTTCCAGAAGATTCCGGTAGCGTTTCATTTCAAGACTCGGTATAGTGGCGCCATTCAATAACACCATGCAGGAGAGTCTCTTCCTGGCCTTTGTCAGTGGAGCACCGAAGGCGCAAACCGTCCGGAAACGCTCAGGTTCCAAGGACTGCATGGTTAATTAGTTACCACCATGGTACTTAATCATTGACTCTGGAGAGTGATACCAAGTGTATCCACCGAAGGGTAGCAACCCGACCACCGAATCTGCGATTTAAAGTGGCCGGGGAATCTCTCAGGTTTCAGGACAGAGGGGCGGCAGGTCGCATACACAATTAAAAAGCAACCTGCCGCCTTTTTATTTTTGAAAGCCGGAGTACTATCATGTCATATTCTGAAAACATCCCGCAACGCACTGCCTTGCACGGCAAACACCTCGAAGCAGGTGGCAAAATGGTCGACTTTGCTGGCTGGGAAATGCCCATCCATTACGGTTCACAACTGGAAGAACACCACCAGGTACGAAATGATGCCGGGATGTTCGATGTTTCACATATGGTTGTGCTGGACTTGAAGGGTAAAGAAATCAAGGTATTTCTACGCCACCTTCTGGCGAATGACGTGGACAAGCTGAAACAGCCCGGTAAAGCCTTATATAGCTGCATGCTTAACAAAACAGGGGGTATTATAGACGACCTCATCGTCTATTACCTTACAGATGAATCTTACCGTATGGTGATCAATGCCGCCTGCCGGGATGACGATATGGCATGGATGTCTCGCCAGATGGAAGCCTATGATGCCACTATGCACGAGCGTAGTGACCTCGCCATGATAGCCGTACAGGGTCCTAATGCACGCGAGAAAACACTCTCCCTGCTTGATACTAAAACAGCCGAAAAAGTTGCCACCCTCAAACCTTTTTTTGGTACTTTTGCAGGAGAAAACTTCTTCGCTCGCACAGGTTATACCGGAGAGGATGGTTTTGAAATTATGCTACCTAACAAGAAGGCTGCGGAGTTCTGGGAAGACCTGCTGCAATCTGGCATCCAGCCAACCGGGCTTGGAGCACGTGATACCTTGCGGCTCGAGGCAGGAATGAACCTCTACGGCACCGATATGGATACCACCACATCACCTCTGGTTTCAGGCCTTAACTGGACCGTGGCCTGGCAACCTGATGAGCGCAATTTCATTGGACGCAAGGCACTGGAAACTGAAAAAGAAACGGGTATCAAGCACACCTTTGCAGGGCTGGTTCTGGAGGATCGTGGTGTTTTACGCAGCCACCAAAAAGTGATGACCGCATCCGGCGAAGAAGGAGAAGTTACCAGTGGTACTTTTTCCCCCACTCTGAAACGTGCGATTGCCCTTGCTCGTGTACCTGCTACACTCAAGGTCGGCGACCACTGCTCAGTAGAAATCCGTGGCAAACAACTCAAAGCCACTGTTGTGAAACCCGTTTTTGTCCGTCATGGCAAATCCTGCCTGGAGTAAAGGAGATATAACTATGAGTGAAATAAGAGAAGATCTAAAATACACCCCCTCCCATGAGTGGATTCTGGATAATGGAGATGGCACAGTCACTATTGGCATTACAGACCATGCCCAGGAACTCCTGGGAGATATTGTCTATGTCGAACTGCCCGAGACAGAGGCCGAAGTAGGTGCAGAAGATACGGTGGGAGTGGTTGAATCTGTAAAAGCCGCTTCCGATATCTATGCCCCACTGGCAGGAACGATCGTTGCAACCAATGAAGCACTGGACGATGAGCCAGAAATGGTTAACTCCGAACCCTACGATGGCGGCTGGATCTACACCCTGAAAATCCACTCAGCAGATGACCTGGACGCACTACTCAGTGCCGATGCCTATCAAAAAGAGTGTGAAGAATAATCGCACACCATACATCTAATACCGAATAACAGGCCGCTAAAAGACGATAGAAGCATGTAACTCCTGCTTCTTCATCCGTTGCGGCTTTTTTAATTAGTACAGATTCCATGACACAACAAACACTAAAAACATTGCAGCAACACAGCGATTTTGTAGCCCGCCACATTGGCCCTGATAGCAGTGACATTCAACACATGCTTAGTACTGTGAATGCCCATTCTCTCGATACCCTGATGGATAAAACCATCCCTGAAAGTATCCGCGAACGTGATCCGCTCAATCTGCCCGAGAGCACTTCCGAGCGGCAGGCACTGGAATATCTGCGACAGGTAGCCGGCAGGAACACGGTCAACAAATCCTATATAGGTATGGGCTATTACGACACTATCGTACCTTCCGTAATTCTGCGTAATGTACTGGAAAACCCCGGCTGGTATACCGCCTATACCCCTTACCAGCCGGAGATTTCCCAGGGCAGGCTGGAAGCTCTGCTGAATTATCAGCAAATGGTGATGGATTTAACCGGCATGGATATGGCTAATGCCTCTCTACTGGATGAAGCCACAGCTGCTGCCGAGGCAATGGCGTTATGCAAACGCGCCAACCGGCTTAAAACACAGCGCTTTTTTGTGGACGCAGAAGTCATGCCTCAAACGCTGGATGTACTGAAAACCCGAGCACAGTACTTTGGGTTTGAACTGATTATCGGTGATCCAGCCACTGAACTGGCACAACATGAAGTGTTTGGTGTTTTACTGCAATACCCCGGGGAAAGTGGCGTAATTAAAGATATTGAGCCGGTCATCCAGCAGGCTCATGCACAAAAAGCACTGGTTGCTGTTGCTACCGACCTGATGGCATTGGTAATGCTCAAATCGCCTGGGGAAATGGGCGCAGACGTGGTGATCGGCTCCTCCCAGCGTTTTGGTGTACCAATGGGTAATGGTGGGCCACATGCGGCGTTCTTCGCGGTAAAAGATAAATACAAACGCACCATGCCAGGTCGTGTTATCGGCGTTTCCATTGACTCGCACGGCAACCCTGCATTGCGGATGGCAATGCAAACTCGTGAGCAGCACATCCGCCGCGACAAGGCAACTTCCAATATCTGCACCGCACAGGCATTGCTGGCTAATATGGCGGGGTTTTATGCCACCTGGCATGGAGCCCAGGGCTTACGCACGATTGCCGAGCGTATTCACCGCCTCACCACGATTCTGGCAGAAGCCCTGAAGCAGGAAGCCATCACGTTACAACATAACAGCTGGTTTGATACCCTGACCTTGCAAGTAGGTGGCCAACAACAAGCTATCTATCAGCGAGCGCTGGCGGCTGGAGTCAACCTGCGCCTGGTTGCTAATGACAAACTGGGTATTAGCATTGATGAAACCAAAACCACGGATGATATTGCCGAGCTGTTTACCCTGATCACCGGAACCACACTAACTATTGAGACACTGGACAATCGAGTCATCAATAACGCCATTACTGGCATCCCTGCCAACAATACAAGAACCAGTGAATTTCTGACGCATGAAGTCTTTCACCGCTATCATAGCGAAACCGAGATGATGCGCTATCTCAAGCAACTGGAGAACAAGGATCTATCACTGACCCACGCAATGATCCCACTGGGTTCATGCACCATGAAACTCAACGCCGCCAGTGAACTCATTCCCGTTAGTTGGCCCGAGTTTGCCAATATTCACCCCTTTGCACCAAAAGAACAGCGCCAGGGGTACGCGCAAATGATAAATGAGCTTAACGACTGGCTCTGTGAAGTGACCGGCTACGATGCCATCTCCATGCAACCCAACTCCGGAGCACAGGGTGAATATGCCGGGCTGGTCGCCATCAACCGCTATAACGAAAGCATAGATCAGGGACACCGTAATATCTGTCTGATTCCCAGCTCTGCACATGGCACCAACCCTGCTTCTGCAGCCATGGCAAACATGAAAATCATCGTGATAGAGTGTGATGACAACGGCAATATTGATATCGAAGACCTGCGCCACAAAGCAACTGAACATAAAAATGACCTTGCCTGTATTATGGTCACTTACCCCTCTACTCACGGCGTCTTTGAAGAAGACATCGTTGAAGTCTGCCAGATCATCCACGACAACGGCGGACAGGTATACATGGATGGTGCCAATATGAATGCTCAGGCTGGACTCTCCAAACCTGGCAAATTTGGCTCGGACGTTTCACACCTCAACCTGCATAAGACCTTTGCCATTCCGCATGGCGGTGGCGGCCCAGGTGTCGGCCCTATTGGTGTGAAAAGCCACCTGATACCGTTTCTGCCCGGTCATACGCAAAGCAGGGGAGAAAGCCTGCCGGATGAGCAAAGTGCCATTTCTGCTGCCCCCTACGGCAGCGCTTCCATCCTGCCTATCTCCTGGATGTATATGAAAATGCTGGGCGCCGAAGGTGTCAAGCAATCTTCCGAAATCGCCATTTTAAATGCCAACTATATTACCGAGCGCCTGGCACCACACTACCCGATACTCTATCGAGGCAAAAACGGCTCCGTCGCACACGAATGCATTATCGATATTCGTCCACTGAAAAAGACCACGGGTATTAGCGAGGAAGATATTGCCAAGCGTCTTATGGACTATGGTTTCCATGCCCCTACCATGTCTTTCCCTGTTGCTGGCACGTTAATGATTGAGCCCACCGAATCCGAATCCCGGTACGAGCTGGATCGCTTCTGTGATGCCATGATTGCTATCCGTGAAGAGATGAACAAAGTCGAAAAAGGTGAATGGGCACTGGAAAACAACCCCCTGGTCAATGCACCCCACACACTGGCAGACATTAGTGGCGAATGGGCTCATCCCTATACCATTGAACAGGCGATTTTCCCCAAAGGTGTCATCCGCACCAGTAAATACTGGCCGACCGTTAATCGTGTTGATAATGTGTACGGGGATCGTAATTTGATATGCTCATGCCCAACCATTGATAGCTATCGTTAACAAAAAACCAACAGCGTGTGCACAAGCAATCCGGACAAGCTCCTGCTGAACATCCTGCGACAGGCACAACAAAACAGGCTTACCATGAAAAGAAATTTTCTCTGGCTTCTTGCCAGGCTCATCCTGTTATTTCAGCTCACCGCATGTAGCACCATAACCACATCAAATCAGGCTGACCCGGTTACAGCCATTGCACCGCCTGTAACCGGGTCAGCCCAGGGCTGGCATTACGCCCGCTTCCGTATCCCTTACACCAAAAGTAGCCCTCCCAACTGGTCCATGGGGACGCTCATTGCTGTAGAGATCATCCAGCCCGTACTAAACAAGCATCGTGATTCCATTCCACTCTGGCGCTTTCATCGTCGCGCTGGACATGATGCAGCAGGGCACCAGTTCAGTTTTGTTTTCTATAGCAACAAAACCACTGCCAGCCAGCTCTACCGGGAGATTCAATCCAGCCCACTGCTCCAGCAATTGACTCAGCGTAAAAAGGTCATGCTGCTAACACCCGATGATTTAAGTAAGAACCCAAGACCCAATATCGAAGATAGCAGCGACAAAAGCTGGTCAACCGTCATTCAAAAAACCTGGCCACACTACATCATGGGCATTAGCCAGCAATGGCTGAAGATGGTCACTGCGATCAGCAACGACCAGGAAAAAACCGTCCCGCTAGAAGCGCGGTATCAAGAAGTTCAGAACATCGCCAACCACATCTGGCAACGAGAAGGCAAACATGCTTTTCTTCATCACCTCAATGCTATTCATGCCTATCAGCCCTTGCTAATACGCTATTAACTCAGAAATGGCCATCCCTTAATTTTTGTTTAATACTTGCACGGATGGTCGTTTCTCTCTACTATCCCCGAAGTTTTTTTCCTCTGCACAATTCTGCTATAGATGCTATAGACAAGTGCTAGTACACTGAATGCTTCATAACATAAGGAAAAGCCAATGCCCAAAGCAGGGGATTTAAAACGCGGCATGATCGTTGCACTGAATGGCAAGCCGCATAGTGTCAGGCAGGTCGAGTCCAGAAGCCCAACATCGCGGGGAGCGTCTACACTCTACAAGGTGCGCTTTAATAATCTGCAAACCGGACAAAAGCGGGACGAGACATTTAAAACCGATGACATGCTCAAAGAGGCTGACTGTACACGCGTAAATGTACAGTTTTCCTATGTCGATGGTGACCACTATGTATTTATGAATACAGAGGATTACAGTCAGTACAGTTTACATAAAGAAGACATAGCAGAGCAGGCAGGCTATCTTACAGAGAACCTTGAGGGCGTGACGGCGCTGCTAATGGATGATAAGGTGTTGGCTATTGAGCTCCCTGCATCTGTGTCCTTGAGCATTACCGAGACCGCACCGAAAATAAAGGGTGCAAGTGCATCTTCCCGTACAAAAACAGCCGTATTATCCACGGGTATTGATATCCAGGTGCCTGAGTATCTGGAGCCAGGTGATCGTATCAGGATCAACACCCTGACTGGAAAATTTATGTCTCGCGAGTAAATACGGCCCCAAAACGGGGGGGCTTAAGCGTGTTTGATATCACTGGCTCGACAATCATGTCCGAACGGATTAATCGTTGCTAATAGTGTGACTAAACACTCTCTGGTATACTCTTGATTTTACGAGTTTATAAAAGTAGGCGAAAACCCTGGATCAAAGCCCGCTCCTTGTATTGAATTTAATGCTAGAATATCCGGCTAACTGGTAAATATACAACAGTTTATAATGACAAAATTAACAATCTTTCAGCAACTCAGACGCGTTGTGATGACAGGGGCATTACCCCTCGCACTGATAATCAATCAGGTAGCATTGGCAGAGGAAGGGATTAACAAAGTCAACCTTGCCAACACCAATATTATCTCACTCATTGGGGTGATCTCTAAAATTACGGGTAAGAATTTTGTCATTGACCCCAGAGTAAAAGCAGGGAGCGTCTCGGTCATCACCAACCGGGAACTTACGGATAAAGAGCTTTATGATACCTTTTTATCCGTCTTGCAGGTACATGGCTATGCCGTCATAGAAACCGGCAACATTACCAAGGTAGTCCCCGCGAATATTGCCAAGCAGGAAACCCATCCCATTATCGACAACCCTGGAACAGAACCTTCCGAAAAGCTGGTGACACGTCTGGTACCCATTAATAATGTCGGCGCCCTGTCAATCGTCAGCGCTTTGCGACCCCTGTCCCGCAATGTACAAATTCAGCATCATGCAGAAAGTAATTCGGTCGTCATGTCAGGCCGGGCCTCAGATCTGGAACGGCTGGCTGATATTATCCGACGCATGGATCGTTCCAATGAAAAGCATATTGAAGTGATTCCACTGAAATATGCTGATGCAAAAAAAGTAGTCCAGACCATCCAGGGGCTGGACAAGACAACCGGTGGCCCCGGCAAGATTATTCGTACCGGTAACAAGGTTTCTGCCGACGAGCGCACCAACAGTTTACTGGTATCCGGTGATCTGGCCACACGGGAACGTATTCGGGATATAGTGAAAAAACTGGATGTTGCCAGAAAAACGGAAGGTAACACCCGGGTTATCTATTTGCGTTATGCAAAAGCAACCGACCTGGTTAATGTGCTGCAGGGGCTCTCAAAAACCAATGTCATTGCGAACAAGGAAGGCAAGGCCAAAACCGCCAAGAGTTCGGCAGCAACCGCAGCAGGAAACTCCGGGACAGGTATCGACATTCAGGCAGATGATGCCAGCAACTCATTAATTATCACCGCAGAGCCAGAAACTCTGGCAAACCTGCAACGGGTCATCAAGAAGCTGGATGTGCGTCGTGCACAGGTGATGATTGAAACCATTATTGCCGAGGTAGGAATAAACCTGTCCGCAAGACTTGGAGTACAGTTTGGCTTTAATGGTCTAGGTACCAATAATGACAAGACAGGCCCGATTGGTGGTACCAGCTTTTCCGGAGCAAAGGGTAATAATCTGGCAAGCCTGATCGCAACAAAAGGCACAAGCCTTGCACCCGGTGCGGTGCTGGGTATAGGCGGGACGGTGAGCGGCCGCCAGTTTGTCAGCTTACTGGATGCACTCGCCTCAGATGGTGCAACCAACATTCTGTCTACCCCAACACTGGTCACCATGGACAATGAAGAAGCAGAAATTATAGTCGGTCAAAATATCCCTCTTATTACCGGCTCGTTTGCCAATACTGGCACTACGGGTGCAACACCAACCAACCCTTTTCAAACTATACAGCGTCAGGATGTGGGTTTAACACTCAAGGTCAAACCCCAGATCAATGAAGGCACCAGTATTCGACTGGCCATTTCCCAGGAAATCTCCAGCCTCGCCGCAGGCGTTACCGGTGCCTCCGACCTGATTACAAACAAACGCTCCATCACAACCAATGTGATGGTGGAAGATGGTGAGGTTCTCGTGCTGGGGGGGTTGATCGAAGACAGTTTTCGTGATTCACAGGAGAAAGTTCCGGTACTGGGTAGTTTGCCTGTTGTCGGTGGCCTGTTTCGTCATGGAACCACATTGAAGGAAAAGCAAAACCTGATGGTATTTATTCACCCCGTTATTTTACGAGACCATTTAAAAGCCAGCGCATATACTCGGGAAAAGTATTCTGAACTTCTGAACAGACAGGAAAAAAGCAAAATCCTGAAAAAAGGGGCTTTACACCACCGGGCGGACAAATTCCCCGGACTGGACGCTGTTATATCCAATGGCAGTAGCCGGCAACCAGCACAACCTGCCGTTCAAAGACCAGTGAAACAACCACCTGTACAGCAACAGGCCGTAGAATCGCTGCTGGAAGAAATCCCGGTTATTGATGACTATTAGGCAGGACGAAGGCGATGAGTGAATCCGTAACCCTGCCCACCAAAGCACCCGATGATGTAGAGAGTACGCTGCGGTCTATTCCCTACAGCTTCGCAAAACGCCATGGAGTAATTCTGGAACAAACGAACTCCGACCAGGTACTTGCTTATTTCAAGCCAGGGCTGACACCTTATGCAGCCAGTGAAATCAGACGCATCATGGGTAAGCCGGTACCTTTTGAGAGCATCACCGAAGCCGAGTTTGACAAGCTGTTAGCCAGCCACTACGACAAAGGTGAGGCCGGTGCGAAAGCCATGATGGATGATCTTGGTGATGAACTGGATCTAACCGATATTGCAGATGCCCTGCCCGAGCCCGAGGACTTGCTGGAAGCTGAAGATGATGCACCCATCATTCGCCTCATCAATGCCCTGTTAACACAAGCTATCAAGGAAGACGCCTCGGATATTCATATCGAAACCTATGAAAACCGCATGACGGTAAGAATGCGCGTAGACGGCGTTCTCAGAGAGGTACTCCAGCCACCCAAAGCTCTGGCTCCCCTGGTTATTTCCCGTATCAAGGTCATGGCCAAACTGGATATCGCCGAAAAACGTATTCCCCAGGACGGGCGTATCTCACTGCGAGTTGCAGGCCGCCCGGTTGATGTCCGGGTCTCTACCCTGCCCTCTGGACATAACGAACGCATCGTCATGCGCTTGCTGGACAAGCAGGCCGGACGACTAAACCTGACTCATCTGGGAATGGCGGATTATACCCAGCAAGGTCTGCAACAACTGATCCGGAAACCGCATGGTATTATTCTGGTTACAGGCCCCACCGGTTCTGGTAAAACAACCACCCTGTACGCAGCACTGACCGATCTCAACAAGACCAGCCGTAATATCCTGACGATTGAAGATCCCATAGAGTATTATATCGAAGGCATTGGTCAGACCCAGGTTAATAACAAGGTAGACATGAGTTTTGCACGCGGCTTGCGGGCCATACTGCGCCAGGATCCGGACGTGGTGATGATTGGTGAAATACGCGATCTGGAGACCGGAGAAATTGCCGTACAAGCCAGTCTAACCGGACACCTGGTCTTCTCCACCTTGCACACCAATACAGCCGTAGGCGTAGTCACCCGGCTGCGTGATATGGGTGTCGAGCCCTATTTGCTGTCATCCAGCCTGATCGGTGTGGTGGCACAACGGCTGGTGCGACTACTCTGCGAGCATTGTAAACAACCCTATGTGGCAGATGAAACTGAATGCAAACTCCTCAAGACCGACCCGGTCAACCCTCCGACACTGTTCCATCCCCAGGGATGCCCGCACTGTAATCAAACCGGTTACTCCGGACGTAGCGGTATTTACGAGCTGGTCACGATTGATGACCGCTTGCGTAACATGATTCACGATGGTAATAGCGAGCAGGAACTGGAGCAATATGCCCGCACCCAGTCCCCCAGCATTCGCCAGGATGGTGTCCGCCTGATTATGGAAGGAAAAACCACACTGGAAGAAGTCTTGCGTGTGACGCGTGAAGATAACTGATTATGCCTGCCTTTGAATACACCGCACTCACGCCCAAAGGGATAGAAGAAAGCGGCATACTGGAAGCCGATACGGCACGCCAGGTACGCCAGCTTCTGCGGGATGGTGGTAATACACCGATTGAGGTGCAGGAAGTGCAGGAATCCAGCAGCTCGACAGATACCGGAAAAACCCAACGCGGAAAGATGAAACCGGCAGATCTGGCACTGATTACCCGGCAGTTTGCCACCCTGCTGCAAGCTGGCTCCCCACTGGAAGAAGCACTCAACACCACCGCTCGCCAAACGGAAAAGAAAAATGTACAACGCATCATGTCTGCGGTACGTTCTCGCGTCATTGAAGGACACTCACTGGCTGGCGCACTCAAGGCTTTCCCAAATGCTTTCCCGCACCTGTATCAGGCAACGATTGATGCCGGAGAAAAATCCGGACACCTGGATGCGGTACTGGAGCGACTGGCAGACTACACGGAAAGCCGCCAGGAAATGCAACAAAAAATCACTACTGCCATGTTTTATCCCGCTATCCTGGTTTTTATGGCGATTGCGATTGTTTCCGGTCTGCTGGGCTATGTGGTACCCAAAGTGGTGTCTGTCTTTCAGGATATGGATCAGGAGCTACCTTTTTTAACCCAGGCTATTCTGGCACTGAGTGATTTTATTACCGGTTACGGCATCTATGTCGTGATCTTTTTAGCGCTTGCCATTTTTCTGTTCAAGCGACTGCTACGACTGCCTGAATGGCGCTATCGCTTCGATCGTTTTATACTAAAAGTACCCCTCATCGGCAAACTGGTCAGAGGCACCAATACCGCCCGCTTTGCCCGAACCCTGAGTATCCTGTCCTCCAGTGGCGTGCCTATCCTCAATGCACTGAGCATCTCCGCCCAGGTCATGCAAAACACGCCCATGAAGCAATCTGTCGAAGCTGCTGCAGTGAAAGTCAGAGAAGGTACTCCTATCCACAAGGCACTGGAGCAATCCGGGTTTTTCCCGCCCATGACCGTCTATCTGATCGCCAGCGGAGAAAGCAGTGGCAAGCTGGATGACATGCTGGAGCGTGCAGCCATCCAGCAGGAACGGGAAACCGATACCACGCTCACCTCACTGCTTAGCATCTTTGAGCCGGTTCTCATTATTATTATGGGCATCATCGTGCTACTCATTGTTCTGGCAATTCTGCTGCCAATTTTTGAACTTAACCAGTTAGTCAAGTAGACGAAACACGCACAACACTTCTCCGCCAGGGGTTTTACAGGAACTTCTGAAAAGTAGAATATATCCTGTTTTACCCGTTCCTGATCACAAGAAAACAGCCCGTGTTTAAAACCCGATGAAACACCATGAATTGATCCCGAAACCCATAATCCTGATATAGTTCAACCTATGCATATAGATACTGTCAGCGAGTTATCCAGTACATCATTGAAACGCCAGCTACAAGACCCCTTTGGCAGGACGATCGAATACGTGCGTCTGTCCGTGACCGATAAATGCAATATGCGCTGTTTTTATTGCATGCCGGAAGGGTTCAAGGGCTTTGAGGTACCGGAAAACTGGCTAACATTCGATGAAATTGAGCGTGTTATTGCCGCCTTTACACAACTGGGCGTTAGTCGCGTTCGGCTAACCGGCGGAGAGCCACTGGTTCGCAAGAATTTGTCTGGACTCATTAGCCGTTTATCAGCACTGGACGGGCTAAACGACCTGTCACTCAGTACCAATGCCGCATTACTTACCCGTTATGCTGAAGATATCAAGCAGGCAGGTGTCAGTCGCATCAATGTCAGCCTGGATTCATTACATGCTGACCGGTTTCGAAAAATCACTGGAAACGGTAAGCTGGAAGAGGTGCTTGCAGGCCTGGAAGCTGCCAAAGAAGCCGGTTTGTCACCCGTGAAAATTAATACCGTTGCCATGAAGGGCATCAATGATGACGAGTTTATTGACCTGGTCAACTACTGCGCCAGAATGGGCTTTACCCTGCGCTTTATCGAAACCATGCCGGTCGGCAGTACTGGCAGAAACGCCAGTGAGTACTATCTGAACCTGGAAGAAGTTATCAACACCCTGTCGGCTGTGTTTGAACTCATCCCGGGTGTCGTCTCAGGCGGAGGACCTGCACGTTATTACAAGCTACCCGGTAACGATCTGCATATCGGCTTTATTACCCCTATTTCACGGCATTTCTGTGAAACCTGTAACCGGGTGCGTTTATCCGTGGATGGCTCCCTGTACCTGTGTCTGGGAGATGAACACAAAGTCGAACTGCGCCCCTTGTTACGCCAGGGGATAAGCGATGCATCCCTGGAAGAACTACTGGAAGAATCAATGGGGCTGAAACCCGAGCGACACGTCTTTAGGGAAAACCCGGAGCAGGTGATTCGCTTTATGTCCATGACGGGTGGATAAGCCATGACTATTCAAATCGTGTATTTTGCCAGTTTAAGAGAAGCAATAGGTCGTGATAAAGACCTGCTTCAGGTAGATACCCCCCTGTCAGCCAGCCAGGCCTGGGTAAAAGCCACCGGACAAAAAGAACTGCCGGACAAGGTATTGATAGCGATTAACCACGAATATGCAGATGCCTCAGCACTGGTTAAACCTGGGGATGAGCTGGCCTTCTTTCCACCCGTCACAGGAGGATAGAGAACAATGACAGCCCCAAAAAAAACGACCCACTCCTTGCGTATTGCCATTTTGACCGTATCAGATTCACGGAGTGAAAGGGATGATACCTCCGGCAAAATACTGGTTGATCGCCTCACTGTTGCCGGACATCAGTTAGCTGACAAAAAAATTGTGGCTGACAACATCTACCAGATCCGCGCAGTTGTTTCCCAATGGATCGCTGCTCCTGATATTCAGGTCGTGATCAGCACCGGGGGCACCGGACTAACGGGCAGAGATGTCACACCGGAAGCCTTTAAAGCATTGTACGACAAAGAAATTAAAGGCTTTGGGGAAATCTTCCGCATGCTCTCCTACAAACTGATTCGCACCTCTACCATCCAGTCTCGTGCTATTGCCGGTATCGCCAATGGTACCGTCCTGTTTACCCTGCCCGGATCGCCTGGGGCCTGCAAAGACGGCTGGGACAATATCATTTCCCAGCAACTGGATATTAACCACAAACCCTGCAATCTGGTGGAAATCATGCCCCGATTTACGGAAGAGTAAGTATTCAGAAAAAGCTCACGGTTAAAGCCTCAAGCCTCCCCATAAGCCAATGAAGTCGCCGGAAACATAAAACCATCGTAATGACTCAGCGCAATGATACGCAAGGTGGTAAGCTGTTGATTATTAGGGCTTCGGCAGCAGGGATGTATTCACAACACCCCTAATAATCAATAATTCACCGCCTCCGCTGTTTAATTACGCTAAATAGTTACAAACCATCTTCCATATCCTGTGTTTTATCATAGCTTATGCACAAAATCTGCATATCCTGTCCGTATCCTCGCAAGTTCTAGAGGAGGAATCTATGAAAACATCACAATCACCCCTACAGCATTTAACCCTTGTCCAGGGAGGCAAGCCTGCTCAAAGAAGTGTTGCAACCCGAAAAAAACGAGAATCCGGATCAGGAAAGGCCAAAAAATTAATACGCCTGGAAGGATGGAACAAGCGCCTGGAAAATCTGTTTGGACGACAGTCTCTATAGAAAGGAAGCCCCTGATCAAGTCACGAACGGCTTACGCGAAGCTATAATTACCCATTTTCAAGCAAAAACTGAACCATTCTACCAGCCACAAAAAAGCAGCTCAACGCTGCTTTTTTGTGGCTGATACCGGAATTCCCGGTTCAATGCGGATTCAGGCGACGAATCACTACTTCACCTGACTTACCATATAATCGACAACCGCTTTTACAGCATCATCCGATAAATCAGCTCTGCCACCCTTGGCTGGCATCGCACCTTTACCTTTCAAAGCAGTTTCATAAAGCGCATCTGTGCCTTTCTCAATCCGGGAGGCCCAGGCTTCCTTGTCACCCAGCTTAGGGGATCCGGCTACCCCCGCATCATGGCAAACACCACAGGCTTCGGTATAAGTCTTCTTACCCAGATCATCATCTGCGCTTGCTATGGCCGAAAAAGTCAATAGCGCAGTGGCAATGGACAGGGCTGTAAGTGATTTAATCATCAGTCGTTCTCCGTTAATTTCAGGTTTAAAGTCGAAATATTACTGGCCAGTACTCCGGCAAGCCCAGGAGGCTGTCCAGGCACTGTACAGAGATATATTTTCAAGAGCAAGGGCGGAATCGCAGCCCGGGGACTATCCAAGCCCCTGTGTGCCTATTCTCGGCTAGCTAGATTCACCTTCATAATCAGCAATGCCTGGATTATCATTGACACCAACCAGCCTGGGGCGGTTAATACGATCCAGCTTAAGCACATTATCTTTGCCTTTATTGTTAAGAATGTAGTCACGTACCACGTCCCACATCAAACGGCCATCCGGCGTACGGTTAACAGTTGCCCAGCCCGCCACCTTGTAGGTCTTATCTGCCTCAATCTTGTCACCATTATCCAGGTGTGCATCGGTGATGCGCTTATAAAGAGGTTTATTGGGATCCAGCGTATAGTTTAAGCCACCGACACGCACCATATCCCCACCAGACTGTAAATAGGGGTCAGGATCAAACAGGTTATCAGCAATTTGCTCCAGCGTTTCCAGCAAGTCTTTCCCTTTCATATCCATGACATAGGTTTCTGCATATGTCATGGAGCACTGGGTCATCACGTCTTCCATGGTAATCCAGTCACCTTTCAGGGTGGTGGTTCCCCAGCGCACCCCCGCTGACATGGCAATGTCTGCCTTGTATTCTTCCCGCAGGGCATTACACAGAACCTGATCCCAGGTGCCCATAAAGTTACCGCGCCGATACAATGTGCGATCCGCAATAGCCAATTTTTCGGTCAGGATCTCATCGTAAGTCTTGCCCAGCCGGGACTTGTTATAAAGCAACTTTTCATTACGCGCCTCGCGAATTTTTTTATCGTATTTTTTGCTACGCATCTGGGTAATGTAGGCTTCCATTTCCTTGTCTGCTGGTAGCCAGTTGGTAATAACCGGCAGCATTTTATAGTGCATATTGACCTTGCCGTCACTGATATCAAAGTCCATGACACCGACAAACTTGCCATTTGACCCTGCATTGGTTACCAGACAGCGTCCACCTTCCTTGTTTTTAACCTCCAGAGGTTGTGGCATACCGTCATGGGTGTGACCACCAAACACAGCATCAATACCGGGGATGTTTTCACCCATTTTTACATCTACATCCATGCCATTGTGAGATAGCATAATCAGTGCATCCGGCTTTTCCTCTGTACGGATTTTCTTCACAAGCTGTGCCATATCATCCTCGCGCAAGCCAAATGACCAGTCAGGGAAAAATTCAGGCGGATTAGCATTTGCTGTACGCGGAAAAGCCTGCCCAACAACGGCAATACGCTTGCCACCAATTTTTTTCATGACATACGGCTGGAACGCGTAACCGGTATCTTCATCGTATAAACCGCGACCATCATTTTTTTCCACCAGCTCAGCATACTCATCACTCATCAGAGCGTCATCCTTGACACGTACGTTCTGACCAATAAAATCACCTTTAAAGAGTGCCACATTACTGAGAACCTCCTGCTCTTCATAGGTAAACTCCCAGTGTCCAACCATGACATTAACACCCAGTATATTGGAGGCTTCTACCATATCGACACCGCGTGTCCAAAGCGATGTTCCAGAACCTTGCCACAAGTCCCCCCCATCGAGAGTCAATGTATTTTCTACACCCCCTGCATCTTTTCTTAACCTATCCAGCAAGGTCTTCAAATGAGCATAGCCTCCTGTTTTTCCATATTTTCTGGCCGCTTCGTAAAAATCCAGATAGGTATAGGCATAAGCCTCAGGGCCATCCAGGGGAAGTTTCATGGTTTCCAGCAATTTCTTACCAACAATATGAGGAGGCCTGCCTTTTGCGGAACCTACCCCCAGATTGACATTCGGCTCACGAAAGTACACCGGAAGCAGCTGCCCATGTAAATCTGTTGTATGCAAAATTCTTGCCTGTCCCTTTTTAGGCAAACTATAAAAGCCTTTTGGCATTTCGGCTTGCGCTTTATTCCCGGCATAACCTGACCGCATCAGCCAGGGCACTGCACCGGCCGCTGTTCCTGCCACTCCCATCGCGGCTAATTTCAAAAAGGTTCTCTTATCCATGGTTGGCATTTGTGTTTCTCCTGTTAAACTCTCGTTCTTAATGCTGAATTATACAGAAATAAGCCCGCAGGCTTACTTACATTAAACTTTACTAATATGCGACTACTTCTTGCCCAGCTTCTCCGGTACTTTTTTGCCTTTTTATTTCTGCTCTACCCCGTTCATCTAACAGCGGATGTTGTTAAACCGGCTTTAATCGAAATCAATGTCGAATCTTCCGGCCAAATTGCCATCGAGATACGTGCCAGTATTGAAGCGCTCCTGACGGGCATAAACAGTCGCTACAAGAACACCCAGGATGCACCCAATGCAGAGGAGTACGACGCTTTACGTGTTTTGCAGGCCGATGAGCTTGCTGTGCAGTTCGAGCCTTTTAAGAGCGTCTTTTTACGGCAAATCGCACTGACGGATCATAACGGGCAGCGCATTCCTCTACAGATCTCATCGGTTGATATTCCAGAGCCCGGCTATACCAAGGTGCCACGTATCAGCCTGATCAACCTCACAGCACAAATTCCATTAAGTACCCAATCTTTGCAGTGGTATTACCCGCTTGCCTTCGGCGACAATGCTGTTCGCTTGCGACAGGTCGACAAGCAAAAGCAACAATGGCACTGGTCTGAGTGGCAATGGTTACGCAAGGATAAAACCAGCGAACCCTTTTCCCTGACAGAAATCGTCGCCAAAAAGCCGTTACACCAGGTAGTAACAAATTACATTGTGCTAGGGTTTGAACATATCGTCCCCAAAGGCCTGGATCATATTCTCTTTATCCTTGCCCTGTTCTTCTTTAGCACTCACCTCAAACCACTGCTCTGGCAAATCACCATGTTCACCATTGCACACACCATTACCCTGGGACTATCGATGAATGGCGTTTTAACATTGCCCGCCAACATTGTAGAGCCTCTCATTGCACTCTCTATTGCCTATGCCGGTTTCGAAAATATCCTGACGAAAAACCTGCATAACAGTCGTCTGGCTCTCGTGTTCGCTTTTGGACTGTTGCATGGTATGGGCTTTGCGAGTGTTCTTGCCGACTTTGGCATGCCGGATGATGCCTTCGCAATTGCTCTTATCAGTTTCAACATCGGTGTTGAGCTGGGGCAACTGGCGGTTGTTGCATTAGCCTTCTTCATGCTTTCCGTCTGGTTGCGTTACAAAAGCTGGTACCGAAAAGTTATTGTCATTCCCGCATCACTTTTGATAGCAGTAACGGGACTTGTCTGGACAGTACAACGTATTCAGTTCTAGAATACCGAAGTAAAAACAGAATACTCCCGTCAGGACGTCAGGACGTCAGGTAATAATAAAAGACCACCAGATAGCTACACGGAGAAGAACGTTACACTCAAAACATGAGGAGGATAACTACCGTATAAATACGGCCATGGTAAGGTTGTTTTGATAACGACTTTTCATCTGCTTGCAGGCTACCTGATGGTCAGTTCGTTCTACATCGCTACCAGGTATTTCCGGTAGTGACTGTAAACGGTAGCCAGTTTACGGTGAATCAACCCAATGTAAATGGGGGATATCATTGAACCTGTTGGGGTTTTCCCTAATAGGAGCCTTTGAAAAAACTCTAATCAAGCCCTTATCGTTTTCCTGAAGCTGAAATATCACCATTTTTTCGCTATAAAAGTGACCAACAGGATGACTATTGCTACTTTTTCTATCAAAAACAGAAGGAGGTTGTCATAGCTTTGAGAAAACGAAAAAACCACTCACGACTTACGACTTAATCAGATACAAGAGGCTCCTTGTAGACAGTCGCACAACAACATTAAGGCCGTAAAGAAATAATCATCCGCATCAGGTCAGAGAGTGTACGAGCCTCCATTTTCTCCATCACCCTGGAACGATGTGCTTCTACTGTCGATTGACTGATGTTCAACTCATGTGCAATATTTTTGTTGAGCATACCGTTAACTATCAACTCCATTACTTCTTTTTCCCGCTCCGTCAAACGATCAACACGGTGCTGTATTTCTGCCAGTTTGGACGCTTTACCACGCTGTTCAGCATCCTGCTCCAGTGCAATGTGAATACTGTCCAGAAGCTGTTGCTCATTGAAGGGTTTTTCCAGAAATTCGGAAGCCCCGGCCTTAACAGCACGCACAGCCATTTGTACATCTCCGTGACCGGTAATGATAATAATGGGCGGGTGGACAGGCTCTTTATTCAGGTATTGTTGTAATGACAAACCACTCATACCTCGCATCCGTACATCCAGAATCAGGCAGCCGGGACGAGAGGGATCAAACACCTTCAGAAAAGCCTGTGCAGAATCATAGGTCTCTGTCACCAGACCAACCGATTCGATCAGCATTTTTAAAGAATCCCTGACTTCTGCGTCATCATCAATGATAAAAACGGTAGCCTGTTCACTCATGCGATTTCCTGCGGCCTCTGATAAAGGTTTCCTGACTCCGTATCATCATGATGGATATCATCGACAATCGGTAACTTAAAGGAAAAACTCATGCCTCCTTGTGTGTTTTCCGTGACACGGATACGATCATGGTGTGCTTCAATAATTCCCTGACTAATCGACAGACCAAGCCCCATGCCTTGTTGTTTGGTTGTTACAAAAGGATCAAACACCTGCTCCAGCAAAGATGGAGCCATACCACTGCCCGAATCACTGACACAGATTTCCAGCATATTATCCTGCTGCCGGGTGGTTCGAATAACCAGGTTGCGCTGTTCAGCAGGTATCTCATCCATTGCTTCAATCGCATTTCGTACCAGATTTAAGATAACCTGTTCTATTTGTGTGTCCTGAGCCAGCACAAAGTCCACCGTGGAATCCATAACAATATCCAGATTAATATGTTTGCGGGTAATCTCCATAGATGTCAACTCTGAAACTACATCCAGCATATCGGAAACCCGAACCGCTTTTTTGTCTGGAATATCTTTTTGCACAAAATGCCGGATTTGTTTGATAACAGCTCCGGCACGCTCAGCCTGTGCAGAGATTTTCTCCATAACATCCGAACATTGCTCCATCATCGGTTGATTGGATTCCAGCATACGAACACAGGCACGGGAATAGTTATTGATAACCGTCAGTGGTTGATTTAGCTCGTGAGCTATCCCTGAGGCCATTTCTCCGAGAGTACTCAAGCGGGCAACATGCGCCAGTTGACGTTGATGTTCGCGATGCTTTTCTTCGATTTGCTTGCGCTCAGTCGTATCACGAAACACGACAACACTACCGATGACGTTATTACCCGTACCTTTAATAGGCGTACAGCTATATTCAACAGATATTGAGGAGCCGTTCTTTTTCCAAAAAACATCATCATCAATATAACGCGCCACATGATCAATGGACGTTGCATAGACCGGACATTCTGATGCCGGATGTACCGTACCATCAGCATGCGTATGATGAAGAATTTCGTGCTGACGCTTGCCGATCAGGTCTTCTTTTGTCCAACCGGTAAGATGCTCCATAGCCTGGTTGATAAAGGTACAGTTCCCTTCAAGGTCTACGCCATAAATACCATCACCAACAGAATCCAGTATGCGCTCATAATGCCTTTCCAGTCTGCGCTGAACACGCTTCAGGCGCTTGTTCCTGCGTATTACCGCAGAGGTAGTGGCACTCAGTGTTAACAGGGCAAACAATGCCAGCACCGCCCAATACCAGTACTTGCGAATCGCATCCTGCAAGGTAAAGATGCCAATAACGTCGTAAGGCGGAAGTCGCAGCTCCTGAAACAACTCATGAACCTGCTGATAATCCAGCGGAATATCCCACCCTGCATAATTTCCCGCCCGCGCAGCAGGATGGTCTGCCGGCATCTGAAACAGTGCCAGGGCAACCTTCTTGGCCAGGTCATCAGAGGTTTGCTGTAACTTGCTAAAAGGCCACTCCGGATACAACCGGGTGCTATGACGAAACGGGAACTCACTATGATACTGGGCATTGATAATGCGAATATCATTCAAATCCAGATCATGCGTGGTTGCCATTCGCTCCAGTATATCGGTGCGTACCGTACCGGCATCCACTTCACCACTCACGACCGCTTGTACTACTACATCGTGAATACCGCCAAATTCCAGCCGGGAAAAATCCCGATAGGGATTAATGCCCTTCTTGTTGAGCTCTCTCCAGGCCATTTGAAAACCTCCCAGAGAAGTCGCATCCACCGCCATAAAGGACTTGCCCCGCAGATCATCCAGAGTCTGGATATCGTAGCGCTGACGACGGGTAAAAATAACCCCGCCAAAAATCTTGTAGCTGGCATCATCGCCCCGCAGGTTATTCATGGTCGTCAGGCGGGAAACCCGATAGTTATATTCAAGGTTAACGTAAATACCAGGATTCACCAGGATAAAGTCAATTTCATCATTACTGACTGCTGTATCCACCTCATCAAAATCCAGTGGCACGATTTCAAATTCATAGTCAGGAAGCTGGTTTGTCAGGTAATAAGCTGTGGGATCCCAGGCATCCGAAGTAAAAGAATCGCCCCGGTGACTAAGCACGCCTATTTTGATAAATGGCTCCTCTGCAAACGCAAATTGCAAACCTGACAGGGACAAGCTGAATAACAATATGCAGAATAACTGGATGCAAAGAAACATGGTGTGAGTGTTACATGACTGGCGGTTGACACAAAGGACGATCACACGGTAACCATAAATTATTTGGCCGGATTTGACTATACTTGAAGACAGGAAGGTGACAAGTTACCCGAAAACTACCCAGTAAATACAAAGCTCGCTATATATTTATGTATCTGCTTTAAATCTGGTTAACGCACCGAGAGACAGGATGACAAACAGAAATGAAACCGTAAAGGAGAAGTTACAAGCTCTGGAAATACTAGCGCGTGACCTCTCCCTGCGCCTGGAAAAACTGTCTCTGGATCTGTCAAAAACACATAGTGCAGACTGGGAAGAGCAGGCGATCGAACGTGAAAATGATGAAGTGCTGGAACGATTACGGGATGAAACAGCCCTGGAGTTGTCGCAAGTCCAGCAAGCAATACAGCGCCTTGAAAAGGGCGCTTATACCCGATGCACGCGTTGTGGCAGAGAGATTTCTGCCGCGCGTTTACAGGCACTACCCTACACGACTGTTTGCATTTCCTGCGCGACAGCACTGTCTGATAATCAAGGCACGGTGCCCCCATGAAATTTTTTTTCCTGGCTCTGTTCACAAGCCTGATACTTTTTAGCTCCGGATGCAGCTGGAACCCTGGTGACGCCTCAGGCAACCCCTACTATTACCCCCGGGCAGGCTCAAAAATCGTGCTGAACCAGCGCCTCTCCATCAGGCCAGACACCGCTTCTGTCTCTTTTCAATATGGCAAAATTACAACCAGCTATAGCCGCTTTGACCCGTACTGTAAAATTCGCGTCAGAGACGTGAGACCTGTTACACAGACCATCATGCCAGACACCTTCACCGTTACCAGTAGCGGATATCATACGGAATTCATCGCCGGATTAAGTGGACTCTCGATACCTTTATCATCACCACTGCACTCCCGGTGGCGGGTAACGGTATCGGGCGATGGCCCCTCGGATATCACAGAGACCGTACAAATGACATTATCATCACCACAGCAACCCCAGGTGTTAAGCCTGATTTGTGGCGGAGCCGAAAACCACCCGGCAGAGGCTGAACCACCCACAATGGCAGAAATGAAACAAGCCGTCGGTTCTATTATGAGCTTTAGCCCAAGATAATATAAGGTTGAACCTGCTGGTCAATAATCGCTATGATCACTGCTTGATATTCTTTATAAATAATAAGAAGGGAAACGAAATAATGTTTACAGAGTTTGCTTATGCCATCCTGGTTCTGGTTATTGCACTGGTTTTCATGGGTGTCAAGATGGTGCCACAAGGGTTCGAGTATACAGTTGAATACTTTGGGCGCTATGTAAAAACACTTCGACCAGGGTTATCTTTCATCTTCCCGCTCATCCAGCGAATTGGCTATAAGGTTAATATCAAGGAACAGGTTGTTGATATCGAACCTCAATCTGTTATTACTGCAGATAATGCCAATGTCACGGTTGATGGTGTCGTGTTTTACCAGATATTCGATGCTGCCAGATCTGTCTATGAAGTCAATGACCTGCGCCGTGGTATTTTAAATATCACCATGACCAACCTGCGTTCAGTCTGTGGTAGTTTTGAACTAGATGAGTTACTCAGTAAAAGGGATGAAATCGGCGATCGCATTCTGGCAATCGTAGACGATGCGACCAATAGCTGGGGCGTAAAAGTATTGCGGGTAGAAATCAAGGATATTGATCCACCACAGGATCTGATCAATGCTATGAATCTGCAAATGACGGCGGAACGAACCAAACGTGCCCAGGTAACAGAAGCAGAAGGCAGCCGGCAATCCGCCATTTTAAAAGCCGAGGGCGAAAAAAGTGCGGCCTTCCTGCTGGCCGAAGCCAGAGAGCGTGAGGCCGAGGCGGAAGCCAAAGCTACACAAATGGTTTCAGAAGCCGTAGCAAACGGCGACCCACAGGCACTGAATTACTTTATTGGCTTGAAATATGTCGAGGCAATGGGGCGATTCGCTGATTCGAACCAGCAAAAGACCATCTTTATGCCCATGGAAATGAGCGGCCTTGTCGGTTCCATCGGCGGGATTAGCGAACTGTGGAAAGACTTGAAAAGTAAAGACGGAAACAGCTGATGGAAAGCCTGGCTTTTTGGCAATGGATGATTATTGGGGTTGTCTTTCTGGTACTTGAGGTCTTTGCACCCGGTGCTATTTTTATGTGGTTTGGCTTTTCTGGTCTGCTAACAGGGCTGGTGGTCTGGTTATTACCGGATATGGGCATTGCCATGCAGGTGCTGTTATTTTCTGTATCCACCGTGTTAAGTATTTTTGCCTGGCGCTTACTGCGTAAAAACAAGCCGGAGCCTGTATCTCCTGACCCTGATTTGAACAACCGTCTGAGCGTATTCATTGGTCAGGAACATACCTTGAAGCACCCGATTGTCGATGGCAAAGGCCGTCTTCACCTGGGCGATGGAACCTGGACGATACGAGGCCCGGATTTACCTGCCGGAAGCAAGGTAAGAATCACCGGTATTCGAGGTATTCAGTTTATTGTTGAAGCTGTCTAGGCAGCTGGCAAATTGTTGCCCAGCAGACAGAATCCATTCAGGATAGGTACGCGCTGGTGACTGGGCTCCGACCGGGCTCAACCAGTGCGTCCGCAGGTGTAAGTCCTCTGTTAGGGAGCCAATCAGTCGCTGATTGTTGCGGGGCGAAGCAATAAGACAGCGCACATTTTCCTCCCTGATTTGCTGGCGTAACCGGTGCAAGGTTTTTAGCCCGGGAGGCAGACCTTCCTGCCAGCTGATAACATGCGGCTGGCTCAGATCATAGGCTTGCTCCCAATAGTGCCAGGCATCATGAAAAACCAGGTAAGGAGTCGCTTTGAACATTTGCAAGTATTGCCTGGTTTGCTGATACGCATGATTTATCCGCTGGCTTAGTCGCTGCCGGTTGGCCTCATAGGTAGTAGCATGTGCAGGGTCAATCTGCCCCAGTTTCTGGCTAATATAACGTGCCAGCAAGAGCGCTTGCCGGGGATCTAGCCAGATATGATAATCGCGGTACGAAACGGCCTGCAAGTGTGAACCATGATGTGCGCCATGAGCCTCATGATGATCCTTGTCTCTAACCGGTAACCAGTAAATCCCCGGCGCAGCTTCCAGGCTAATAACTCTTTTTTCTGCAATCAGAGCAGCATCCAGAAAGGTTTCCAGCTGACTGGAAATACGAATAACCACGTCTGCCCGAGCCAGTTTGCGTAGATCCGAAGGCCGAAAGCTATAATCATGTGTATTCATAGTGTCCGGAATAAGCAGGCTGGAAACCGCAAGCTCCCCTGCAATCTCCCTGACAAGCCAATGAACGGGCTTCAGGGTAGAGAGCAGTTGCAGCTTTTTTTTGCCCTGGCTTCCATGACAGGTTCTGCTCCTGCTTCTACGCGGGAGGCACCCTCTGCCATACTGCTTGCGAGCAGGGATACAGCAAGCCAAAAAAAGAGTACAATGCGCCACGCTATACGTGCCAACGCGCTATGACAGGCTGCTTTTTTCTTATCTGTTTGACTAAAAGACTGAATGACCATGAGTGACAGCTTAACATCTCCAGCTTTAGCTTCTCTAGAAGATATTAGCCTGTCTCTGGGACACCGTACCATTCTGCGTGATGTGAGCCTGACACTGTATCAGGGCAGTATTTTAACTGTCATCGGCCCCAATGGTGCTGGCAAGTCAACCTTGCTGCGTATTTTACTGGGCTTGCAACAGGCAGATTCCGGGCATGTTTATCGACGGGCAGGATTACGTATTGGCTATGTCCCACAAAAAGTACAAATAGATAATCATATGCCACTCACCGTACAGGACTTTGTACAACTAGGTCGCAAAAAAAGAGCTCCCCATCTGACACAGGTTCTAAATGAGGTGGGAGCATCACACTTGCTGAGTGCTTCGGTACAATCGCTCTCTGGCGGAGAGTTTCAACGGGTTTTGCTGGCTCGCGCACTGTTACGTGATCCTCAGCTACTGGTGCTGGATGAGCCAGCACAGGGTGTCGATGTCAATGGGCAGGCACAGCTATACCAGCTGATAGACCGCCTGGTAAAAGAACACCAGTTTAGTGTCATTATGGTATCCCATGACTTACACCTGGTCATGGCCAATACGGATAAGGTGTTATGCCTGAACCAGCATATTTGCTGTAGCGGACACCCTGAAGATGTCAGCAACCACCCGGAATATATGGACTTGTTTGGTGATAGCAGCGCAACTGCAGGCATCGGAGTCTACACCCACCACCATGACCATGCACATGAACTGGATGGTCATATTTGCCCACTAAATGGCGATGCTTGCAAGGCACAAACGCATGAATGACGGCCTCGCAGATTTTATTATCCGGGCATTGGCAGCAGGTATCCTGGTAGCCCTGCTTACCGGAGCGCTGGGCGTATTTATTATCTGGCGACGTATGGCCTATTTCGGAGATACACTTTCTCATGCCTCATTACTGGGTGTATCTCTTGGCTTTGTGCTGGGCATCAGCGTCAATATCAGCATTATTGCAGTCAGCCTGATTGTCGCTTTACTGATGGCAGCCATGCAGCATAAGCGTCATTTGAGCAATGACACCTTGCTGGGCATTCTGGCGCATAGCAGCCTGTCACTGGGTCTAGTCGCCCTGGCTTTCGTAGAAGGAGTGAAGGTTGACCTTAATGCCTGGCTGTTTGGTGATATTCTGGCAGTCTCCAGCCAGGATCTGGGGAGCTTTGCGCTCATGACCGTACTGGTTCTAGGTACCCTGCTGTTTATCTGGAAGCCCCTGCTATCCCTCACGGTACATGAAGATCTGGCACGGGTGGAAGGGGTAAATGTAACCCTGGTAAGCACCGTCTACACCTTATTAGTTGCCCTGACCATCGCCATTGGGATGAAAGTAATCGGCGCCTTACTCATTTCCTCTCTCCTGGTTATTCCTGCTGCCGCAGCCAGAAAACTTTCCAGAACACCGGGAGAAATGACTATAATCAGCATGCTGATTGCCAGTTTGGCTGTCTGCCTCGGTTTTCTGACTTCATACCTCTGGGATACACCAACCGGGCCATCCATCGTTCTTATGGCCAGTTTGATTTTTGTCATCCTGCATATTTTACCCATCAACAGAGGTCAGTAAACAGGGAAAGCAAACCACTGGCCGCAAACAACACAAGTAAAAGTAATAAGCTGAGAACATTATCCCGGTTACGGTTTTTAAAAAGGACAGTTTATTTATGGATAAAGAACTATTTATTATGCGCCATGCCAAATCAGCATGGGACAAGGGTGTGACAGATAAAGAACGCCCTCTCAAGAAGCGCGGCATGAGCGCAGCCAGAAGAATTGGTGATGGCTTGAAGCGGTTGGGCTGGATACCGGATATCATCCTGCTTTCTCCGGCAAAACGGGCACAACAGACCTGCAAGCTCCTTGCGCTTGACACACCTGTAAAAATAGACAACCGAATCTATTCTGCTCAGCTTGATGATCTGTTTGCTGTACTGGGAGAAGCTCCCGAGGAT
>WFWY01000049.1 GCA_015490895.1 Thiotrichaceae bacterium | reverse complement strand
TGTGTATAAGAGACAGTCCAGACACCTTATTTCCGGATATTTGCTGGCACATTATAGTCTAATTTTACTCACCGGGCAGTATGTTTTATATTTATGAATCAGGAGCAAGCAACATCTTTACAAATGATATCAATTTTTTTCACAGCCAATTTTGCCTCCGAGACCATCTTGTCTCCCTGATTTGCCTTGTTACTTACCTGCTGGTTCAATTTGGCGCCACCGCCGCACTACTTTTTAAGCTCAACAGCGTCAGACCAGAGAAAATAACAACATCTTGAAGAAAATGAATAAACCATGCCCAGAATATGCCATGCGTTTCAAGCACCGATTTCATGAGCAGCCAGCCTAATACCCCCGCCAAAAATATACCCGCCATCCCGCCTGGCATGCCACTATAGTGGGCAAGGCCAAATATCACGGCAGATATAATCATAAGACTTTCTGGAGATACGACCTCATATAGTGCACCTACAATGCCCACCCTAAATATAAGCTCTTCGCAAAGTGAATTTGTTAGCGAAAAAAGCAATACCCAACCCATCAGTGACATCAGTGGCTCCATGCTTATACCACCAGCCCTGACTTGAAAATACATAAATACAACTGTTATGAGCGTAATGAAGAAAGAAAGGCTTAGACCAAGGCTTAACCATGACTCACCTTCCTTGATCCCAAATAGAGGCACTGGGCCTGCGGAAGCACTTATCTCACCAACAGATAAGAACCTGTCTATAACCTCGCCATTCAGAATAGACAACGCGATTATAGTGATAAGCGTTAACAGGAGGAGCAATACCTGATACCGAAACTGACCGGCAATAAACTCATTTTCTGATACTTGCAACCCGATAACTTTCGAGAAGCCAAACAGCTTGAATATCAGTGCAATGGATATAAGCACAAGCAGTACTGACGCAATAACTTTAATCATAACCCTGTCCGGTTCCTGGCAACTAACGAGGCTGTAGAAAAAAACCTTGGAAGTTACCCGCAAACCTCAACTATAAATTTTTTTCAGCAGCATTATAACTATCAAGACTGCCCTCTATCTTCTTAAAAAGCAAGATGCAAGTGACTGATTTACAATATAGTTGAGGATCCTCTGAATAAGTCCGGTCGAATTTCCTGTGAGATGAAGTTCGTCAGCTTTTTGATAGAAAAGTTAGCAATAGTCATTCTATTGGTCACTTTTATAGTTTATAGCGAAAAAATGGCGGTATTTCAGCCTCAGAAAAACGATCAGGACTTGATCAGTTAATGAAATAACTACCGAAAATTGAACTATACTGTGCCTGCACGCGTCCTAAGGTGTAATCTCAACCCAACAGGTCTTATGTCAATGAAAAACTGTTTTCTTTCAAGAGCGCTCATCAACGGGATACTGGTTTTCAGTCTCCCCGCAGCCGCTGCAAAAGCTGCTCCTGAACAAGACAACAGCGTGATACTCCCTTTACCCAATAACCAGCAGGTTGTCCTTTCTTTTTCACACAACCAGCTCATTGCCAAAATTTCTAGCCATAAATCCATTGTACTCGCAAATGATATCCAGCAAATCCCCACTTATGCGCGTGATATCTGGGTGGATGACTTTAATTTTGACGGCGTGCAGGATGTCGCGGCTACCACCCGATTTGACACAACCAGCAGTGAACAGCTTTACACCATTTTTATCTGGGACAAGGGGCTCAGTCACTTTATCCCCCTCAACTTCAAGACACGTCTGAGCAACCTGGAAATCGACCCACGCCGCAAGGAAGTCCGCAGCTCCTACCAGTCAGGAGAATTCTGGGTGGAAGACAGTTACCGCTTCCAGCACCAGCAACCTTACCTTTATAGTAAATCGAAACTGATTACCAACGGCATCTGGCACACCACCATCTATAACCCTGCGGGACAAATCGTGCGTAGTCTGGTTTCCGATGATGGACGCGTCGAGCGTCCTCCCTACCCTGTTCTACTCACGGTGACCAGTCCACAAGCACCTGTCTACCAGCACCCCTTACCTTCCACCCGGCTGCCCGTGCAACTCAATCGTGGTAGTGTCGTCACGGTACTGGATTTCAAAAATGATCCCGGGCAGTTTTACTGGGTAAACATTACTGCAAATGTCAATCAGCAAATTATTCACGGCTGGACTCTGCTTTCCAATCTAATGCAACGCTAATAACTATCGCAGTTAATCTGGAGAAAGCATCAGCACACCTGTTGGCACGGGTTAAAATAGTATTTACCCGGCAATACAGGTAATATCCCCTCTACTTCCAGCAACCCACTTCAGCAATACAGTTTAACGTTCAGTTTTATGACAACAGAATATAACGCCTCCGACATCGAAGTACTCAGCGGTCTTGATCCGGTTCGTAAACGGCCTGGCATGTACACCGATACCACGCGCCCCAATCACCTTGCCCAGGAAGTGATTGACAATAGTGTAGACGAAGCACTGGCTGGTCACGCTTCACACATTACCGTTATCCTGCATGCCGATGGTTCCGTTTCAGTCGCAGACAATGGTCGTGGCATGCCGGTCGATATCCATCCACAGAAAAAAATCCCCGGTGTTGAAGTCATTCTTGCCACCTTGCATGCCGGGGGCAAATTCTCAGATAAAAACTACGAATTTTCAGGGGGGCTGCACGGTGTAGGGGTCTCTGTCGTCAATGCACTCTCGAAACGTCTGGTGGTACGCATCCGGCGAGATGGTCAGGAATACCAGATGACCTTTGAGAATGGCTACAAAACGACTGATCTTGAAAGTGTCGGCCGTGTCGGTAAAAAAAATACCGGAACAACCCTGCGTTTCTGGCCAGACAGCCAGTATTTTGACAGCGTTCGCTTTTCCGTAAAAAAGCTGTTACACATTTTGCGTGCCAAAGCGGTACTCTGCCCGGGGTTACGTATTACCTTCACCGAGGAAGCCAAACAGGAGACGTGTGAATGGCATTATGAAGATGGCCTCAAGGACTACCTGGTTGAAGCCGTCAGTGGCTTCGAAACACTCCCTGAAACGCCTTTTATGCTCAGCTTCAGCAGCGAAAAAGAAGCCGCAGATGCCGCCCTTGTCTGGCTGCCGGAAGGGGGAGAAAGCGTTCAGGAAAGTTACGTCAACCTGATCCCTACCATCCAGGGCGGCACCCACGTGAATGGCTTGCGTACCGGAG
>WFWY01000048.1 GCA_015490895.1 Thiotrichaceae bacterium | reverse complement strand
CTATAAATAGGTACTTTGAGGGAGTGTTCCGTCGTGCTGTATGACGACGGATGACGATGGATACGGATAGAGTATTCTGGAGCGGGTCATATTATGCCTATTTATGAAAAAGAAGATAGCTCACAAATCCGGGTAGCCGTTTCGGTGGGTGGTCAATTACGACAAAAGTATTTTCACCCAAAAACTCCGGATGCACTGATAAGCGACCGCAAACAGGCGCAGGCTATAGAAGCAGAGTGGAAGTTTGAAGCCAACCTGATAGCGGCACAAAAAAACAAGGAAAGAGCCGAGAAAAGACGCAATTCTGCTTACGTGACTGGTGTGGGTGGTATCAAGATGAAGTTTCTTGTGAACACTAAAAGACGGCCCCGGCGTGGTGCAAAAACCCGGCATAAGCGTAAAATACGTTACTACACCCCTGCCTTTGTTGTATCCGGCAGCCAAAAGGGCAAGCATTATTGCAAAAACTTCAATATTAAAACACAAGGTTTTGACAGAGCCTGGTATAACGCAGTGACTTATTTATGCTCAGTAAAAGGTATTCATCAGTGTGACCATCTACTGGCAAAAAAGCCGCCTGTAGTACAGTTTAGAGTGATACTCAACTGGCAGCGTAAACTGGGTCATGCCATTCCCGATGAGCGTTTACCGGATGAGCTGCTGGGTGATAAACCCTAATAAAAGCGGACTAAAGTAGCTGAAACTTGTGATGGAGTGGCTTGTGTTGCTTGCCATAAAGGGCTATAAACGGTAGCCCTTTATAAACAGAAAAATCAGGTGCCCATGTTTCAGAGTTCAAAGCATTCTAACAGTATCCCGTTAACACCTATTCGTAGTGAATCTTTTCAGGCCTGGCTCCCCAGGCAGAATAAAAAAATACAAACCTGGGTGGAAAACAGTCATTTCAAGGCAAAAAACTCAGAATATTGTCTGCTTCCTGATGCTCAGGGTGGTATCGAAAGAGTGTTCTTCGGGGTGGATGATGCAGAACATATTCGCTGGGCTTTAGGGAGCATTTCAGCGGCATTGCCTGCCGGGAATTATCACCTCGAAGGGGATCTGCGTGATGAGCAGATTGAGTCACTGGCCATTGGCTGGGCGCTGGGTCAATATGATTTTGAAGTAACACAACAGCCTGAAGAAAAATCTTATGCCTTGCTGTACATAGAAAACTTGCAGCCAGTACTGGCCGTGGTGGACGCTATTACCCTGATCAGGGATTTGATTAATACGCCCCCTAACCATATGATGCCGAAAAATCTGGCGCAGGCAACCCGGACATTGGCCAAACAGTTTCAGGCTCGTTTTAGTGAAGTTGTTGAAGATGCCCAGCTACGTACCGAATATCCCGCCATCCATGCAGTTGGCAGAGCCAGTATTCATGCCCCCCGTTTATTGCGTCTGGAGTGGGGTGATGAAAGCCACCCGCTCATTTGTCTGGTTGGTAAAGGTGTCTGTTTTGATACCGGGGGGCTGGATATTAAACCTTCCAAGTTCATGCGTAATATGAAGAAAGATATGGGTGGTGGCGCACACGTGCTGGGCCTGGCCAGCCTGATTATGGCAATGGATCTGCCGGTGCGACTGCTGGTGTTGATCCCTGCTGTGGACAATGCTATTTCTGGTGATGCGTTCCGACCCGGTGATGTCATTAATACCCGAGCGGGGAAAACCGTAGAAATCGATAATACAGATGCCGAGGGCCGTCTGGTGCTATGTGATGCGCTCTCCGAAGCGGCTGCACTCAAACCGGAGTTGATTATTGACTTCGCCACCTTAACCGGGGCTGCGCGTGTCGCACTGGGGACTGAAGTCCCTGTCTTTTTCAGCAACTCCTCCTCGTTGGTAGAGGGTCTGGACACTGCCAGCCATGCCGCAGGTGAATTGATCTGGCAGTTACCGTTACACAAGCCCTATCGCTCACAACTGGATAGTTCTGTCGCCGACTTGATGAATAGCTCTCCGGAAGGATACGCGGGCGCGATTACTGCGGCGCTCTATCTGAATGAGTTTGTGCCGGAAAATATACCCTGGGTGCATTTTGATGTCATGGCCTGGAACACACGCTCTCGCCCCGGCAGGCCGTGTGGCGGAGAAGCAATGGGACTGTTTGCCGTATCGCAGTACTTGTACAATACCTATGCAGCGCTTGTCTGATGCAAGGTGCAGGATATAAGCATTTAAATCTAACTTTATGGATGGGGCATACTTCAGGGGTTGGAAACCAGTTGAGTTGACCTTAATACCCGATGTGGGAGAGACACATACCTCACTATCAATTACTGGGGGATAGCTACATCCTTGTAGCGACTACAAGCTTCCTCTGTATCCTGATCAATCAGAAGCTATCTAATTTATCATTTTTGAGAGATACAAGAGGCTCCTGAAGGAGACTCTGATCAAGTCCCAATCGTTTTCCGGAGGCTGAAATATCGCCATTTTTTCGCTATTAAAGTGACCAATAGAATGATTATTACTAACTTTTTTTATCAAAAAACTGACGAATTTCATCGCACAGGAAATTCGACCGGACTTAATCAGAGCCTCCTTAAGCGGTGTTTATTTCAGGATTTTCCAGCTTCTTAATCCTGTTTTAACGGGATCGACGATATAGAAGCTGGCACCGAGTCCGGTGGAGGCACCTGTATTCTGGTCAGCCATACCCATCCCGATTAACTTGTTGGAGCCGGGATGATCAGCAACATGGAGTCGCTGTGCAGTCCCTTTACCCAAGCTAACCGGAGCGGTAATCGCGGCGCTATCGCTGACCTGGTAGAAGGTTTTCGTTGGGATACGGCCATCACTCATGCGATAGAAGTAATAATAGGCATCACCGGAACAGCTATTGGCAGCTGCGGCATGAGTGACAGGTAGAACCAGACTATCGGCGACCACATAGGCCTCACCACTGATCTTCGCACCGGCTGGCAGGCTGGCAATGGCATTATCCTGGGTTAAGGTAGAGGTTCCATTCACGTCCGCCCAGGTTCCTGCCCCTTCCAGATAGCTACTCCAGGAGCGTTTCCAGCCAGAAGCGACGCGAGCGTTTGCGTTGGCATTGGGATTACCACGCTGATACGTAAAGAGCGTCAAACGATCATCGGACTGGGCACGTAAATACACCGTACTGGTTGCTCTGGCACGGCTCACCCCGATAAAGCGAACTGGCGAACTATCCGCCGAATGCATGGCAGCCACCGCCGTCTGTGAGAAAGCTGTAATAAAAGCGGACTCCGAGTTCAGGCTGCCAACACTATTACCCGTGCTGGTCAAAAGAGGAGCGGCATAAATATTGCCCGTGCTATCGCCCAGATACAAGGACAGAGCTGTGGGGCCACCCTTCATTTGAGGCATCACAAAAGGCGTCGAGGTCGCTGTAAAACCCAGTGTAATCTGATAATGCACCGAGGTATCCGCGATACTGCGGATATGCAACACCGAATCCCCCAGCGATGTAGTGATCAGGTACGCCATATAACGGTTGCCACTGGCATCCGAGAAATAGGCGCGTTTACCCTGGTTAGGTGCGGAATCGGCCAGCGCATTGACTCCCTTGTGGTCAGTATCCCAGACAATCGAATTTAAGCTGCCATCGGTATTAAGTTTCAGGACAAACTGTCCGAGCCCATTGCGGTAACTGCCAACCACGTAACTGGCATAAGTTGACCCTGATTTGATATCCAGAATATCGGTTACACCCTGCATCAGGTATTGCGTGGGAAAAGAAGCCGCATTACGACGCTCCTGGGTGAGAGAACGCGGTGTCCAGGCCCAGTACAAGGAACCGTTACCTTGCTTAAAGGCATAAAGGAAGCCATCATTACTGGAAGTAAACACCAGTTTTGGATTGGTCGCATTATCCGCATCAGAGCGTGTCGCAATCGTATCGGCAAAAAAGCGTTTATAGGTAGCATCGGACAGATAACGTCTAACATCCACCTTGTTCTCCAGCGTCACCAGGTTGCTGCCTGGAGAAATGGCAGCCAGAGAAGCGCTACCCAGGTCTGCAATAATGGTCGCATTGGAAGGCACCCCATCGGCACCGAAAGCGGCTGCATCCAGGGCGCTAAAGAGCACCTTGCTGCCATCCGCTGCGGTTGAGTACAGGCGGGTAGAGCGCTGATTCTGAGTGCTCATTGCTGTATAGGCATCCCAGCTGGCTGTAGAAGCTGGCAAGCCATTGGAGCCAATCGTATAAGCCCTTAAATGCCCGGCACCGGTACTTAAGTCAGAGGAAGCCATAAAGAAGCGGGAGCCATTTTTGAGTTTGGCAATCGGCGCCATAGCCGCATTGACTTCCCCTGTCAGAGCACTACAGGCCGGCGCAGGAATATCATCATACGTGACAGTACAGGTAGCATCATCCCCGTTAGCCAGAGTGACATTAGACTGTACCAGTCCTTCGGAGAAGATTTCACTGATTGTGAGGGGCAGCCCGCTGGTACTGCTGCAACTCCAGCTGGTTTCTGTGTAGTCAGTCAGATCAGTGGCGGATAACAGGTAAGTACCCGGAGCAATAGTCAGAGGAGAGGCGCTATAGGTTTTTACACTTCCAGCGGTGACGCCGGCATCAAAGGCAAGCGCTCCGGCGGTGGAGGTAATGCCCAGATCATTGAGGGTGCTGGTGCCGCTGTCGTCATTGGTGACTTCGGCAATAACGGTGAGGGCGGAGAGGGGAACAGCTTCTGCAACTGCGACCCCGTCAAAGGCAATATACCCATAATCTGGTGTATTGGTGCCGTGGTAACCAATGGTGAAGAAGAAAGAGGATGAGGTGGGTGTATAAAGAAACTCTGCTTTTTGCCACTCCTGCTTTCCCGGTCCCAGATAGGGGAGGGGCTGGGTGGATCCGAGAAAGGTTAAATTTATCCAGACTCCGGCACTTGCCATCATATTAAGGGGTGTTAAGCCTTCTACTCCGGCATGGGAGTACCAAAAGCTTAGTTTGTATTCCTGCCCGGGTATGGCACCGGTTACTTGCTGGGTAATGCGCTCACCAGGGGGATACCAGCCACCACAGGCAACAAATTGCCCACCTTCGTTAGGTACCGCAGGAAGGCCATTGGCCAGGCCGCCCCAGGCTCCATACCCGATGGTGTTACGTGGTCCTCCGGCCCATGCATCACAGGTTCCAATGGTGCGTGTCCAGGGTGATCCTGATGAGACAGGTGCCAGAGTGTTATCAGTATATGCTTCTCCAGCTTCTGCGTATCCGTCTTCAAAACCAGGGTCAGTTAAAAAATTAGGGGCAACAACTGCTGAAGCTGCTGCTGATAGGGAGAAAAATCCGAGGGCAAACGTCAGTTTGCTAAGGGTATGATTGATAGTCTGTAACATAGTAATACTTCTTTATAATTGTTATATGGTTGTTATTTTAAGATAACCTTTCTTGAGGAGGCTCTGATTAAGTCCGGTCGAATCTCCTGTGAGATGAAATTCGTCAGTTTTTTGATAGAAAAGTTAGCAACAGTCATTCTATTGGTCACTTTTATAGCGAAAAAATGGCGGTTTCAGCCTCAGAAAAACGACTGGGACTTGATCAGAAGCTCTTTTAGGGAAATCGCACGGGTTGTCTATTATGCATAGACAACCCGTGCGCTCCCTTATAACATCTGAAAATACTAGCCATAGGGGCAAAAATGGACGTCATTACTGTTCTACAGCAGAACTCTTTCTTTTTCTTTATTACGGTGGGTGTGATTTCATTACTCATCGGTAGCTTCCTGAATGCTGCTATCTACCGCATCCCTATTATGCTGGAAAACACCTGGAGGGAAGATTGCAAACATCTCCTTGAACAAGAGACGACAGCAAACCCAACGGGAACCTCCACCCATCAACCCACCTTTAATCTCTTTGTTCCTCGTTCACGCTGCCCGGAATGTCAACACATGATTACAGCCATGGAGAACATTCCTATTGTCAGCTATCTTTTTTTAAAAGGTCAGTGCAAGTCCTGTGGCGCCCCCATTTCACTTCAGTATCCTCTGGTTGAGCTATTTACCTTATGTGTGTCACTGCTTGTCGCATGGAAACTGGGCGCCACCCTGCAAACACTCAGCGCCCTTTTTTTCATCTGGACACTAATCACGCTGTCCCTGATTGATACCAGAACCATGCTCCTGCCTGACAACCTGACACTGCCACTACTATGGCTAGGTATTGTAGTGAATTATTTCGGAATTTTTACCGACCTTCAAAGCAGTGTATTAGGTGCTATTTTTGGCTATTTATCCTTATGGAGCGTGTATCATTTATTTAAACTGTTTACCGGAAAAGAAGGCATGGGATACGGAGATTTCAAACTCCTGGCAGCATTAGGTGCGTGGGGTGGCTGGCAAATTCTCCCTTTTACCATTTTTGCATCTTCTCTTATTGGTGCTTTATTTGGTATTTTATTAATAATAATCAAACGCTCCAATAAAAGCCATCCTCTCCCTTTTGGCCCCTGGCTGGCTATCGCTGGTGGCATTGCCTTAATATGGCGGAGTGACTTGTTGATTTATATGAAACAGTATTTTTTAATAGGCTAAGCGTAAACCCTTGCTCAGTCTCGTAAAGTGCGCTGGACAAACCTTTTTAAATGGTGTCTAATACCCCCCTGCTGTTCATCTTTTATTAACGTTTTGTTCATTTGGCTTCATTTGACAAAGCCCCCAGAGTTAAGCAGCACATCATTCGGGCTAATATTAAAACTCCTCCACGAATATTCGCTCATCAATATCAGGGTTTAACCAGTTAATACTGGAAATACAGGGACTATTGCCATGCGCCTTCGCCAGCTCATTCTATCAGGAATTTTTTTATTCCTTATTTCTATTTCTCCTCTTTCTTATGCGGTTAGTTTTGCCGGTCAAACACCGAAAATTTTGCCCCTGGGCGACTCCATTACCAGCGGTCGGTTCGAACCCAGTTATCGATACTGGCTAAAGCAACTGTCTGATGCCAGTACCAGTGTAAAGTTTGACTTTACCGGCACACTAAATTCCAACAACCCTCCCCCCGGATTTACAGATGATGAGCATGAAGGCTGGAGCGGCTATACCGCACGCGATCTTCTCACTGTCGTGCACCCTGATAGTACAACAGGACAAAGTATTATTGATTATTCACTGGCAACCCTTGGCCCTCCGGATATCACGCTCATTCATCTGGGAACCAATAACTTTCAGTTTACCTTTGAGGGTTTTGATCTAGACGCTGCGATTACTGCTGCGATTACCGATCTCAGCGACCTGATTGCAAAAATACGTGCCGCAAAGCCCGATGTCGTTATTCTCCTGGCTCAAATTATTCCCATTGCGGATGATGCACCCAATAATATTCCCGGCTGGGAAAGTGGCGCTCCCAATATCCCTCCCTATAACGATGCTATTGCACAACTGGCAAGTGACCTGAATACCGCTACTTCACCGGTTGTGCTGGTTGATCAATATACCGGATTTGACCAGACAACAGACTTGCTGTCAGATGGTATCCATCCTACGGATAGCGGTGAGCTCAAGCTCGCACAAAAATGGTTCGCAGCACTGGAACCTTTTTTTGCCATCCCCAGCAATGCCAACTGGCCGCTCAATGAAAACTCGGGCACCACGGCCTTTGACCAAAGTACCAACATGGTTAACCTGACCGTTAACAATGGGGCCAGCTGGGTTCCGGGACAGTCAGGCTCTGCTCTGGAGTTTGCTGGCCCTGCCTCTTTACAAGATGCTTCATCGACCAATGCAACCGCACTACAAACACCCTCTATCACTCTTTCTGCCTGGATATACCCGGACACGACCAGTGAGAGCTGGGAATGGGTTGCCTCACAGGGCGATAACGTGGGCTTATACCTCACCCCTAATGATGGCAAGGTCTATTTCTATGTGAGAAATACCGTGGGAGGCTGGAGCGGGGTTTCGTCACCTGCCAATAGTTTCCAGTTTAACCAGTGGCAGCATATTGCAGGCTCGTTCGATGACGCTACCAATACCCTAAAAGTCTATATTAACGGGGTCGAAGCAGGTTCCAATAACTCTGCACAAGGGATTACCTATAACACCGGCAATGGTTTCACCATTGGTTCCATGCAGCATCAGCGTTTCTTTGATGGGCGTATTGATGACGTGAAGGTCTTTGACAGTGCATTGAGCCAGGCGGAAGTCTCCCAGTTAGCTGACTTGCCATTACCCTGTAACACCACCTATACATTGCCCCATAACCGCTGGCGACAAATTAGCCTGCCTTGTGACCCGGGTAGCAGCAACACCGTTGCAGACATATTCGGTGATGATGAGCTGGGCATCTATGATCAGGACTGGGTACTATGGGAGTATATACCCGCGACAAACAGCTACACGAATGTAGGGCTCTCAGGCACGTTATCACAAGGCAAATCCTACTGGATGGCACAGTTAACAGGCAGCGCCAGGGTACTGGACATGCCAGCCACCAGCACCCCTACCCCCGCCACAGCCTCTGCTGGCTGCCTAAGCGAAGCCTGCTTTGAAAGTCCGCTCGCGACACAGGCAAATGACACAACCTGGAACATGGTCGGCTACCCCTTTATTGTCGCGGTCAATGTGAGTAGTACCCGGGTAATGACGAATAGTGGCACCTGTAGCATACCCAGCTGTGAGCTGGATACGGCGGCCGCTGAAAATATCGTTCATAACCAGCTATGGACCTATAATGGCGCAGACTACAGCCTGATCACAGCAAGCAATAACCTGGTATCCTGGACGGGTTATTGGGCGGCAAGCCTGTCTGCTTCATCAGGAACAGAGCCCAAACTGCTCATAACTAAACCCTGAACAAGGATAAGCCGAAGAAGGGCACCCCCCCTTGTCTTGTTATAAAATAGCAAGGTGGGGCTCCTTTTCGCCCGCATACACAATTTCATTTTTTTATTTATTACGATGCATCACTTCGCTGTGTGGTAGTGATGTGACTGATCCAGGTTTGATTGATTGAAACCATTTAAGATGCGTCACGATAGCATCACCTTTTTCTATATGGTTAATTTTAACCGGCATATACCCAAGTTCTGGTGCCAGCCAAAAAGTTGTTTTGCGTACCGTTCCTTCTCTGACAACCATGAGCTTTTCTGCCTGATATTCCTTGTCGCCAACAGGTATTTTCTCCGTTCCCTGATGTGCAAAGCGATACGTTTTTAATTTTCCCCGCTCAACCACAGAATACACCATATTTTTTTTATGATGTGCAAGATCCCTGGCAAGTACCAGCTCCAGTGTCGCTCTATCCAGCGTTCCCTGGGGTACCTGAATCTGATAAGCCTGTTTTTTATACTCTCCCTTTACTAATCGTGGCGTTACAAACTGTAACTGGTCTTTTCTGTTTTTACGCTTACTGGTGTGATGAAATATATAGCTACCTGGCCTCAGGACATCCCGGTTTATTTTCCCCTCGACATTCTCAATCACCCTGTCACCGCTTAACCAGGATGCCAGACCCGTCGCTTTGGTGGCTTTATGATAAGCGTAAGTATTCTGCCCATAAGTCAAGGAGACACGCATTTCTCCCAGCGTCAGACCACTTTTTGAGACAGAATAATTGGCATTAAATGCTCCCGGCAAGGCAAATACAGGCGATGCAATACCACCCAGCAACAAGAATAGTAGTAACGATTTGATTTTCATAAATCCTCTTTCGTACATTTTCTGGAGTTCTTTCTCCAATGCACACTCAGATAATGGTTTCGGGAAAAAGTTCCGGCACAAGGAGCCTGTCCGGGCGGAGTCGGTCATTCCTGTTTCAAGTCACGGGAATTCCTTATCCAACCCGTGACGGGTTTCCGGATTAATAGCTAATTCACTTGTAATTTGCAAACGAATCCCGATAATAGAGCCCATTAATTGTGACGGAGACAGCTGTGAGCTCAAATATCATATATTTATCAGATGAGAGTTTTGAAGAAGAAGTCCTGAAAAGTAAAACTCCCGTGTTAGTCGATTACTGGGCTGAGTGGTGTGGCCCCTGCAAAATGATTGCCCCCATTCTGGATGAAATAGCCTCTGAATACGGCAACAAAGTCAAAGTGACCAAACTCAATATTGATGACAACCCTGACACACCTCCTAAATATGGTATTCGCGGTATACCAACTCTGATGCTGTTCAAGGATGGTAACGTAGAAGCAACCAAAGTAGGAGCCGTATCAAAGTCCCAACTGAGCGCCTTTATAGATCAGAACATAGGATAGCCTGTCGCATCCCGGGGGAATATCTGGACAGCTGCCCGCTGAAAACAAAGATTAAAACAGGTACTCGCCGCCTTCTTTCCGGGCTAATGACAGGCGGCGAGACACATACAGGTTGAATTTTATCCCTCGAATCGTTGGACGCAAGCCACTATCTATGCTACCTTAGCGCCATTCTTGTCTATGTGTTTAGGCACAGATTAGCCACTCTGGCAAAGACTTACCCTCGGAAAAAATCCTTTCAAATTGTTAATTATTATCGTTCTGCTGTGTATTCAGCGATCACTTACCCTATCCTTGTATTTATGAATTTATCTGAACTTAAAAAGAAAACTGCTGCCGAAATTTTAGACATTACAAAATCCCTCGGAATCGATGGTATATCCCGCTCCCGCAAGCAGGATATCATTTTTTCTATCCTTAAGGCTGTTGCCAAAAATGGTGACGATATTTATGGCGAAGGTGTACTGGAAATACTTCAGGACGGGTTCGGCTTCTTGCGCTCGGCAGATAGTAACTACCTCGCTGGTGCAGATGATATCTATGTATCTCCCAGCCAGATCAGGCGTTTTGGTTTACGCACTGGGGATACTGTCTCTGGAAAAATCAGACCCCCCAAAGACAGTGAACGCTATTTCGCACTTCTCAAGGTCGATGAAATCAACTTTGATTCTCCGGAAAATGCCCGCAACAAGATTCTCTTTGAAAACCTGACCCCCATACACCCCGACGAGCGCTTTCGTATGGAACGCGGCAATGGCAGCACAGAAGATATTACTGCCAGAATTATTGATATTGTTGCACCGATCGGTAAAGGTCAGCGTGGCCTGATTATTGCGCCGCCTAAAGCGGGTAAAACCATGATGCTGCAAAATATCGCGCAAAGCATCAAAACCAACTACCCGGAAAGCTATCTTATTGTTTTATTGATTGACGAACGCCCGGAAGAAGTTACCGAAATGTCCCGTATGGTCATGGGTGAAGTGGTTTCCTCAACCTTTGATGAGCCAGCAACGCGCCATGTCCAGGTCGCCGAGATGGTCATAGAAAAAGCCAAACGCCTGGTTGAACATAAAAAAGATGTCGTCATCCTGCTGGACTCCATTACCCGGCTGGCACGCGCCTATAATACGGTTGTCCCCTCCTCTGGCAAGGTATTAACCGGTGGCGTGGACGCCAATGCCTTGCAACGTCCCAAGCGCTTCTTTGGTGCAGCCCGAAACATCGAAGAGGGTGGCAGCCTGACCATCATTGCTACTGCCCTGATTGATACCGGTTCGCGCATGGATGAAGTTATCTATGAAGAATTTAAAGGGACGGGCAACTCGGAAGTCCATCTGGATCGTCGTATCGCTGAAAAGCGTGTCTTCCCGGCAATCAATATCAATCGCTCCGGTACTCGCAGGGAAGACCTGCTTGTCAGTGAAGACGAGCTTCAGCAGCTCTGGATTCTGCGTAAATTCCTGCATCCCATGGATGAACTGGAAGCCATTGAATTCCTGTTTGATAAACTCCAGTCTACCATGACCAATGAAGAGTTTTTCAATTCCATGAAAAGTTAGCGAAATAGTTATTGATTTCTCATATACTTGTCTCAAGGAGCCTCTGATTAAGTCTGGTCGAATTTCCTGTGAGATGAAATTCGTCAGTTTTTTGATAGAAAAGTTAGTAATAGTCATTCTATTGGTCACTTTTATAGCGAAAAAATGGCGATATTTCAGCCTCAGGAAAACGATTGGGACTTGGTCAGAGTCTCCTCAACAGAATAGTCGGCTACTGTCTGCCAAACCCGGCTAACATGTGACCGTTGGAGACCCAATATGAACACCCGGATTCTCATCGTATTCAGCCTTATACTCGGCCTCGTTACTGCTTGCGGCACACAGGACGAAGCGACGGAGACAGGCGCTCAGCAAAATAGCACCACCCATACCCCAATCGTGTTATCTGCCGATGGTGTAGGGCCCATTAACGCTTCTACACCCTTTAATATGCACCAGATCACACGCGCATTTGAGGACTATAGCGTTACCGAATATACCCAGTTCCAAAAAGGCAATACGGAACCGGTCATTCGAATTAGCGAAGACGGTAAACCTCTCATACTCATCAACCCCGATATCGAAAAGAAGGGTATATTCTCGGTATTTGTCATGAGCAATAAAATAGGCAATGCCCTGGGACATAACATTGGCATGCCCTATAACAAAATCTACCGTTATAACGAAGTAGAACCTTGTATTGCCGGCACCGAAGAGTTCACAGGTAAAGTGCTTTGCATTGCACCGAAAGTACAGAATATACTCTATGTTTTCAGCGGCCGCTGGGATGGCCCCAAAGATGAAGCACCACCTGCAGCCATTCTTTCATCCTGGACACTGGATACTATAGTCTGGAAACCCTGATATAACACCTGATCCCGGCTTCACGAACGACATAGTGAAATCTCAGGTTCAGGATGACAGGCTACTCACATCGTCCAGTTTAAATTATCTCTACAGGTAAAGAGCTAATTTGCAGGTTGGCGGTGACGAAGGAACCCTAACAAACCATGCCCTGTTAGGCTTCGTGCCTCAGCGTACACCTACCACTCAAGCTTCCAGAGTACCGACTGAGGAGCTTGTCCAAGGACGGGTTGATATACGACGACAGCAAGCAACATTTGTTTACCGACCAAGCACTTCAAGTTTTTTTATGGAAGCAAAAGCAACCGGTGCCTGTATCATACCTTTTGATGCTACATACTTCCCGATAATCAGGCGATTACCTTTCACTCCGACGATACTCCCCTTAACGGTTTTACCATCTGTTTTTAACAAACGAATACTCGCCCCTTTCATACTACCTGCTTTGCGGGGGTCAACCTCATGATAAATATGAGCGCGAATAACAGGTGCTTTCACCACACGATTGGGCAGTAAATCACTTTCAGAGTAAACAATATCCTCAGCTTCTTTTGCATACAGATCAGTCTCATCCGGTTCGGGTTTTTGCAACACATTGACATTATAAAATTCACTTTCAGGTACCAGACCCAGTGCCGTTGCTGTCAGCCCACGTGTATCGGATCCGGCTTGCTGTAGCAGAACCAAAATAGCGACTGAAAACAAGGTGATAATAGCGAGGCCGGAAATGGCTGTAGTGAATGCAGTTGCCGGTTTCATCCCGTTGAGGACAAGTAGGGATACAAAAAAGGTACTAATACCAATCAACAGCACATACAGACCATCCAGCTGATACAAATTGGCTGCAACAATGGCTATAAAGGTCAGTAACCAGGTGAGTATCATCCAGTAAAAACGATACCTTTTGGCTTTCAGTATTTTTGCAATAAAACTGTTTGAGAACAGAGCCAGGGCTGCTGCCCCGATGAGAAGAAGTAAGAGAAGAGAATCCATGGTATGTATTTTTTATAGTTATTATGACGAATATTTCTGGTCAGTCCCCTGAGAGGCTGGCGACAGCTATTTATCACCTATTATTCAGACCACGTCAAGGCATATACGATATGATGTATTAACGCTGAAACCTCAGCAGAAAACAATAAAAATGAAACAGCCAACACTCATACTATCCTGCTTCTGCGTACTGCCTTAAGGAGGCTCTGATCAAGTCCCAATCGTTTTCCTGAGGCTGAAATATCGCCATTTTTTCGCTATAAAAGTGACCAATAGAATGACTATTGCTAACTTTTCTATCAAAAAACTGACGAATTTCATCTCACAGGAAATTCGACCGGAC
>WFWY01000047.1 GCA_015490895.1 Thiotrichaceae bacterium | reverse complement strand
CCTCAAAGATACGCATCTCATCACGCAAATCATTACGTACCTTATGTAACTCATCATCCAGAATTGACTGGGCACGCGCATCACGCTCCACGCCGTCACGTGTGAAAACACGCACATCAATAACCGTACCGAACATACTGGATCCTACACGCAAAGAAGAATCCTTCACATCAGAGGCCTTTTCGCCAAAAATGGCGCGCAAAAGCTTTTCTTCAGGTGTTAACATCGTTTCACCTTTTGGTGTCACCTTGCCAACCAGAATATCACCCGGCTTAACTTCCGCACCCACATGCACAATACCGCACTCATCCAGTTTGCTTAACAAACCTTCTGCCACATTCGGAATATCAGCAGTAATCTCTTCGGCACCCAGCTTGGTATCACGCGCCAGACAGGTCATTTCCTCGATATGAATCGTGGTATAACGATCTTCATCAACGACCCGCTCTGAAATAAGAATCGAATCTTCGAAGTTGTAACCATTCCAGGGCATAAAGGCCACCAGCATGTTCTGCCCCAGAGCCAGATCACCCAGATCCGTAGAAGGGCCGTCTGCCAGCACGTCACCACGCGCAACCTGGTCACCCACCTTAACAATGGGACGCTGATTAATACAGGTGTTCTGGTTAGACCGGGTATACTTGATCAGGTTGTAGATATCAACACCACCGCCCTGGGCTTCGTCATCATTAACACGAATCACGATACGCGCTGCATCAACCGAATCAATTTTTCCGCCACGCCTGGCGGTTACAGCAGAACCGGAGTCTACGGCCACGGTACGCTCCATACCCGTACCTACCAGCGGTGTCTGTGCACGTAATGTGGGTACTGCCTGGCGCTGCATATTCGACCCCATCAAGGCACGGTTTGCATCATCATGCTCCAGGAAAGGCAATAACGCAGCCGCTACCGAAACAATTTGCCGAGGTGAGACATCCATATACTGAACACGATCTGCGGAGAACAAGCTAAACTCGTTCAGATTCCTGCACGAAATAAGGTCAGCAACAAATCGTCCTTCACTATCCAGCTCCTCACTTGCCTGAGCAATTACATACTGAGATTCTTCAATAGCCGACAGGTAATCAATATCGGTTGTTACCACCCCGTCAACCACCTTGCGATAGGGTGTTTCCAGGAACCCGTAATCATTGGTCTTGGCGTAAGCCGCCAACGAATTGATCAAACCAATATTGGGTCCTTCCGGTGTCTCAATCGGACACACACGCCCATAATGCGTTGGATGCACATCACGCACCTCAAAACCTGCACGCTCACGGGTTAAACCACCTGGCCCCAGTGCTGAAATACGGCGCTTGTGCGTCACCTCCGACAAGGGATTATTCTGATCCATAAACTGAGAAAGCTGGCTAGAACCGAAAAACTCCTTAACCGCCGCAGAAACTGGCTTGGAATTAATCATATCCTGCGGCATTAAACCTTCACTTTCTGCCATTGTGAGACGCTCTTTCACTGCACGCTCTACCCGCACCAGCCCCACACGAAAAGCATTTTCCGACATCTCACCCACACTACGAATACGTCGGTTACCCAAATGATCAATATCATCCACAATACCGTGACCATCGCGAATAGCCACCAGAGTTTTCAGGACATCTACGATATCTTCATTACTAAGCGTCATTGAGCCTTCAGCAGTATCCCGCCCCAGGCGCAGGTTGAACTTCATACGCCCAACCTCTGACAAGTCATAACGGTCTTCAGAGAAGAACAAGTTCTTGAACAGGTTATCTGCAGATTCCTTTGTAGGAGGCTCACCCGGGCGCATCATGCGGTAAATTTCCACATGCGCCTCGTACTTATTAGTGGAGGGGTCGATGTTTAGGGTATTAGAAATATAAGGGCCGTGGTCTAGCTCATTAATATACAGGATACTAAACTTTTTCACGCCCTTGTCACGAAAAACCTCCAGCAGCTCCTCGGTAACATCTGCATTCGCTGGCGCTATCAGTTCACCCGTTTCTTTATCGACGACATCACCACCCAAGCGCTTGTCCATCATATATTCGACAGGCACTTCCAGTGTCTTGGCGCCTGACTCGGACATCATCCGCACATGCTTGGCAGTGATTCGACGACCGGTTTTCACGATGGTCTTCTTATCAATAATAATATCAAACAGAGCCAGCTCTCCCTGAAGCTGCTTGGGATTAAGTGCAACCTTGATATTGTTCTTGTTTAGCGTCACCGGAATGGTTTCATAAAACTCTTCCAGAATTTGCCTGGTATCCATCCCAATCGCACGTAACAATACCGTTGCCGGAAGCTTTCTACGCCTGTCAATCCGGACAAAAACAGCATCTTTAGGATCAAACTCAAAATCCAGCCAGGATCCACGGTAGGGGATAACCCGGGCATTATACAAAAGCTTGCCAGCCGAGTTGGACTTACCTTTATCATGATCAAAGAAAACACCCGGGGAACGATGCAGCTGCGACACAATGACACGCTCAGTGCCATTGATGACAAACGATCCCTTTTCGGTCATTAAGGGCAACTCACCCAGGTATACATCCTGCTCCTTGATATCCTTAACAACACCGCCTGTCGTTTTACCGCCCTCTCTTTTCGGAGCAGGCGCATCTTTGTCAAAAATACGCAATCGCAACTTTACGCGCAGGGACGCCCCAAAGGTCAAGCCTCTCACCTGACACTCACGCACATCAAATACAGGCTCAGCCAGGCTATAGTCGACGTAGTCCAGGTCAACATAATTATTGTAGCTAACGATAGGAAAAACTGACTTGAACGCGCCATGTAAACCCTTATCCTTACGCTCATCAACAGGAATGCCATCCTGCAAAAAATTACGATAGGATTCGAGCTGGATAGCTAGCAAATACGGAATATCCAGCACCTGTGGACGTTTGCCAAAATCCTTGCGAATACGTTTTTTGTCAGTAAAGCTTAATGCCATCGTTATTCCTCACTTTAGGGATAATCTTGGTTGCAAACACTGCATTCACACTGTGCCCAAAAGCCCAGTGACCAAAAATCTGTTTAGAATCAAACTCTGAACGAACGCCAGTGATTTCATTCAAAACAGACTTGCCTGCCCCGTCTGGATGCACCCACTAAAGGACACACACCTAAGCGACAAAAGGCCGACGGTGATAACACCGCCAGCCATTGTCTCTAAAACCTAAATTTCAGATCAGTCAATTACTTCATCTCTGCTGAAGCACCGACCTCTTCAAGCTGCTTGATAGCTTCTTCTGCTTCATCCTTGCTCACGCCTTCTTTCAACGTGGCAGGTGCAGATTCAACCATATCTTTCGCTTCTTTCAGACCCAGACCTGTAATTGCGCGTACCGCCTTAATCACCTTGATTTTGCTATCACCTACTGCAGACAGCACAACATCAAACTCAGTTTGCTCTTCAGCAGCAGCACCAGCGTCTCCACCTGCAGCAGGTGCAGCAGCAACAGCAGCAGCGGCTGCAGATACACCAAATTTTTCTTCCATATCAGAAATCAAATCGACGATCTCCAACACTGTCATATTTGAAATTGCTTCCAAAATTTCATCTTTTGAAACGGCCATAATTATTCTCCTATATACCGAGTTTAGGCAGATGCCTCTTTCTGTTCACGTACAGCAGCTATAGTACGCACTAGTTTTCCTGGGACTTCGTTCAGCGTTCTTGCCAACTTGTCTAATGGTGCCCGCAGTGTTCCGGCCAGCATTGCTAGCGCCTGATCACGGGTAGGCATTTTAGCCAGGGCATCAAGCTCGGAAGCATCCAACAAATCACCACCCAGGGCAATCATCTTCACTTCAAACTCTTTTTGCTCTTTTGCAAAGTCCTTAATCACGCGTGCCGCAGCGCCTGGATCTTCCTGAGAAAATGCCAGAATCATCGGTCCAACCAGACCCTCACTCATACATTCAAAATCTGTATCAGCAAGCGCTCGCTTAGCGAGATTATTTTTAACCACCCGCAGGTAAACGGCATCCTCGCGTGCTTTCACACGCAAAGCGGTCATATCACCTACAGAAATTCCACTATAATCAGCCGCTATAGCAGAATGTGCGTTTGCAGCAACCTCAGCGACCTCAGAGACTATCTGTTTCTTAGCTTCTAAAGTTAATGCCACGATTCACTACCTCATGGTTCGGTGGATACCCACCGTTAATAAACATTCCCCACACTGATCATCAAGTACGAAAAATGAACCAACGGCGCACACCCAGCGAAAAACCAAACTCGTCAGAGCGCGCCATCTACGTAGGCAATTCAGTCATCAATACCCGATTAACAACCCAATTAAGTCTTTCAACACCTACGGTCTT
>WFWY01000046.1 GCA_015490895.1 Thiotrichaceae bacterium | reverse complement strand
GTTTCCACAACCTGTCGGGACTGCACGGGATCAATATTAAACCGGCCTTGTAAATCCGTAATCGTTTTTTCACGGATATCTTCGTGATGAATACGCCCTATCAGGTCATATAGCAAACCTTCCCGTAGCGCCCCTTCGGAAACTGTCATCCGGTCTATTTTCAGGGTTTCGAAAATAGCGATTAAAACAGCCAGACCTCCCGCAAAAACGGGGGCACGTTCAGTTTTTAATTCAGGCAAATCAATATTGCCAATGTGTTTTGCTGCAATTAGCCGGTCACGGAGCGTGTGCAAGGCATACAGGGTAATGCCAAATTTCTCCAGCCCCAATGCCAGAGCAATTTTTTTTGCCGCTTTGATGGTTCCGGATGAGCCCGTCGCAACTTCCCACTGGCCTTTCTGAAAAGCCGATTTAATAGGTGTGATTTCCAGTGAGATCTCCGTATTGGCCCGTTTCCAGTGAGCTCTCGCCAGGGAACCATCGGAAAAGTATTTTTGCGTCATGCTGACAGAGCCCATCTCCAGACTTTCCAGCTTTTCCGGCTGAAATCTTTTCCCAATGATAAATTCGGTACTGCCTCCACCAATATCTATCACCATACGTTTACCTTCATCATCAGACAACGTATGGGCAACACCAAGATAGACCAGGCGGGCTTCTTCGCGCCCGGCAATAATGGAAATGGAATGTCCCAGTGCCCGCTTCGCCTTTTTTAGGAAAGTCCTGGAGTCACGCATATTACGCAAGGTGTTCGTGCCAGCCACCCGCACAGCTTCTGCCGGCAAGTGCCGAATGCGTTCACCAAAGCGCTGTAAACAGGCCAGGGCTTCAGCCTCTTTTTCCGCAGATAAACGATGATGTTCATCCAGGCCACCCCGCAGACGAACCATTTCCTTGAGTTTATCGACTTTTTGCAAGACGCCCTCTGTACTTACCTGGGCGACTATCAGGTGAAAACTGTTGGATCCCAGATCCACAGCAGCAATCGTCTTTGGCAGTCCATCCATAAGTTGGGTACCGGTCTCTTCAAGAGACTGTTTAGCGTAAACCGGAAACAGGCTTTTTATTACTCTTGTTACTCACCAGCGGTGGCAGGTAGTTTTTCACAACCTTTTGCAGGTTTCTCTCTAACAGGAGATAACACAAGTGCCCCGCCACCACCGAGCTGATGGCTAACAATAGCACAAATAGATAGCCATATTCATTGATACCTGCTTTTGCCAAAATCATTGACGCGGCAACCAGGGTAAAGGGGTGGGACAGATAGAGTGAATAGGAGGAATCTCCAACACCTTGAAAGAAGCCCAGGGTCTGGCTTTTCCTGTTTTTCTGAAAAAAGGGCTCCAATGTCAGCATACCAACAAAAAAGAGAAGTGCCGGAACGCCATATGCGATGACCCGAGGATAGCCCGGCTGATAGAAATTAACATACATCAGCACTATTCCAGCTACCGCCATAAGAAGCAGCCCTGTACTATAAGTCAGCTGTCTGCTTTTAAAGAAATAAAACACAAGAATGCCAAAAACAAACTCCAGCAACAAAGGATTGGTCATAAATCCCAGCAAATAGTTTTTCGGCTGAATAACTGTGCCAACTGAAACGAGCAACAGGATTAAAACCACAGGCAAAAGGTATTTTTTATTACTTGTCAGGTGCAAACCAACAGCGAATAAAAAATAAAAGAAAAACTCGTAGCTTAAAGTCCAGCCGTTCTGAATCAGGTACTTGTCTTCTGTTGGAAAGAGCAAGTAAGACAGGGGAATATTAGTATGTCCTCCGGAGCTATTGACCTTCTCTGGAAGCACAATAAAGATAATCAGGGCCAGGGAAGTGAGTACCCAGTACAACGGTATAATTCGCCTGATTCGTGCCAACAAAAAACGACCAAACGACGTGTTCCGGCTATCTACTGTCTTACACATAATATAGCCGGAAATAATGAAAAACAGATCAACACCAGCTTCTCCTACATGAAACCAGCCCAGAGGGTTTGAGCTATAAGTGGCTGCTTTAAGACCGGAATGATGGAAAACGACAAAGAGAGAGGCAAGTGCTCTCATATACTGCATGGATAAAATCATAAAACCCCTGACTCTCTCAGTGTTGACTAATTGCTACTCACCTTCTTGGCACAAACTCAGTCCTTATGTAACTTTGCTACCTGGCGATTCTACCACAAAGCGTTTCTTTGCAATGCACTACAAGACAAGCTCTTGAGAACCTCCGACTAAAACAGCACAGGCTACAGGTTTTTTTCTTTATACTCACATAAGTCGGAAATAACACAGGCCTGACAACGTGGCTTTCTGGCAACACAGATATAACGACCGAGCAGAATTAACCAGTGGTGGGCATCGAGTAAATATTCCCTGGGGATATGGCGAAGCAGCTTTTTTTCTACTTCCAGCACCGTTTTTCCTTTGGCAATACCCGTACGATTCGCTACTCGGAAAATGTGTGTATCCACGGCCATCGCTGGCTGGCGAAAAACAGTATTCAAAATAACATTCGCTGTTTTTCGGCCCACCCCTGGTAATGCCTGTAAGTCTTTTCTGTTATCTGGCACCTGGGAATGATGCTTCTCTATCAACATCTTGCAGGCTTCAATAATATGTTTAGCCTTATTATTGTATAGCCCAATCGTTTTTATATAGCTCTTTAAACCCTCTTCTCCCAGGGCAAGGACTTTCTCCGGTGTATTGGCAACGGCAAACAGCTTTTCTGTCGCCTTGTTCACACCCTTGTCGGTGGATTGGGCGGACAGAATAACCGCAACCAGCAACTCAAAGGCAGATGAATAATGTAATTCCGTGGTAGGGTGTGGGTTTTCGGCTTGCAGCCGCCTGAAAATCTCGGTACGTATCTGTTTATTCATCTGACTGTATTTATTCTGTGCTCACAGATGTCACTGGTAAGGTAGCCGTTGTGGCTGTTTTTCCTGCTTTGCGACGCTGAACCTGCTGTGCATCTATCCAGTTTTTAATCGCCAATAGCAAACCCAGGCCAATAAAGGCACCCGGTGGCAAGGCCGCCAGTAAAAAGCCCTTATCGTCTTCAAATAAATGAATAGCCAAACCTCTGGCGGACTCGCCAAACATCAGATGGGCATGATCAAACAGTGTTCCATTCGCCAGCACCTCCCGCATACCACCCAGAATCAGTAATACCAGCGCAAAACCCGTCCCCATCATAAGCGCATCCCAAAAGGCTTTCGGTGGTGTATGTTTGGCGGCAAAAGCCTCTGCACGACCAATAATGATACAGTTGGTTACAATCAGGGGAATAAAAATACCCAAAATATGGTACAGCTCAAAGAAAAAGGCATGCATAAGTAGCTCAATCGCTGTGACGACCGCAGCAATAATCAATACAAAAACGGGTAAACGTATTTCCGGTGTAATAAAATGCCGGGCAAACGAAATAGTGGTGCTTGATGCGACCAGTGTCAATATCGTCGCCAACCCCAGACCCAGACCATTGACGACATTCGTTGTGACTGCCATTAAAGGGCATAAGCCCAACAGTTGCACCAGACCCGGATTATTATTCCAAAGCCCTTCCTGGGTGATTTTTCGATAGCTTGCCTGACTCACTGTGCATTCTCCATCTCTGCTTTTACTGCTCTGTCACTCGCTTCGGACGGGTTGCCAACTGTCGTAGGCAACGAAAACACCGATAGCAGATGGTTGTCTTCATTGCTCCAGAGCAATACATCACGCACCGCACCGACAATGGCCCGAGGTGTGATGGTAGCACCTGTAAATTGATCAAAATAACCACCATCTCTCTTAACAGCCCATTGTGACAACGCAGGCTGTTGCAAACTCGTATTGTCAAAGTCCAATACCCAGGGACTCTTCTGCAACTCCATTTTATCCCCGAGACCAGGCGTTTCATTGTGTCGCACGACCCTCACACCACTAATACTCCTGTCCATACGAATTCCAATGACAATTTGTATCGAGCCTTTATAGCCTTTATCCGTCGTCGTCACAAAAATTGCCGCGCTAGGTCGTCCCTGCTTTCTTGCCCGGTATATTGTCACGTCACTACTACTATGAAAAAGCTTTCCTGGTAATACAGCGCTATCATGTAGCAGGTCATTGTCATGACTGTTTTTATCAACAACTTGCATTAGCTGCCGCATCAAGGCATTACGCTCGTTTGCTTCAATTCGTTGCAGCGTATACCGGTTGACAGTATCCAGCAACAAAACACCCACCAGAGCAAATGCCGCCAGCAGTAATGCCGGCTTGAGTACCTGTTTCAACACACTGTTATTCACGAGCTTCTCCGAACACTTTCGGACGCGTGTAATAATCAATTAACGGAACAGCCATGTTCATGATCAATACAGCAAAGCCAACACCATCCGGGTAGCCACTCCCCCACACACGTATCAGGTAAATGAAGAAAGCAATACCGGCTGCATAAAAGATTTTCCCCCACGGGGTGGTACTCGCAGAGACCGGGTCTGTTGCTATAAAGAAAGCACCCAACATTGTACCACCCGCCAGTAAATGAAACAGTGGGCTACTATGGGTAGAAGCGTCATAGCCCCAGAAAATTGCGGAAATAAGTGCCAAGGTAGCCAACAGGGTCAATGGAATATGCCAACTGATGATTTTTCGATAGATCATCCAGAGACCACCACACAAATACCCCAAACTTATCCATTCCCAGCCAGCACCTGCCAGCACTCCAAAGCTCTTGCCCTGGGTTAGTTCTGCCAGTGGCTTATCCAGACCCAGGCCAATTTTCAGCGTATCCAGTGGGGTTGCCATCGTCATAGCGTCCCATTCCGGCGTATCAGGCATTCCCGTGAAAACCAGCTGTAGCATATCGGTAAAACCAATACTGGCCATACTGTTATTTACAGGTGCAAACCAGTTCACCATTTCTACGGGGAATGATACGAGTAAGACAACATACCCTACCATTGCCGGGTTAAAGGGGTTGTAGCCCAACCCTCCATAGAGTTGTTTGGCAATCACAATCGCAAAGAAACTACCGATAAGAATTAACCACCAGGGCGCAAAGGCGGGGATACTCAAGGCCAGTAACCAGCCCGTTATAACAGCGCTATAATCCGTCAAGAAAGGACGCAGGGGGCGCTTTCGCAACTTGAGCATAATTGCTTCCAGTGAGAGCGAAAACAGGATTGCCAAAAACAGGTTGCTTATCACTCCCCAACCGAAGAACCAGATCATGAGCAGGGTACCCGGAACCAGTGCATAAAGGACTTCACGCATTAACTGCCCCAGGCGGCTATTGTCGATGCTTTTGGGAAAGCTTTCTGTTTCAAACTGCATTAGGAGGTTTCCTGTTGACGGCCTGGCTGTTCCGGAGTGTCACTTACCTTGTCTTCTTTTTGTACTACCCGGGAGTCACTCTCGTCGCCTTCAAGCTGTTTTTCCTTTATTGCCTTCTTGCGTTTCACCCGCTCTAACGCAGCCTGAATAGCAGCCTGCTTGCTGTTTGTATCCTTATTTCCCTGAGCAGCTGCTTTTTTCTTTTGTAATGCAGCCTTGTGTTGAGCACGCTTTGCATCTCTTTCTGCCTTGGCGCGTGCCAACCGGTATTCGCGAAACTCAAAACGCTCCCTGGCCAAGTCCACTTTGCGTTTCTTTTCCTGTTCTTCCCGAATTTCACTTTTTGCATAGCGATAATAACTCACCAGTGGGATTTCACTGGGGCACACATAACTGCAACAACCACATTCAATACAATCACCCAGTTTGTAATCCTGCACCCGGTCAAACTGGGCTGATTTGGCATACCAGTAAAGCTGTTGCGGCAACAAGTCTACCGGACAGGCCTCCATACATTTTCCACAGCGAATACAGGGCATTGCCATATCCGGTGAATAGGGAAGATCTTCTTTGGGCAGCGCAAGAATGCAGTTTGTGGCTTTGATGACAGGCAGTTCATCCGTTTTCATAGGATAGCCCATCATAGGTCCTCCCATTATCAGCCGCTCTGCCTTGTCTGTGTAACCTCCTGCCTGTTGAATCAAGTGACTGAAAGCTGTCCCTATCAGCGCCATAAAGTTCTGTGGTTGCCTGACACCTTTCCCTGTCACTGTCACGACTCTGGAAAGCAACGGTTTACCTTTAATAATGGCATTAAAAATACTATGTACCGTACCTACATTATGCACCAGGATGCCGTCATCGAAGGGCAGCGCTCTTTTAGACAACTGCTTCCCTGTCAGTATTTTAATCAGTTGCTTTTCATCACCACTCGGATAAATCGTAGGGATTGGTACCAGGGTGATGCGCTTATCTGAGTGATGCTCAATAGCTTTGCCTAATGCGGCAATTGCTTCAGGCTTGTTGTCTTCTATACCGATCAGACACTGTCGAGGCTTCAAAATATGCAGCAAGACTCCAATGCCTTCAACAATTTCTTCAGCATGATATCGCATCAGCATATCATCACAACTGATATAAGGTTCACATTCGGCTGCATTGATAATCAGAGTATCCAGACCATGCCGGGACGATGCCGCCAGCTTGGCGGCAGAGGGAAAAGCGGCTCCTCCCATTCCCACCAGTCCGGCGGTACGAATCCTCTCGCAAAGCTTCATGGTATCTGTTCGGGTATAATCCCGATAGCCCGTTAGTAGATAATCTCCCCATTCATCCTTGCCATCACTCCGGATAACCACGCAAATGGCCGTCAGGCCAGACACATGCGGGACAGCTCTTTCTTCAATCGCCTCTACTGTGCCCGAGGTCGGTGCATGTGTAATGGCACCAAGACCTTCGGGCAGGTCTGTCAGAGGTTGGCCTTTTTTCACTGCTTGTCCTTCCGTCACGAGTATGTGTCCAACTTCGCCAATATGCTGAACCACGGGTACGACCAACATATCCGGAATAACCGCTTGCGCGATAGGTTGTTGTGTGGAGCATTCTTTGTGAAACGCGGGATGCACACCACCCTTGATTGGCCATGTTTTCTGCCCTGGCTTCATCCGTGTGCAACCTTGTGGGGAGATAAACCGGGTTCCTCGACGACCACGGGAATCGCATCCAGTGAGCGGGGGCTTGGCCACTTCCAGTCCTTGATCCCCTGTTTTTTAGGCACCATGATAATGCAATCAACCGGGCAAGGCGGCAGGCACAGCTCACAACCCGTACACTCATCCGCAATAACGGTGTGCATTTGCTTGGCCGCTCCAATGATGGCATCCACGGGGCACGCCTGAATGCACAGGGTACAGCCGATACACTGATCTTCAATAATATAGGCAACTTCCGGAGTATCGCTATGCTCACCATGTTCTTCGTTTAATGGCTTGGGATCAACACCCATAATATCTGCCAGCTCCTGAATAGTAGACTCTCCTCCGGGAGGGCACTGGTTGATATCCGCTTCTCCTTTGGCAATGGCTTCTGCATAAGGCCGACAGCCTGCATAGGTACATTGACCACACTGTGTTTGTGGCAGTGCAGCATCCAGCTTGTCCACGACCGGATTTCCCTTGACCTTGAAACGAATGGCGGCATAGCCCAATAACAGGCCAAAAAATAGTGATAAACCGACAATAGCCAGGATAGACATAATTAAGTTACGTCCTGATTAAACCGGAGAAACCCATAAAGGCCAGCGCCATCAGACCTGCGGTAATCAGTGCGATGGAGCTCCCCTTGAAGGGAGAGGGTACATCGGCAACATCCAGCCGCTCTCTGATACCAGCAAAAAGCACCAGTACCAGTGTAAAGCCCAATGCCGATCCCATGCCATACAATGCAGAGCCGATAAAGCTGTGAGACTGCTGCACATTCAACAGTGCAATACCCAGAACTGCACAGTTACTGGTTATCAGTGGTAAGTAGATACCTAATACATTATGTAGCAATGGCGATGTTTTACGTACCGCCATTTCAGTAAAACCAACAATCGCTGCAATAACCAGGATAAAACTGATCGTACGCAAATACTCCAGACCCAAAGGAGAGAGAATGAAGACATCCACCAGATAACTGCTAATAGAAGACAGGGTTAATACAAAGGTAGTAGCCAGCCCCATACCCATTGCGGTTTCCAGTTTTCTGGAAACCCCCATAAACGGACACAGGCCAAGAAACTGGGATAAGACAATGTTGTTTACCCAAACCGTGCCAACTATAATTAACAAGTATTCGACCATAGGATGCTTTTAAAAAAAAGGGGGATCATTCTGCCATATTTGCACACGCTTCCCTAATTGAAATATTGACTAGCAGCAAGTGAACCACACTCTGAGGCTACCCAGAAACAGAAAGCATGGCGAAAATCACAAAAAGCGCATGAGCTTAGATGGAGGAGGCGAATAACCATCGCTATTTAATGATTTCAATAAATTCAGCTTACGGTCTTCATCGGGCTTGCAGTCGCTTCCCTTATTCTCAGGCAGCCTTTCTAGCTGTAGCTGTTGATCCTGGTTCTAATTTGGCGGTTCTTTTCAGAGATACAAGAGCGGAGTCTGTTTAACCTCTGTAAAACACAGCTTATTTTCATTTTTAGTCGGGTAGTATTTCTTTTCTTGACAAGATTGGTTATTTATTATACAGTCGTAACTAATGAATCTGTCGCTAACCGGTTCATTTAAGGGGCCTCTGATTAAATCTGGTCGAATTTCCTGTGAGATGAAATTCGTCAGTTTTTTGATAGAAAAGTTAGCAATAGTTATTCTATTGGTCACTTTTATAGCGAAAAAATGGCGATATTTCAGCCTCAGGAAAACGATTGGGACTCGATCAGAGTCTCCTTAAGCACAAAAAATATGGGTGCTTAAAGTCTACACCTTTCTGTTTTTTCATGAAATGTTTTATTGTTGGTGATAGAGGATCAGGTTTTTTGAACTTTTCCTGTATTAATGTAGACTAACACACGTGGCATTTGAAAATAATGCCACATCCTCCTAGCGGTTAGGCACCCAGTTTTCTGGGTGCCTTTTTTTATTCTGCCTTTTCGATCCCCAGATTCAGTCTCTGGAAAATAAATCCCGAAGCATTTCAACACTAACATAAGTATGGGAATTCGCATCTCCTGCCAACACTGTAAAGGGGTCTTCCCTATCACCCAGTTTATCCAGTACGATGCTGGCTCCACTAAAGTCATCATCCCGGGTATAACCGTTAACGGTCACCAGTGTTTTCAAGCCGGCCCCCGTTGATGAGCGAAAGCCATTCAAAGAGTCTTCGAATGCCAAGGTTTCCTCTGGGGTCACGTTCATTTTCTGCAAGGCATATTCAAAAATATCAGGTGCCGGTTTTTTGGCAGGAACAATATCACCCGCCGCAATCACTTCAAACCAGTCTATTGATTCCGCACCCAGGGTTGATGTTAACAAGTATGTCACATTCGCGGGGGTAGTTGTCGTTGCAATCCCCATCCGCACTCCTGCCTCACGCGCTTCTTTCAATAAACGCTCAACGCCAGGACGCAGGGGAATTTCACCCTGTTGCAACATCTCAAGATAGAAATGTGTTTTACGCTGATGCAACTCTGTCGCAAACTCGGCAAGGCCTCCATTCACTGTAAATGTTTCGAGAAAGTCATTAACATAATACTGGATGCGCTCCTTGCCACCCGTGACTGCCAGTAACTGACCATAGAGTTCAACACTCCAGTGCCAGTCCAGCCCAGCCTCGGAAAATGCCTTGTTAAAGGCGATACGGTGACCATCCGCCTCCGTATCCGCCAAGGTTCCGTCAACATCAAATAACAATACTTTTAATTTACTCATTTATAACCAGCCAGGCGTTGAAAAAATTCATGGGCAGGATAGTAGAGCAAATGCATGATATCCGTCCAGTCATCCGGCTCTTTCTACCTGTTCTCTGTTCCGTCATAACGTCACGGGTTCAAAGCCTCCATAGGCAAATACTACAGCGCTTCACCAATACCATCGCAGCGCATCGGATCAATTAAAACAGTGTATAAATAAACGGCGCCACAGCAGAGCCTTGCGATAGCACAATCAACACGCCCAGCAGCAACATTAGCAAGATAATTGGAGCCAGCCAGAATTTCTTCCTGGCTTTCATGAATCCCCATAGATCCAATAATAAATCAATCATTAATAAGGCCTCTCTATGTGTTCTTTAATGGGGTTATCTTTCACAACCCGATAGGAAGGAGCATCTGAGAACTTTTTAGGAATCAACTCCTTTCCCAGCAGTTTAAAAACCAGCCCCAGAGGGAGAAATATCAAAAAGAAAAGTACTCCCAAGATAATACGCGTATTAATAAAACCCAATACGCCACCTATCTTCATCCAGACTATGTACACCGGCTTCATACTCACCGGATGAATCACTGCCCACAGTATAAAGACGGCAGCAACCACCCATGGCCAGGCAGGAACAGGTTTGTTCAGTACCCAGGGAAAAAACAGTCCAAACAGGAGAATAAACGCTGCCCCCATGATCAAGCCAAATTTTCTTAGTTCCTGCTTTGATACACTATCAATCACCGGAATCATTTTTTTACCCTCAATTTAATCTAGTGCGAATTCATCCTTCCAGGAATCATCGTCATCGCGACTGGGTTGCCGGGTTTTATCCAGCAGTATATTTTCCATCACCAAATAGTCCATTTCTGTCCGCATAAAACAGCGATAGGCATCCTCTGGCGAGTATACGATAGGCTCTCCACGAACATTAAACGACGTATTGATCACTACCGGACAACCACTTTTTTGTTCAAAATGCTCAATAAGAGAATAATAACGGGGGTTTGTTTCCGGGTGTATCGTCTGCACTCGAGCCGAATAGTCAACATGTGTTACCGCCGGTATCTGTGAACGCGGCACTTTTAGCTTCTCAATACCAAACAGTTTTTTGTCAGCTTCCGACATGGTTATGCGCTTGTCTTCAGCGACTGGAGCAACAATCAACATATAAGGGCTCTTGCCATGATGCTGAAACCAGTCCGACACCGCCTCTGCCTTGACTGATGGTGCAAAAGGGCGAAATGACTCCCGGTATTTAATTTTCAGGTTCATAACTGACTGCATTTTTGGGCTACGCGGATCACCAATAATAGACCGCCCACCCAATGCTCTGGGGCCAAACTCCATTCGCCCATTGAACCAGCCAACCACTTTTTCAGTATTGAGAATATCCCCCAGCTCAGGCATTAGTTCTGCATCATCCAGCTCACGATAAGGTGCTTGTACACTTTCCAGATAGGCCTTGATTTCTTCATTGCTAAACCGTCTACCCAGATACGAGCCTTTCATGAAGTCATCCTCATTATTGGCTTGTCGTGGCTTTTCCAGATATTCATACCAAACCGTCAGGGCAGCCCCCAAAGCACCTCCTGCATCACCCGCTGCTGGCTGGATCCAGATATCCTTAAACGGCCCTTCACGCAGCAAACGCCCATTGGAAACGCAGTTTAAAGCCACCCCTCCTGCCAGGCATAAATAATCGGCACCCGTTTCTTTATGAATACTTCTTGCCAGCTTCAGAACAATTTCTTCTGTTACCAGCTGAATAGAGCGGGCAATGTCCATTTCTTTCTGCGTTACTTCAGACTCCGGCTTTCGCGGTGGGCCTCCGAACAACCTGTCAAACTTTTTATTCGTCATGTGCAAACCGATAGCATAGCTAAAGTAACTCATATCCAGACGAAAGGTTCCGTCCTCCTTCACATCAATCAGATGATCCAGTATCTGGTCAACATACTTTGGTTCACCATAAGGAGCCAGCCCCATGAGCTTATATTCACCAGAATTGACCCGAAAGCCCGTGTAATAGGTAAACGCGGAATACAGTAACCCCAAAGAATGAGGGAAGTTGATATCCCAAAGGTTCTTCAGCTTGTTGCCCTCTCCCATCCAGACAGAACTGGTAGCCCATTCTCCCACACCGTCCAGACATAACACAGCTGCTTTCTCGTAGGGCGATGCAAAAAATGCGGAACTGGCATGAGACCGATGATGATCATTAAAAAATAAAGGTGGTAATTTTTTAACATCGTCACCAACAAATTTCGATAACTCTTCTTTGAGTGTTTTTTTTAGAAACAGCTTTTCTTTTAACCAAACAGGAATTGCGGTGATAAAAGACCTGATTCCGCTCGGGACATAGGCCAGGTA
>WFWY01000045.1 GCA_015490895.1 Thiotrichaceae bacterium | reverse complement strand
CTCATGCCTTTATCAGCCACTTTTTGTGCTGTTTCGGTTTGTGCTTTTCCATTTAGTGCCAGTAATGCACGAGCATGCCCCATTTCCAGTTTGCCAGAATCAACCAGAGCTTTGGTCTTATCTTCCAGAACCAACAGGCGCAAGAGGTTTGTCACCGCTGAGCGTGAACGCCCTACAGCATCGGCAGTTTGCTGGTGGGTCAAACCGAACTCATCAATCAGGCGCTGCATAGCAACAGCTTCTTCCAGCGGATTGAGGTCTTCACGCTGGATATTCTCGATCAGTGACATTGCCGCTGCTGCCTGATCTGGAATTTCTTTCACGACGGCAGGAATATCATGTAAGCCCGCTATCTGACAAGCACGCCAGCGACGCTCTCCTGCAATCAGCTCATACTTTTCACCTCCTACAGGCCTTACAACGACAGGCTGGATCAAACCCTGTGCCTTGATAGAGTCAGCCAGTTGTTGCAACGCATCAGGATCCATATTCAGACGTGGCTGATATTGGCCTTTTTCGATTTTGTCCACCGGCAATGAACGCATGGCGTTATCATTATCGCTATTTTCTTTTCTGGATTTGCCCGATGAACTGAGTAATATATCCAATCCTTTGCCTAAACCGGGTTTTCTGACCATATGCCTTGCCTCTCTCTACAGGGTTGGATTATCAGGTTAATTCAGCAACACGACTGGTGTCTTTGCGAATCATTTCAGCAGCCATTGCCAGATACGCCAATGCGCCACGAGAGTGCTTGTCATAGGAGAGTACGGGCAAACCATGACTGGGAGCTTCTGCCAAACGGATATTACGCGGAATAGAAGTATTGTAGAGCTTGTCTTCGAAATATTCCGCCAGCTGACCGGACACGTCTCTTGCCAGGTTATTACGGGGATCGTACATAGTGCGTAGCAAGCCGGTAATCTGCAAGTCTGGGTTGGAGGTTTCACGAATTTGTTCGATACTGCTCATCAGTGCAGATAAACCTTCCAGTGCATAATATTCACACTGCATGGGAATCATAACACCATCGGCTGCGACCAGCGCATTAACTGTCAGCATATTTAGTGAAGGGGGACAGTCAATAATAATATAATCGTAGCGGTCACGAATCGTTTCCAGCACATAGCGTAACCGGTATTCCCGTTCGTCCATATCCATCAGGGATATTTCCGCAACAGTCATATCCTGGCCCCCAGGGAGCATCTCTATATTCGAGTCAGGAATGGGCTGCAAGACATCTTCTATGGCTGCCTGACCCAGCAATGCTTCACTCAGGGAATACTCAATACGGGTTTTATCCACTCCCATTCCCGTTGTTGCGTTACCTTGAGGATCCATATCGACGATCAGCACCTTGCGCTTCATGGCAGACAACGAAGCAGAGAGATTTACACTGGTAGTAGTCTTCCCAACACCTCCTTTCTGATTGGCAACTGCAATGATTTTACTCATGATTATTCTCTCTTGTGATCTCTATCAGGAACCGCTCGGCATCCAGTTGCGGAACCTCCAGCTTATGCTCAGCAATCACCTGGAAACCTGCGGGTAGCTGCGTCAGTTCTTCTGCGGGGTAACGACCTTTCATGGCATACAGCCTGCCATCCGGCTTTAGGTGCCGCGCACTGAGTGCCACAAAGTCATGGAGTGATGCAAAAGCTCGACTGATAATAGCATCAAACGCTGTTTCAGGTGACCAGCTTTCTACACGCGACTGCACAATACTGACATGAGGTAATGCTATCTGGATAACAGCTTGCTGCATAAAGCGTGTTTTTTTACCTACGGTGTCCAGCAAGACAAAGGCCTGTTCAGGGCACATAATCGCCAGAGGTATACCCGGCAAGCCACCGCCACTACCGACATCAAGACAACGGCTCCCTTGCAGAAATGGTGTAACCGCCAGGCTGTCAAACAAATGCAGGGGGAGTATTTGTTTGACATCCCGTATGGCAGTGATGTTATAGACTTTATTCCAGCGCATTAGCAGTTCAACATACGTTTGTAACTGAGCCAGCTGTTTTTCAGACAAGGTGAGACCCAATGCTGAAACACCCACCTCAAGCTGCTGTTTTATCATACCATTTTTGTATTTAGCTTGTGCTTTTTCAAGTGCACCAGAAGTAACGAGATGGCAGCCGGCGTTATTCCCGGCAGGCGAGACGCCTGGCCTATTGTATCTGGTCTACTCTCTTCTAGCTTTTGGCAAACTTCATTCGAAAGTCCCTGCACCTGACGATAATCCAGTGCTGCTGGCAACGGCGTCTTTTCGTGACGTTTCTGCTTTAAAACCTCCTCTTGCTGGCGCTGAATATAACCTGCGTATTTACATTGAATCTCCACTTGTTCAGCCACTTTTGGATCCGCCACCCCTGGACCTATTCCTTCTATAGACATTAAATCTGCATAGCTGACATGAGGGCGTCGCAGTAATTCATCCAGATGGTATTCACGACTTAGTGGGCCGTCAAACAAGGTGTGTGCTTGTGCCTGGTCAAGCATTTGTGGTGTCACAAAGGTTTCTCGGACTCTCTGCATTTCCTGTGCTATCGCCTCACGTTTAACATTAAATGCCACCCAACGCGCTTCATCTACCAGTCCCAGCTCGCGGCCTGTTTCGGTGAGTCGTAAATCTGCATTGTCTTCACGCAGTAACAAGCGATGTTCTGCACGACTGGTAAACATACGGTACGGCTCAATGGTGCCATTGGTTGTGAGGTCATCAACTAATACACCGATATAGGCCTCACTACGCAACGGTGACCAGAACGGCTTGTCCTTAACATATTGAGCGGCATTAATACCTGCCAGCAAGCCTTGTGCACCGGCCTCTTCATAACCGGTTGTACCATTGATTTGCCCGGCAAGGAACAATCCCTTGATAAAGCGAGTTTGCAGGGCAGAACTTAAATCACGTGGATCAAAATAATCGTATTCAATCGCATAGCCGGGACGTGTAATATGTGCATTTTCAAACCCGGCGATGGAGTGAATAAAGGCCATTTGCACATCAAAGGGCAGGCTGGTAGAAATGCCATTGGGGTAAACTTCATAACTATCCAGACCTTCGGGTTCAACAAAGATCTGATGACTATCACGGTCAGAAAAACGCACCACCTTATCTTCTATGGATGGACAGTAACGTGGCCCGACACCTTCGATGGCTCCAGTGTACATGGGCGAACGCGGAATACCCTGCTGTATAATTTCATGGGTGCGACTGTTGGTATGGGTAATAAAGCAGGAGATCTGTGGCGGATGATCCGACTCACTACCCATCAACGAGAAAACGGGACGCGGGTCATCACCAGGCTGCTCCTGTAACTGGCTATAATCTATAGTACGGCTGTCCAGCCGGGCGGGAGTGCCTGTTTTGAGCCGGTCTACACGAAAGGGCAGGCCTCTCATACGTTTTGCCAGTGCATTGGAAGGTGGGTCGCCTGCGCGACCTCCATGCTGGTTCTGCTCACCAATATGAATAACCCCACCTAAAAAAGTACCGACCGTCAGCACGACAGCCGTGGCCTTTATCCTGAGCTTCATTTGCGTCACCACACCTGCTACCCGACCTTGCTCGACAATCAGATCATCTACTGACTGCATAAACAGATCAAGATTAGGCTGCGACTGCACGATACCCAGAATAGCCGCTTTATAGCGGACACGATCTGCCTGTGCACGTGTTGCTCTCACTGCGGGGCCTTTGCTAGCGTTAAGTGTGCGAAAATGAATACCACCTTTATCGGCAGCCTGCGCCATTGCACCTCCCAGCGCATCTATTTCCTTAACTAAATGTCCCTTGCCAATCCCGCCTATTGCCGGATTACAGCTCATCTGGCCAATGGTTTCTATGTTATGCGTCAACAACAAGGTGGACATGCCCATACGCGCAGCCGCCAGTGCAGCCTCTGTACCGGCATGCCCACCTCCAATGACAATGACATCATAGGTTTTACTATAAAACATGGCTTTTATAACTCTACCTTATACACTGACACAGGGTTCTTCACGCTCAAGCCCTAGCGTACTAAAAAGTTGCTGATCCGCATCCACAGCCGGGTTATCGGTTGTCAACAAACGATCACCTGCAAAGATGGAATTGGCACCGGCAAAAAAACACAAGGCCTGAGTTTCATCGCTCATTTCAGTACGCCCCGCTGACAGGCGCACGTAGGATGTTGGCATCAAGATGCGCGCAACAGCAATACAACGAATAAAATCAAAGCTGTCCAGCTTTTCATTCTCCGCCAGGGGCGTTCCGGGTATGCGAACCAGTTCATTAATAGGGACTGATTCCGGATGCTTTGGCAGGTTCGCCAATTCCTGTAGTAATCGTGCCCGGTCAGTCGCAGATTCCCCCAGGCCGAGAATACCACCCGAACATACATTAATCCCTGCTTCCCTTACATATGACAGGGTGTCCAGCCTGTCCTGATAACTGCGAGTAGTGATTACCTCGCCATAAAACTCTGGTGAGGTATCCAGGTTATGGTTGTAATAGTCCAGCCCCGCGTCACGCAATCGCCGGGTTTGCTCGGCAGTTAACATGCCCAGGGTAACACAGGTCTCCAGCCCCAGATCCTTGACAGCCTTGACCATTTCCACAACATGGTCCAGACTTTTATCAGTAGGGTTACGCCAGGCTGCACCCATGCAAAAGCGTGTCGCCCCAGCCTCCCTGGCTTCCTGGGCTGCATTGACCACTTCTTCCAACGCCAATAAGCGCTCACGCTCTAGTCCGGTATCATTACGTGCACTTTGTGAGCAATAGGAACAATCTTCCGGACAGGCACCCGTCTTTATACTGAGTAATGTACTCACCTGCACCTTGTTGGGCTCAAAATACTGCCGGTGAATAGCCTGTGCTTTAAATAGCAAATCATTAAAAGGCAATGCAAAAAGCGCATCAACCTCAGCCAGTGTCCAGTTATTTCGTATCTCTGACATGTTTGTTTCAACTCTTTTCGATGAGAACATCTTCCCAGGTTTCTTTATTAGCCCTGACAATCTGTATAATCGCCAGAGGAACTACACCGATAACGGCAACACTCCAGATCGCCCACCAGTACTGGGTAAAAAATTCTTTGGGTGCAAACGTTAACACCGGAACCAGTAAGCCGGCAAGCGTATAATAGATATAAGCTGCCCGCTGCGTATAATAGCCCACACGAGGATTCGGGTGATGCCGGTACATAGCATAAACAAACATGGAAGCGCCAAACCAGAAGATAAATAAAGGAAAGGGTATTAATACCGAAGCTATGGTTCCATAGTTAAAGACTTTCGCTGCAAAACGAGACTGCCGGGCAGTGATTAGCGTGTTATCCTTTGGCTGCATATTCCTTTCTCTGATGTCTTATCCGGTTCGAGTCTGAGAGCTTATCAGAAAATACTTATGAATTCGTTTTACACATCAAAAAGCTGCTATTTTGGCGTGAAGCCTATCACCTGTTATCTGTAATAGACTCATGGATTCAGGTATTATTAACAGGATTCTTCATGACACACTACCGTCCTAACAAAGAAACTATCCGCCGCATCTGTTCTATTTTCAAATGTGATACCTGTTTTTTTCTCAATAACGACGGCACAAAACCTTGTGTTTGGATAAAGCTGGATACGGCCTTGCTGCCCTCCTTTAAGGAGGAACTTGAATCCTGGTCAGGCTGCCCGTTCCAGGTGTATAACTTTGATTCGCCCATAGATGTTGTCAGCATCATTCAGACACAAGGAGAACAGTTACTACCCATTGACCAAAATATCGCCATGCAAGATTTGCACATGCGCCGCAAGCATAACTACCGTTCCCGTTCATAATTTTCAGCCATAAAAAAGCCGGTTTGTAACCGGCTCCTTAAATCTTTCCCGCTATCAGCCAAAACTTACAACAAATTATGATTCTGCTGTATCTTCCTGGGGACGATCTACCAGTTCAACGTAAGCCATCGGTGCATTATCACCTGCCCGAAAACCACATTTGATAATTCGCAGATAACCGCCCGGGCGCTCTGCATAACGAGGGCCAAGCTCAGTGAAAAGCTTTGCAGTAATTTCCTTATCTCTTAATCTGGCAAAAGCAATACGACGGTTATGCACTGAATCTACTTTACCACGAGTGATCAATGGCTCAGCCACACGCCGTAATTCCTTTGCCTTGGCAACTGTTGTTTTAATCGCTTCATAGCGTAGCAATGAAACGGTGAGTGCCTGTAAGGTAGCTTTACGGTGGCTACTGTTACGACTAAGTTGTCTACCTATCTTACGATGACGCATTTTTCTAACCTGTTAATTACGTGTGAGACTATCCTGCTTCTTTGTCTTCTAGAGACACAGGAGGCCAATTTTCGAGTTTAGTTCCCAGCGTAAAGCCACGAGTACCTAAAATATCTTTAATTTCGGTGAGTGATTTTTTACCCAGATTAGGAGTTTTTAGCAGCTCCGTTTCAGTTTTTTGAACCAGATCACCAATGTAATAGACTTGTTCTGCTTTCAGGCAGTTCGCCGAACGCACAGTGAGCTCAAGATCATCAACAGGGCGCAACAACTCTGGATCAATTTCTGGCTCTTTCTCTTCTTCAACTTCCAGTTCTTCTATTGTCAGATTAAAGAAGACTGCCAGTTGATTCTGTAAAATTTGTGCCGCCATTGAAATAGCTTCTTCCGGCTCAACAGAACCATCTGTTTCCAGCTCGAGGATAAGCTTATCCATATCGGCTCGCTCACCTGCACGCGCACTATCAACCGTGTAAATCACACGCCTGATTGGACTATAACTCGCATCAATAACCAATGTGCCCACCGGTAACTCAGGAGCATCCGGCCCACGACGTACAGTGACAGGCTGATAGCCTCGCCCCGTAGTAACGGTCAGTGTCATATCCAGTGTAATATCGGTTGTCAGCGTTGCAATGACATGATCAGGATCTATAATTTCAACATCATGATCCAGAGCAATATCAGCTGCAGTGACAACACCGGGACCCTGTTTTTTCAGGGCCAGGCTTACTTCATCTTTTGCATTCAAACGAATCGCCAGACCTTTCAGGTTCAGCAATATATCAAGCACATCCTCCTGAACACCATCCAGTGACTCGTATTCATGCTTAACACCAGCAATTTGTACTTCTGTGACAGAAGCACCGGGGATAGATGAAAGTAGAATACGACGAAATGCATTTCCAAGCGTATGACCAAAACCACGTTCAAGTGGCTCCAACACAATTTTGGAAGCATTCGCACCTAATTCTTTGATATCTATCTTATGAGGCTTTAACAGATCAGCTGTATTTGGCATAACGATTCTATTCCTGGTAATCCTGATTTAGCAACGTAATTATCGCGTTGCTAACTTCAGTGTACGTTACTTAGAGTACAATTCGACGATCAATGATTCATTGATCTCGGCTGGTAACTCACTACGCTCGGGAACCGCTTTAAAGGTTCCTTCAAGCTTTTTGGGTTCAACCTCTACCCACTCGGGGAAGCCTAACTGTTCCATCACAGACATTGCATCAACGATCCGTGCCTGTTTTTTTGACTTCTCACGCACTGAAATAACATCACCTGGCTGAACTTGATACGAGGCGATATTGACGGTTTGACCATTCACCAATATTGCCTTATGACTAACTAGCTGACGACATTCAGCACGCGTCGAGCCAAAGCCCATCCGGTAAACCACATTATCAAGCCGTGACTCCAGCAAACTCAACAAGTTTTCACCCGTTGAACCTTTTTGACGCGCAGCACGCTTGAAATAATT
>WFWY01000044.1 GCA_015490895.1 Thiotrichaceae bacterium | reverse complement strand
GAATATAACGCCAGAATCGCAAAGTCTGTTTTAAACGGTGTGCGAAGCGCTATTGATTCAATGCGCGGATTTCATGGGCTTCGGCTCATGAGGAGAGTTGGTGCCTGCGTTTGTTTAACACCGGATGCCGACCGTTCTGGCCGGGATACAGGAGACCTGCAAGAAATCTGTATTTGCTGGTTTCCCGTACCCCCTGATGCTTTTGGGGTATGTAATCCCGTAGTGATTGATGCAGAATGGCCAGAAGAAGATGCCGGGTCTGGGAGCTTGTCCAGGGATCAGGAAGTTACTGCAGATTCCATGAGTATCCTGATCTGAATTTGTTGAGATTGTTAAATAGCGACGGTTATTCGCCTCTTCCAGTAATCTCATCTTATGACGCTCCTGTTCCCGGACAAACTCCTATGCAAATTGTGAGTCACGTTTGGGGAGGCTTGTCTTTTTCTCCTCCAGCATTCTGCGATAGCTGCGGTAGGCTTCGATCAGCATTTCTGTATCACCTTCCGTTGACTCCCAGCCGAGTTCCTCTTTGGATTTGCTGACGTCCAGTACACAGGTTTCATCGGCTATCAGGTATTGCTCTGGATCCATAAGCGGGATGCCCGCCCGATCCAGGAGGTCGAGAGTAAATTTCACTGCAGGAGCCCAGGTTGGAATCAGAATGGATTTACTGTTTGCCTCGTTAATGAGGCTGGTCAGTAACTCACGAACGGTTGGCGGGTTAGGAGAACCTACATGGTATTCTTCATTGGGACAGCCTTTTTCCACCGCTTTGATACAGGACTCGGCACAATCACCGACAGAAACAAACTGGTAGAAGTTTTTGCCATTACCGATCATGGGTACAGGTAGATTCCTGTCAACCAGTTTGAACAGGCTTTCCAGGATACCCAGGCGACCTTCGCCAATAATCAGGCGAGGGCGGAAAATGGTGATATTAAAACCGCGCTTTCGATAATCTTCACAGAGTAATTCGGATTTGTATTTTGCTTCTCCGTAAGGGCCAACAGGCTCACGGGGGTGGTCTTCCTTGCGGGGGTGGAAGACGGTATGTCCATAAACCATATCCGTGGTGTAGTAGACTATCTTCCGGCACTCGGTATTTTTTTCCAGGTGCTCCAGTAACACTTCGGTACCATCGTACAAGTGTGACCAAAAGTACTCGGTTCGTTCTTTCCTGGGCAGGATTGGCATGAGCAGTTTTGCCGCAAAATGGTAAATAATATCGTCTTTATCAATATCAATTCGTTTCCAGCCTTCCCTGAAACGGATGTCCATATGGATAAATTCGGCATCAGGATAAATAGGACTTTCCTCGGTTTTCTCAATATCGATAATGAGCACCTGTTCGCCTTTGGCTAAAAGCCTCTTGGCAAGCTCGGTTCCTAAAAAACCATTACCGCCGGTAATAATGTGTTTCATTTGTGACCTCAGTGTTGTTTAGTTTCTTATCTATGTTTGTGTTTGAGTGAGACTTTGTTTCTCAACTTGTTATTTGGGTAGTTCCTGGAGTATAAGGGGTTATAGCTGTGATGCCCGGTGGTTTAGCTTTTTGCGACCAGGGCGACGCCCACAACGATTAATAATACTCCCATAATGCGATAGATATTGACAGGTTCTGCCAGGACAAAATAGCCCCATAAGGTGACTAATACGAATGATAAACCCAGAAAGGGGTAGGCATAACTGATGTCAACTCTGGATAAGACGACGAGGTGTGTCCCCATGCTTATCACCATCAATAGCATGCCCAATATAACATAAGGGCTAAAAATGATCGACGGTGCCGCTTTCATGAGCCCATCTGCTGAAATAGAAAATTCCTGAATGGATGTCATCCCTTTTTTCAGCAATATCTGGGAACCGAAGTTGGTAAGCACGGTAAATAAGATCAGCGGAACGTATTTGATCACGGGTTCTTCCTTTTTAGGGGGCGGTTAGTCTTTTGGTTTTAGTGTTCTGTCACGAACCGTTTCTGCTTTTTCCATCAGTAAGTTAGAACAGTCTGTTTCGATGAGATACAGGCTTCCCAGGACAGCTACTCACTTTCGCCGGGTAAGTCAGTTAGTTGCTTTTACTCGTCGAAACCTGGAGTTTGGGTTCACTCATGGTTTGTGTGATGAGATAGTAGCAAATTTATACACTACAATCTTGCCGGGCAGGATAAATGGGCGCAGTCTTAATACCAGCAGACTGTGTGGTCGTTTTTACAAGACATAAAAAAAGCGGACATCAAGCCCGCTTTTCTATCAAAGAGCCAGGTTATTTAACCCAGGCAGTATAGCCATCCAGCTTATGCTCTTTTCCATCTTCGTAACCGGCTTCATAGGCCTCAGTCAGACGCTGTTCTTCACGCTCGGGATTTAGCAGGTAGCCACCTTGCCAGCCCTGAATATATTCCGGGTCAGCACCAGCGGCTTCCATTTTAACTACCGTATCATAATATTCTTGGTTCATTGCCTTTTCCTCTTTCAATAGATCTTAAATATGTGTGTAATGCTCAAGGAGCCTGTCCGAGAACCAGGAAGCTACTGCAACTCCCATGAGCATCCTAATCTGAGTTTTTTGAAATCGTTAAATAGCGACGGCTATTCGCCTCTTCCAATCATCTCACCTTATGACGCTCCTGTGATTTTCGCGACGCTTCTAGTTTTCGGGCAGCCTCCTGGCTGCGACAAACTTTTCTAATGCCAAACCGGAATCCAGCACTTTGCGAACTTCATCAGCGGCTTTGTCGATTGCATCAAAATGCCCTAACTGTGTTAAACAAATCGCGCTGGAGTATACCAGAGAATCATACATGAGTCCTTTTTCACCAGCGAGAGCCGCTTTACCCATGGAGGCAGACACCTTTGCCAGCTCATCACTGTCATACCGGGCAGCAATCTGGTCTCCCTGGGGAGCAGGTGGCAAACCTTCGGGGATCGGTACCGCGCGTTTATCCGCTTTGATGTGGACATCTGCCGGCGACAAGTCCCGCTGCTTTAATTCACTCTCACCCTGATAGTAAAACAACCTGCCTGCTTGTTGTAATGAAGGAATAATACCGCCTTCAACACCTCGTACAAACATGGCGCTATCAAAACCGGAATGCCGTGCCAGTGCTTCGTAAATGGGTGGGTAGGCTTTATGGACATAACCACCCATCAGGTGGGTCTGTTTTCTGCCACGTATCGGTCCCAGCATGGTTTCAACCGTGGTTAGTACCTGGCGCTTGATAATGCGCTGCCGCAGCGGTATCAAATCATGAAGCTGTGGAGCGAACTGCGCCTGGTCTATATAGCCCCAACCGATCTGTGCTATCTGTTCTGCGACGGCCGCAGGCGACATATCGACCTGTAATCCGGCGGCCTTGTATACTTTATGGAAGGTAGTGCCACCTTTGGGCCCTACTTCATTTAACCCGTGACTGACCGCATTAACGCCCATTGCCGCGAGTACCGCAGGCACAAAGGGTGAAGCAGGTACACCCCGTGTATAGCCATCATAGGGGTCACAGATATCAACAACTTCATCCACTGGTGCTGTAGTCTGGATCATGGTCTCGGCCAGGGCTTCCAGAATTCCTGCATTCTCTTCGTGAGTTTCACGCTTCATACGCAGCGCAATAAAGAAAATAGCAGCCTGTACCGGGTCTGCGTTACCCTTGATGATAGCCAGCATCGCTGCTTTGGCCTCATCGACCTCAAGGTCTTTACTATATTCCGGGCCGGTTGCAACCTTCTGGATGCATTGGCGCATGATTAACTGATCGTTGGTTTTATCCATAGCACAGCAAGTATACGTCTATATAAGTATTTCTGAATATCTCTATAGGGGTAAAACAGGACTAAACTGGGCGTTAGAAATAAAAATTCCCTGCTATCGCAGTAGCCATTCAGCAATATTCACAAGATCGTGTAAGATTCACGGTCACTTTAAAGAACAGAGATAATGACAATGACTGAAACAACGAGAACTGACAATGAAGAAATGGATTTTTCAAGTGGCCTGGCTGCCTTTGAAGCCAAGCATTTCTCAAGAGCCATGCAATTACTCTCGCCCTTTGCGGAAAAAGGTGATGCACATGCACAGCACATGTTAGCTATCATGTATCAAAATGGCCTGGGAACCGTACAAAGCGATGAAAAAGCCTATAAATGGATGCTGGCATCAGCAGAGCAAGGCTACGCAATTGCACAACATGGCGTTGGCTTTATGCACCTGGAGGGAGAGTGTGCCGAAAAAGATGGTGCCAAAGCCGTAGAATGGTTTACCAAGGCAGCAGAACAGGGGTTGCAAGGTTCCTTAACCACACTGGCCATGATGTATGAGCAAGGACAGGGTGTTGAACGTGACCCGGCCAAAGCCAAAGAGCTTTATAAAGCTGCCGGTTTTGATGATCTGGCATGAAGGACATACACACAAAAAAACTGACCGTCGTTATCAATAATAACCCGATTCTGGAGTTTGACCGTGGCAAACCCCTGCCAGGCCACCAGCGTCAATATCTGGATAATATGGATACACGCATGGATCAGGGGATACTGCTGGGAGAAGCCCCTATTGATAAGCCCAATGCACTTGAGCGCGCCCAGTTTGTTGCCAATTCAATGGTGAATGCCCTGCTTGAAGAAAAAGATGCACTTGCTGCCGCAATGTGTACCTACCTTGCTAAGCGTATGCCGGACTTGCAGCAAGTCAAGGCAAGTCATGATGCAGAAAAAGGTCTGTCGATTGAACTGGTGTTTGACCGTAGCTTTGAAAAAGCACAGCAAGAGCAAGTGATTGAATTTAAACCCTGAGTAGCAGAGTGTCTGATTGGCAGATTATTTTTTAAATTGTTGATTAATAGATTCTTTATTATTTTTCCATAAAGTATTTTCCGTGGATGTCGGAAGTTAAGAATAGGTTAAGACACGGTGCGTAGAATGCGCCCCGTGCTTGAGGAGACCCACTTGTTTGGGTGCTAACAATGAAACAATAATAAGAAACCGCTGGGAGTAAGGTCAATAATAATAAGAAATAGCAAGGGCTTATATCTGTAAACTGGTCAACGAAGGAAGTTCCTGATTAGGTATGTGAAACATACACAGATGATAATAATAACAATAACTTTCTTGCACTTTGCAGGACTTTCAGCATAACAATAATAAAGCTGAAAGCCTGTAAAGGCTTTTATTTTTAAATTGAATGAATAGCTTACCCCCTATGCTGTCGTGAAGTCACGGATTCAGGTTTAAGTTTTGACAGTAAAAACAAGGCGATAAGCTTGTCCTGGAAAAAATAAGCATTCAACCTTGCTTAATACAAAATCCTTGTATAGAATTCAGCACTCTTTAATGCCGGCGTAGCTCAGTTGGTAGAGCAACTGACTTGTAATCAGTAGGTCCCGTGTTCGATTCATGGTGCCGGCACCATATCTTGAAAAAGCCCGTAATATTTTACGGGCTTTTTTATGTCTGGTATGGAAATGGTGCAATAGAAGTTTCCTCCCGTTATCAAACAGTCTCCCGGAACTAGGAGGCTGTCCGAGAACTAAGAAGCTACTGCAAATCCCATGAGTATTATAATCTGAGCTTATTGAAATCGTTAAATAGCGATGACTATTCGCCTTTTCCAAATTAGGTGGTGATGTTGGGTTACGTTGCTCGATACCAATATTCTTTCTGAACTCATGCGGCCACGTCCTAACAACAATGTGCTGGATTGGATGGATAATCAGTATATTGAGGATTTGTTCATTAGCAGTCTTACCATTGCCGGAATTTATTTAGGCGTCGCTCTATTGCCTGAAGAAAAACGGAAAATAGCTTTAACACTGGCGGCTAATGATGCGCTAATAGACTTCGCTAATAGCCATTAGGTTTTACCCCAAAAGCTGCACTAGAAAATATGCCAATATTGTCGTCAGTAGAATCCGGTCAGGTAGACCAATTAGCATTGAAGATACTCAGATACTCAGATACTCAGATACTCAGATACTCAGATACTCAGATAGTCGCAATCGCACGAGCGAATAATGCCAGCGAGTGACGCGCAATCTTAATGATTTTGAAGTGATTAGAGAAGAAATTATCAACCCGTTTAATGATAATAATTTAGTTTAGATTAACCCCGTGCTTCATATAGGAGCACGGAAATAAGATAATATTTGCACCCTCCAGAGAGACGATCCTCTGTGTTATATCCTTTTTCCATGAAAAAGGGCAATGTCAATAGCCAATGAGTATTCACAGGCTATCCCGCACAACAAGACAGTGCATTAACATCCATGCTAAAGGTTTGTGCACAGAGTTTTAGCCCTTCTACCATCGTTAGATAGGGAAATAACCGTTCGGCCAGGTCACTGACAGTCATCCTGTTATAGATTGCCAGAGCAGCACTCTGGATTAACTCACCTCCTTCATGTGCAAGAATTTGTGCGCCAATCAGTTGGCCTGTGTTGGCCTTGGCAACAAGCTTGATAAAACCGTCTGTTTCAAAGTTAGCGAGTGCACGAGGGACGTTATCCATCGTCAATACCCGGCTTTTGGTTTTAATACCCTGTTCTTTTGCTTGTGCTTCACTGAGCCCAACGGTTGCTACTTGAGGGTCGGTAAATATCACTGCGGGCATCGTGGCCAGATCCAGGGTTGCGTGACCTCCGGTCATGTTGATTCCAGCGCGGCTTCCTGCGGCGGCAGCGACATAAACATATTGCGGGAGCTGAGTGCAGTCACCGGCAGCATAAATATTTGGTACCCGGGTTTGCAGAGACTCATCGACAATAATGGCGCCGCCATTAGTCGTAGTGACTCCTGCTTTTGATAAATTCAGTGATGCGGTATTGGCCTGTCGTCCAGTGCTTATCAGGAGTTGGTCACTGTGCAGTACTCCGGCGTTGGTTTGCAGGGTGAATGGCCGGCCGCTGTTGGTTGCCTCGTGGGTTACCTGGCTTGCCTGGGTTTGCGTGAGTACTGTTATGCCTTCTTTTTCAAAATAGGCCATGAGTTGTTCACCCAGTAAAGGATCTTCACGGTAGAGCAGGGTGTGGCGTGCTAAAAGGGTGATTTCACTACCCAGTCGCCGATAGGCCTGAGCGAGTTCCAGTGCAATAACGGAGGAGCCTATGACAACGAGATGATGCGGTATGTTTTCGGCAAACAGGGCTTCGGTCGATGTCCAGTAGGGTGTTTCTGCAAGACCCTTAATGGGTGGAATATGGGGTGTTGAGCCGGTTGCAATGAGAAACTTGTCAGCGGTTAATTGTTGTTCGGTTGCATCATGCTTACGCACGATGAGCGTTTGCGCGTCTTTAAAGCGAGCCTGACCTTTTAACAGACTGATGGCCGGGTTGGCTTCAAGGATCTTTTCATATTTGGCCTGTCGTAACTCATCAACACGTGCTGTTTGTTGTTGGGTTAGAAGCTGGCGATTAAGCGTTGGAGCATGATTTTCCAGTCCGGAAAAGGGATTATGTCGTTGTTGTTGTGCCAGTTGTGCGGCACGAATTAGAATCTTGGAAGGCACACAGCCAACATTGACGCAGCAACCGCCAATCACTTCTGCATTTTCGATCATCGTAACCGTCGCACCCTTCTCTGCGGCTTTAATTGCACAGGCAAATGCAGCTGAACCACTGCCAATAATGGCTATATGCAGTGTGCTCTTTTTGTGCTGCTGGATACGAGAAGAGGAGGTATTTTCTACCTGTGCGCTATACCCCAGTTTTTTGATCCGGGTGATCATGTCGGTGGTTGTGACCGCATCTGATGCAGTGATCTCTGCACGGGAATTTTCGTAGGAAACGGTAGCCTGTTCGATACCTTCTATCTCAAGCAAGGCTTTTTCAATAGCGGTTGCACAGTGTTCGCAGGTCATACCCTGGATGGTTAGCTGAATCATGTGGAGCCCTCTTGAGTGCTGTTCGTATTACAATCTCCAGTGTTACAACGCCGGTTGGCCGGTGAAAAAATATCCCATAGTGAAACGGCAACCATCAACCCCAGCGCACTGTAAGTAACATAAGTACTCCAGCTATATTTGAACCAGGGGTACAGTGACAATAGTAGTAAAACAGGTCCCAGCACTCCTGTCAGGCTACGGTGCCACTGCCTGTGGCTAAACCAACCTAGTGCATTGATAATCAGTGCCAGCCAGCCAAAGAAGGGTAGCAGGGTGCTCACAAAAAGCCCCTCCCATCGAGAGAGAAAACCTAGACCCAGCACACCGCCCAGACTGGCAATGGCTGGAAAGCACATGGCACACCCCATGGCAGAAATCAGGGCGCCAAGGGAACTTGTCTTATCACCAATGCGGGTAAATAGTTGTAAAAAGTGAGCCATTAGACATCTTCCTGTTTTCGGACAGCTTCCTAGTGTAATGGCTGTACCTATATACGGAGTCAAGGGAAATATTTAGTCAACCAGCCTAAAAGGAATGTTTTATAGGCTGTAGCGGCTTCTCTTGGAGTGAAGGTTGATATTTTTACTTACTTTTTTATCAGTTGGTTAGTAATGGCTTGAAGTGGTTAGCCGAGGGTTCCAGGTTGAATAAAAATAGCGGGGAATATGGACAGTGACGGATGACGCCGAGTAGTTACCTGGAGTTTTTAGACACTTGTCAGTCAGGTTATTTACGGGTCTTGTACGGGTGCCTGCAAGGTATCAATAATAGGACAATGCGCCTCATCCTGATTATCCCGGCATTGTATGACTAACTGGTGCAGCGCTTGTTCCAGACGTTGCAGATCGGTTATTTTTTCTTTCACGGTAGTTAATTTATTCACTGCCAGGTTTTGTACTTGCGGGCAGGGTTTGTCGTCCAGGCTTAATAGGCTCCTGATTTCATCCAGTGTAAACCCAAGTCCCTGGCATCGTCGGATAAAACGAATACGCTGTACAGTGTATTCGGGGTAATCACGGTACCCATTTTGAGGTTTTTCGGGTTGTTTGATCAAGCCACGTCGTTCATAGAAACGAATGGTTTCTACATGGATATTAAGTTCTGTGGCAACTTTTCCTATCGTTCTGGGCATAGCTAAAACTCGTAGTTGTTTTTTGTTTTTCAATCCAGGTTCAAATCGATCCGGTACAAGAGACACCAGGCGTTTTCTGTAGAAAGCCCGGGTAGAGAGTTGTTTCAGGTTGGCAGGGAATAAACCCTTGTTATTCGGTTTGAGCCACTTCAAATTTGTCCCAGATACTCTTCCAGATAATAGCGATACTTAATACAGCATCATGCATGATCATTGCATCACAGTCTTTGAGAAACCGGGGATCTTTATTATCCCTGAAAACCTTGTCGAAGCGGGTATGAGACCGGCTGCCATAGGGGATGATGCTGGGTGGGACAAGTATGTTTGCTACTACAAAGGAAGCTCGGCAAACACTGACAATTTCCAGCCATGCATCGACGTTCTTTTTTAGACGGGGTATCTTGTTGGTGAAAGCAAGATCAAATTTTTTGTCAATCTGGCGTGCTTTTTTTAAAATCGTATTTGCCGAGTCGGTGTTTTTAAAAAGTTTTTTCTTATCAAAGTAGGTGCCTATGATTCTGTTCCAGTGTGCTTCCATTTGTTTATGCAGGCCGTTATTGTAGGCGAAAGCGACTCGTGCATCGCAGTGACAGGGTTGACATGAGTCTGCTACAAAGTGACTTAGCATAAAAAAGTAGGTGGCTACTTCTTCCTTTCGGGTACGTGCATCAACATCCAGATTCAAAGCAAAGCCAATTTTTCCGGGGACGAGCTGTGCTACATTCCTGTCACCCAGAATCAGTTGATCCGCTATCGTTGTTGTCAGTGCCATTGAGCGGTTGGCCAGATGTTGCCCCGGTTTGGGTTTGGCCTTGTATGGAGTATTCCACCATTGCTGATCAAGCGCTGAGCCCCATTTTTCAATAAACCTGATGACCTGACGGTGAGTACCGACCTGTTTGAAAAGTGTGTCTTTATCCGTAATAAAGCGCTGTTTAAGGTTCCCGCTGTAAGGTTTCATTTTAAAAATGTGAAAATCAATATCCCCGGAGCCTTTCTTTGAGTCTGCAAGATCGGGAATCCATGAGCCAATAGCAGTGACCCTGGCGCAGGGCTTGAGCAACTTGACCAGGTTAGGCGCTGTGCCACTGTCCTCAAGGAGTGCAATCGCCCGAATGGCGAGCCAGGTATGTGTGCGCTGTTTCATCGGCTTGTTTTTATGTTTACCCTTCTGTCATGATCATCTTTTTTAAAAGCTACTTTGAGACTCCTGGTTTTGAGAAAACCGCTCATGACTTGATCAGAGGCTCCTTAAAGCTACCTTGAGCATAGTACATATTCCCACAATACTTTTGTTTGAAGAAAATATGAACCTGTCTTGAGAAGTCTCCGACTCAGGGGCATAAGTCTTGATTAGCGTTCTCTAATGAACAGATAGTCAGGGCGACATTCTCCCTCGCAACATTGGGCGGGCCTTGTGCCCGCTCCTTTTTATTCTGGCAGGGGGCTTTTATCCAGACAATACCCAAGTGCTTCCAGAAGCTTCTCAATATCTTTCTGACTATGGCTTGCTGACAAGGTGATTCGCAGCCGGGCAGTATGTGTTGGTACCGTGGGGGGGCGGATGGCGGTTACCATAATCCCTTGTTCAAACAGATCATGGCTGATGGCAAGCGCTGCCTGGTTATTCTTGATTAAGACAGGCTGGATGGGGGTTTCAGAAGGTAACAGGGGAAGGCCTTTCACTTTGGCGCCTTCTTTGAATTGCTGAATGAGTGCTGCCAGTTTTTCCCGGCGCCAGCTTTCCTGGCGTATCAGCGTCAGGCTTTGACGACAGGCTGCGGCAACTGCGGGAGGCATGGCGGTGGTGTAGATCCAGGTTCTGGCCAGTTGCTTGAGCAGTTCGATATGGTCATGGCTCCCGGCGATAAAAGCACCAGAAACACCCACTGCTTTCCCCAGAGTGGCCATAAGTAATGGAACATCCTGCTGACTGGATCCAGTGGTTTCAAGTACGCCGCCACCCTGTTTACCAAGCACGCCGAAGCCATGGGCGTCATCAATCATTAACCAGGCCTGGTATTGCTGGCTAAGTGATACCAGTTCGGGAATGGAAGCGATATCACCATCCATACTAAAGACGCCGTCACTGAGTAACATCCGGTTAGTTGCTGTATCTCGGCGCAGCTTTTGTGACAGGTTGTCCATGTCATTATGTCGATAGCGAATGAGTCGGGCACCGGATAACAGACCGGCATCCAGCAGGGAGGCGTGATTTAACCTGTCTTCAAAGATACTGTCATTTCTTGCCATCAGTGTCGTTACTGCACCGATATTGGCCATATAACCTGTTGAAAATAATAAGGCTGCTTCGCGCCCAGTGAACTCGGCAAGGGCTTGTTCCAGTTTTTGATGCTCCAGTGAATGCCCGTTTACCAGGTGGGAGGCGCCTGCACCAACACCATATCGTTGTGCCGCAGTAGTCAATGCAGTAATTATCTGTGGATGATTAGCCAGCCCCAGGTAGTCGTTGCTGCAAAAGGACAGGGTTGGTTTGCCATCAACTGTCATACGGGGCTGTTGTGGTGTAGAGAGCAGATGGGTGGAGCGATACAGGTGTTGCTGTTTGCGTGTTGCCAGCCACTGTTTGATTTGTTGGTCGTCCCTTTTCATTTCAGCATATTGTCTACATTTTATGTCACTATTCAGCTTACGCTCTTATGGCAGTTGCACATCCATTCTGCGGATGTCCATCATTTTGAAGTCCTTAGTGACCAGGCTCATCATAAAAAAGGCACCCGAAGGTGCCTTTTTCAATCTCATGCAGATGCACGGATGAGAAAAGAGTTAGCTTTTCTTGATGTAAAAAGTGAATTCACCACCTTCTTCAGCAGTTTCCAGCAGTTCATTGCCCGTCTGCTTACAAAAAGCTTCAAAATCTTTTACGGAACCTGGATCGGTCGCAACGATTTTCAAGACATCCCCTGCAGCCATACCATTCATTGCTTTCTTGCAGCGTAAAATGGGTAAAGGACAGTTTAAGCCACGTGCATCTAGTTCTTCATTAAAGTCCATGTTTGTCTCCTGAATCAAAATTATCAAATGGATTTGATGGCGCTAACCATACCCGAAAGCACCATTTCAGACAAGATATAATCAGTGCACATTGCCTGCTATGTAAAAATAGTTCGAGGTATTTCACATACTACGTTGAAGGCATTAGGCGGGTTTGGTGGTTGTCATTTTCCGCAGGGATTATTGAATGATACTGGCATATTGAGCCGTCAGGCGTTGATAGTCTCTCATTACCCGTTTGACATAAGTGCGAGTTTCACGAAAAGGTGGAATACCCTTATATTTGCGAACATTTCCGGGGCCAGCATTGTAGGCTGCAATGGCCAGGCGTAGATCCCCGTTAAAAGTTTTTATCATCTCGGCAATATAGCGTACTCCTCCCTGGATGTTTTGTTCAGGATCCCAGGGATTGCTGATGAGCATGTCTTTTGCGGTACCGGGCATGAGTTGCATCAGGCCAATGGCGCCGACGGGAGATTTCGCGTTGACCTGGTAACAGGATTCGTTTTTTATAATGGAATGTACCAGTGATTCATCCACGTTATAAATGCGGGAATAAATTTCAATAGAACGCCGGTACTTCTCAGCACGGACACGCATTCTTTTTTTGTTACACAACGAATGTACAGGCTTAACCCGATTCGATTTTTTGGATATTGCCTTGCGGGTTTTATAGGTTTTAATCAGTCGATAGGCTGATTTTTTCAGACGGGAGCTGGTCATTAAGTGCCCTCCGTCCGGTTTTTCATAGACATAGACCATCGACCAGCTCGAAGAGGAGTAGACGCTGGTGGAGAGTGACGTCAATACAGTGAATATCCCTAAACGGATATACTTTGCAATAGGGGATGCAAAGCAATCGGATACTTTCATAGACATGGCCTTATTTATAATTTTTATAGATTCATTGGATCAATATTTCGGAATCTAGCATGGTCATCTTCAGCTTGACAACAAAAAACAGATTCCTGGTTTTTTCTGTACGACTATTGGGTGGAGTCGTTGTTGGTTATATCGTTGCTGGTTGTATCGGGGGGTGTATTGGCGCAGGCACGATGCGGGTACAAAAAACAGGAAGGGATAATAATGATGCAGGGAGTGCTGTTCCTGTAGAGAGACTGCGGTACAATGTCTGCTCAATTTGTTGAATTCTCCGGTGGTATTTTGTTTATGTCCAGATTAACGCATTTTAATCAGGCTGGTGAGGCTCATATGGTGGATGTAGGGCACAAAAAGGTGACACACCGGGTTGCGGTTGCCTCTGGGTCTATCCATATGCAGCCACAAACACTGATTGCTATTTTACAGGGTACACACCAAAAAGGTGATGTATTGGGTATAGCCAGGATTGCCGGGATCATGGCGGCCAAACAGACCGCACAGCTGATACCCTTGTGTCATCCTTTGCCTTTAACCCGGGTCGACATTGATTTGCAGCCAGATGAGCAGCATTCCTCGGTACTATGTACCGTGACCACAGAAACCCAGCATGTGACAGGTGTTGAAATGGAGGCATTAATGGCGGTTCAGATTGCCTTGTTGACGATTTATGATATGTGCAAGGCCATTGATAAAATGATGGTTATTGATCAGGTGCGTTTAATGGAAAAGCGAGGTGGCAAGTCGGGGGACTGGGTGCTGGATGAAACAGCCTGTTAAGGAGACTCTGATCAAGTCCCAGTCGTTTTCCTGAGGCTGAAATATCGCCATTTTTTCGCTATAAAAGTGACCAATAGAATGACTATTACTAACTTTTCTATCAAAAAACTGACGAATTTCATCTCACAGGAAATTCGACCGGACTTAATCAGAGGCTCCTTAACTGCGTTGAAAGATTCAGGGTAAATTGAACAAGAGTCTTGATTAAGCCCAGCAATATTCTACAATACGTAAAACAAATGCTTATCGTTAATAAGTAATATTGTTTGGTAAAAAAGACCAGTAACTGCCCGGTGTGAAAGTTCTTTCGCAATACGGATCAGTCGTGTCTCTGTTCTGTAACTATTAATCGCGACTTTTGACTTGTATCCATGAATATGAAGTCGTTGTCAAAACAAGGAGTCTCATCATGAAAGCTACCTCCATCAAACATCGTTTCCTGACCCGTCTTTTGCTTATTGGCGGTTTGGTTTTTTCATCGCTCGCGTTTTCTGCTCCTTTACTCAAAGTCTATGAAGTGACGGGTGTAAAAGCAGGGGACTCTTTAAATGTGCGGGCATGGCCGAGTCCGAAGTCGCGTGTTGTGTTAGCACTACCACACAATGCAAAGTGGGTTGCCAGTAGCCGGCAACCGATAAAAAAAGGTAATGTCAACTGGCAGCAAATTCACTGGAACGGTGTTTCAGGCTGGGTGAATACCCAATACCTCAAATACGACTCTGTTAGCACAAAAAAAGCGTTACAGCGCCGTAATCACCGCTTGCAGGTACAGGGTAAATCAAGAAATGTGGCGCGCAGCGCTCCGGCAGCCCGTGTCGCGAAGAAAGCAACAGTGACCCGCAACAGTAAAGTGATCATGGAATGTGGTGGCAATGCACCTTTCTGGAGTGTGAGTATGGATTTCACGGGTAAAAGAATGGATGTTGATCTGCGTGATGGCAAGCCATTTAATACCCCCGTGTATTATCGGAAGTGGATTAAACAAAGCAACAAGATGGTTGTCAATGGTGGTCGTGGGCGCAATGCTGTACGTGCCACACTGACTAAAACGAATGCATGTACGGACGGTATCACGAATATTAAATATCCTTTTGTGATTGATGCAACGATAGCGGGTAATCGCCAGGTGAGCGGTTGTTGCAGGAGTGTGCAGCGTTAGTGTTAATGTTAATGTATTTCCTGTCTTTCTTGTGAGTACTGGGCAATCCTGTCAATCGAGAAATTCGCCAGTTTTTTGATAGAAAAGTTAGCAATAGTCATTCTATTGGTCACTTTTATAGCGAAAAAATGGCGATATTTCAGCCTCAGGAAAACGATTGGGACTTGATCTGAGGCTCCTTAAATTAACTTTAGCCATTCTTTTGCAATGGCTCGGGGCGTCAGGTGTTCCACCGAGCGCCGGGCATTTTTCTTAAACAGGTCTTGTAGTGACCGGTCTGCATGGAGCTGGTCAATGGCTTTGGCCAGTGCCGACACATTTTCAGCATCAACCAGCAGACCATTTTCGCCGGGCCTGATGATTTCATTGGGCCCTGTCTCACAATCAAATGAAACACAGGGGCATTCGCAGGCCAGTGCCTCGATGAGTATATTGGGAAAACCTTCGTGGCGGCTGGACAGTACAAAAAATTCGGCCTTGGCGTAATAGGCAAACGGGTTTTCAACATTACCTTTCAGGATAACCTTGCCGGTTAAGCCTTTTTGATCAATCAGGTCTTGCAGGGCTTCCCGGTCATCTCCTTCTCCACAGATCAGCAAATCAATCTCGTTCTTTGCCTGAGTGGCTGCAAAAGCTTCTATCAGGTAGTCAAAACCTTTTTGGGGTGCCAGCCGGCCTACCGATAGCAAAAAGGGGCGCGTCTCTTCAATCGGATCAGAAGAGCGTTGTATGGCGTGTTCTATGTTGACAGAGTTATAAATGGTTGTGGTATTGGTGAACCCGTATTGTGCGATGAGTTTTTCTTCAATAGCTTTGGCGCAGGCGACAATTTTTTTGGCTTTTGGATAGAGGTAAGGGTAAAAGGGCTGGTAGATGCCGGGGAGTGAGCGGGGGTTATCATGAACTGAAACCACTGTTTCCCTGCTGGCCATTACGCTGGGAAAGCCAGGGCCTTCCATGAAGGTAAAAATACCATCGAACTGCTGTTCTTTATACAGCTTTCTGAGCCTGTAAGCGCGTTTGAAAATGTTATATATCTTGCCTGGTGCTGAAGAGCTGGAAGGGACATCCAGGTCAATCAGCGTGCCACCGTAGGGGTAACCGACATCGCTTGCATCAAAGACAATGACAGAGACATCATGCTCTTCTTGCATAGCAAGGGACAGGTTGGAAACAGCACGTTCTGCGCCACCGGATTTCATGTAAGCGATAAGGAAAGCAATTTTCATAACAGTATGATCAGTATTATCGGTCAGGCAAATGAGAGATTAACGGCTTTCCTGGCAGAAAAGTCAAACTATCCTTCCGGGTGGTTGAGGTGGTTGTCTTTTAGTAGAAAGGTTTCAAGCTGTCTGGCAAACAGGGTGGCTTGTTGAATATGGGGCAAATGCCCGGCCTTGTCGATAGTCTGGATAGTTGCTCGGGGGAAGTAGCGATTAATCACCGGCTCATCTTTCGCGCTGATATAAGGGGAGTCTGCCCCCCTGATAAACAGGGCGGAGTTGGAGAAGTCGCGTTCCGTTGCGGGAAAATGTGCAATTTTCACATAGTGTCGGGCAATTTCCGGAAGGTTACATTGCCATCGAAAACCGGATTCGGTACGCACCAGATTCTTCAGCAGAAAGGCACGCTCAAAAACATCATCCACAGTTTCGGCCAGTAAGGTGTCTGCCTCCCGGCGTGTTTTCATCCGTTCAACCGGCAATGCCAGTAGTGCCTGCAAAAGTGCTTGATGCCAAAGCGGGTAGTTGACGGGTGCAATATCCACAATGACCAGCTTGCGGATACGTTCCGCATGGTGCAAGGCCAGATACATGGCGACTTTTCCACCCATGGAGTGTCCGCACAGGTCAATTCGGGGCAGGGATAAATGCTGGCACAATGCCAGCAGGTCTTCGGCCATTTGCCGGTAACTCATACCTTTAACATGTGGGGAGTCACCGTGATTGCGTAAATCAACAGTGATAACAGGAGCGTGACGGGAGAAATATTTAGCCTGAGTGTTCCAGTTTTGTCGTTCACCCAGCAAGCCATGCAGGAAAATGAGCGGGATGGTGTTTTCCGGGTGGTTTCCGTTAACTCGCTGGTAGCTCAACATGATCACTAGAAGGTTTGCCCAAGCTGTCTGATATCATCCAAAATGGCCTGCCGCTCATCATTACTCAGGCTGGGCACATCAAAATAAATCTTGTGCTGTACATCTTTTATACCGCAAAAACCCAGCGTACCATCAGTAACCGGGCGGTGAATTAACGGCATGGCATCGGTATGTTTAAAGTAATCTTCTGAGCCCCCTGCCGTTATGATTACCACGGCTTTTTCGTGCGGTAACAAGCCCTGTACGCCCTGGTCATTAAAAGCAAAGGCTACCTGATTGGTAAAAACAACATCAAACCAGCCCTTTAAAATAGCTGGCCGGTCAAACCACCAGAGCGGATAAAGGAAGATCAGGCTGTCTGCCCATAGTAAGACATCCTGTTCTACCTTGATATGTTCGGGGACTTCTCCTGACTGTAAACGCTCAAGATCAGAGGCACGTAATACCGGGTCAAAGTTTTCATCATACAGGTCTTTTATCCGGATCTGGTGTCCAGCCTTGTGCAGCCCATGCTGCAAGGCTTCCAGCATGGCATGGTTAAAGCTTTGCGGATTGGGATGCGCGTAAACAATGAGCACTTTCATGGCAAAGCTATTAACTGTTTAACAGTCTTCTAAGGATTTCATTGACCTGCCCGGGGTTTGCCTTGCCTTTGGATGCTTTCATTACCTGGCCGACAAAAAAGCCCATTAGTTTTTCCTTGCCTGCCCGGAACTGCTCTACCTGGGAGGGATTGTTTTCCAGCACCTCAGCAATCATGGCTTCGATAGCGCTGCTGTCGGTTATTTGTTTGAGCCCCTTGCTGTCAATAATGGCATCGACGTCGCTTTCACCTGACCAGAGTTCGACAAAGACATCCTTGGCGATTTTTCCGGAAATGGTTTTGTCGGTAATACGCTGGATGAGTACCGTCAGCGTTTTAGCCGAGACCGGACATTCAGCAATCGGGATATCTGCCTTGTTCAGGTGTGCAGAGAGCTCACCCATGACCCAGTTGGCTGCCATTTTTGCTTCCCCACACCCCTGTGCGACCACTTCAAAATACTCGGCAATCTCACGATTGGCGCTTAGCTCGGTGGCATCCTTTTCTGACAGGGAAAATTCTGCCATAAAGCGCTGTTTTTTCTCGTCGGGAAGCTCGGGCAAGGTCTGGCGCACTTCATCAAGCAGGGCGGTGCTGATTTCGACAGGCAACAAGTCCGGGCAGGGGAAGTAGCGATAATCATTAGCTTCTTCCTTGCTACGCATGGAACGGGTCTCACCCTTGTCCGGGTCATAAAGCCGGGTTTCCTGTACGACTTCGCCACCGGCTTCAATCAGGTCAATTTGTCGCTCAACTTCATAATTGATAGCGCGTTCAATAAACCGGAAAGAGTTCAGATTCTTGATTTCAGCACGTGTGCCAAACTCAACCTGTCCCACGGGGCGTACTGATACATTGGCATCACAGCGGAAGGAGCCTTCAGCCATATTACCATCACAGATTTCCAGATATTGCACCAGAGCATGCATTTTTTTCATATAGGCAACGGCTTCTTTTGCACTCCGCAATTCTGGCTCGGAAACAATTTCCAGCAAGGGAGTACCGGCCCGGTTCAGATCAATACCGGTCAGCCCATGGAAGTCTTCATGCAGGGATTTACCGGCATCCTGTTCCAGATGAGCGCGGGTGACGCCAATCTGTCTGGTTTCTCCATTCTCAAGGGTAATGTCCAGATGCCCTCTGGCGACGATTGGCTGGTCAAACTGACTAATCTGGTAGCCTTGTGGCAAGTCCGGATAAAAATAGTTTTTTCGGGCAAAGACGGAACGCTGGGGAATATCGGCATCCAGCGCCAGGCCAAACTTGACGGCCATGCGAACCGCCTCCCGGTTCAGGACGGGCAGCACGCCCGGCAATGCCAGGTCAACCGCACAGGCCTGTGTATTGGGGGCTGCACCATAGGCGGTCGAAGCACCTGAGAAGATTTTGGAGCGTGTCGCCAGTTGCGCGTGAATTTCAAGACCGATTACTGTTTCCCATGCCATTATCCTGTCCTCCTGTTAAGCAAACGCGGCGGGTGATTGCAGATGCCAGTCGGTTACCTGCTGGAACTGGTGCGCGATATTCAGTAGTTTCCCTTCTTCAAAGGCATTACCAATCAGTTGCAGACCTGCAGGCAGACCTTCTACCAGGCCTGCGGGAATAGACATTCCCGGTAAACCGGCAAGGTTAACCGCAATCGTGTAAATATCGGAAAGGTACATGGAAATGGGGTCATCTGCTTTCTCACCAATTTTAAAAGCCGTGACCGGTGAGGTGGGGCCCATAATGACATCGACTTGCTCGAAGGCACGTTTAAAGTCATCCGAAATGAGTCGTCGTACTTTTTGTGCCTTCAGGTAGTAGGCATCGTAATACCCCGCAGACAGGGCGTAGGTGCCAATCATAATACGGTTTTTTACTTCAGCACCGAAGGCTTCTCCACGTGAGCGCTCATACATATCGGTGAGATCTTTGGGGTCTTTACAGCGATAGCCATAACGCACTCCGTCAAAACGTGACAGGTTGGATGAGCATTCTGCAGGTGCGATCACATAGTAAGCAGGTACTGCCAGATGTGTATTAGGCAGGCTGATCTCAATCACTTCAGCGCCAAGTGTCCTGTAGCGTTCAATCGCCGTATCAACGACCTTGCCGACGCCGCTATCCAGACCTTCGTCAAAATACTCTTTGGGCAGACCGATTTTCAGTCCCTCAAGTGGTGTAGACAGGCTTGCACTATAATCGGGAGTTTCCCGGTCGATGCTGGTTGAATCCTTTGCATCAAAACCAGCCATTGCACCCAGTACCAGGGCGCAGTCTGCTGCTGAGTGCCCCAGTACACCGGCCTGATCCAGGCTGGAGGCAAAGGCAATCATACCCCAGCGAGATACCCGACCATAGGTGGGTTTGATGCCGGTCAAGCCACATAGCGAGGCGGGCTGACGGATAGAACCGCCGGTATCGGTACCGGTAGCAATCGGAGCCAGGCGGGCTGCAACAGCGGCAGCACTGCCACCAGAGGATCCGCCCGGTACCCGTTCCAGATCCCAGGGGTTTTTAACCGGGCCATAAAAACTGGTCTCATTGGATGAGCCCATGGCAAATTCATCCATATTTAACTTACCCAGCAGGGGCATACCGGCGGTATCCAGCTTTTCGACCACTGTAGCACTATAGGGGGAAATAAAGTTATCCAGCATTTTGGAGCCACAGGCAGTGCGGATTCCCTCGGTGCAAAAAATATCTTTCTGGGCAATGGGAATACCCGTTAACTGACCGGCCTGACCGGTAGCAATGAGCTGGTCAGCCTGACGGGCAGCGCTCAGGGCCTGTTCTTCAGTGACGGTTACAAAACTGTTGAGAGCGGAATCATGACGTTTGATTCGCTCCAGAAAGTGCTGTGTCAGCTCAACACTGGAGATTTCCCCAGATTGCAAGGATGCTGATAGTTCAGCCAGGGATTTGTTATGCATAACTTGATTACCTACTCAATAACCTTGGGCACCAGATATAAACCGGCTTCGGTGGCAGGTGCAATTTGCTGGAACTTTTCACGTTGACTGGTTTCTGTGACGACATCTTCACGCAGTCGCTGGGTTACTTCCTGTGGGTGAGCCATAGGTGCTACGTCATCGGTATTAACGGTCTCCATCTGTGCTACCAGATCCAGTATTCCCGACAGGTTATCCGCATAGGTTTGAACCTTTTCTTCCTGTATGGATAATCGCGCCAGATGTGCAATCTTTCTGACTTCCTCTGCGGTCAGTGACATATCTTTTTCTCCACTGGGTAAAAACAGGCGCACAACTTATCATAGTTACGCTTTTGAGTCTTGCTCATTGCGCTATAGATTGGTACATTACGCAAGTTAAAAATTGCACATAATGAATTATCAAGGGTTTCTACACTACAACGTGCAATCCACCGCATAACTCCTTGAATCTTAATGAATTGGATCAACACCTATGTTTAAAGCCATCTCCGGTATGTTTTCGAATGATATTTCGATTGATCTAGGTACCGCTAACACATTGATTTACATGCGTGGAAAAGGCATTGTACTGAATGAGCCATCGGTTGTTGCCATTCGTCATGACCGGGGTTCTGGTACGAATAAATCGGTAGAAGCCGTGGGCATGGAAGCAAAAAAGATGCTGGGCAGGACGCCCGATAACATCACCGCTATCCGTCCCATGAAAGATGGTGTGATTGCCGATTTTACTTATACCGAGAAAATGCTACAGCACTTCATGCGTAAGGTAGATACCGGGCGCATCTTTCGTCCCAGCCCCCGTGTTGTGATTTGTGTTCCCTGCGGAGCTACCCAGGTTGAGCGTCGCGCGATCAAGGATTCGGCCATGAGTGCCGGCGCACGCAAGGTATTTTTGATTGAAGAGCCCATGGCGGCTGCCATCGGTGCTGATATCCCGATTGAAGAAGCAACTGGCTCCATGGTACTGGATATCGGTGGTGGTACTTCGGAAGTGGCAGTGATGTCCCTGCGTGGCATCGTGTATTCATCCTCCGTACGTATTGGTGGTGACCGCATGGATGAGGCGATTATTAGCTACGTTCGTCGCAATTACGGCATGCTCATTGGTGAGGCGACCGCAGAGCGTATCAAGTGGGAAATTGGTACCGCTTATCCGGGTAAAGATCTGATGGAGATTGAGGTCAAGGGGCGCAACCTGTCAGAAGGGGTGCCGCGTGGCTTTACGTTGACCAGTAATGAAATTCTGGAAGCGCTGCAAGAACCTCTATTTGGTATTGTCAGTGCAGTCAAAATGGCACTGGAACAGACACCACCAGAACTTGGTGCAGATGTCGCGGATCGGGGTATCGTCCTGACCGGAGGCGGTGCGTTGATCAGGGATTTTGACAGGTTGCTGATGGAAGAAACAGGCATCCCGGTGATTGTAGCAGATGATCCCCTTACCTGTGTTGCCCGTGGTGGTGGCCGTATTCTAGAAATGATGGATACTGGCTCCCTGGAGTTTCTTGCCAGCGATTGAGCTCTGTCCAGCTGACTCTACATCATGCAACTAAAGGATTCCTCACAGACGAAAACACTTCATTTTCTCAGTTTTGTGTTTGCTTCCTTGCTGCTGATCAGCGCAGATTACCGCCATGCCGTTCCGGCTGTACGAACCGCGCTCAATATTACAGTCTATCCGCTGAAAGTACTGGTGGATCTCCCCTATAATACGACTCATACCTTGCTACGTTTTTTTACTTCGCATGAGAAACTCAGCAACGAAAATGAAAAACTACGCCGTCTGGTCACTATCTATTCGGCCAGAGACCAGAAGTATCGCTCCATCGCCGCACAAAACCAGCGCTTTCGGGAAATGCTGGAGACGGCGGAGCGGTATGATGATGCCTACTTGCTGGCTGAAATACTGACGGTTGATAGTGACCGCTTTCATCAGACAGTCACCATTAACAAGGGTAGTAAGGATCAGGTCTTCGAGGGGCAGATTGCTCTGTCTGGCAACAGTATTTACGGGCAGGTGATTGAAACAGCGCCCCACTCATCAATAGTGATGCAGCTTTCTGACCCCAAACACACTATTCCGGTACGTAATGCGCGCACGCATGAAAAAGCACTTGCTATGGGCGTTGGCAAGGAAAACATTGTGAATCTGGAGCATATAGAAAACCTTGAAGATGTTAATATTGGTGACCTTTATGTGAGTTCCGGGCTGGGGTTGCTTTTTCCACCTGACTTTCCGGTCGCAGTGGTACAGGAAAAGCACTATAATCCCGCGGATTCCATGACAACGGTCACCGCCACAACCGTGACAGACTTCAGGCGTACCAGAGAGTTACTGCTCATCTGGCAAAAAAGCCGCACTGCCGGAGAGGAATAGCGCCTCCTTTCACGCCTGCCACACATAGAACACAAACTGTGACGCTAAAATTTTTTTATGAGTACTATCTTCTTTGAAAACTGTGCCGCGCCCCCTGTGAGAGTGTATCCTGTTGATACCATACAAACGCTAATGCGCCGGAGCGATTAATTTTGGAACAGTATACACTGCGTTTTTCGGGTGCTATATCGCTATCGTTACTGGTGGCGTTGATTTTGAGTATTGTGCATATTCCGCACACGCTCCAGTTCTGGCGACCTGAGTGGGTTGCGCTGGTGCTGGTGCACTGGGCGATTCTGTTTCCCAGGGAGAGCAGCTATCTACACGCTTTTATCGCCGGGTTGTTGCTGGATGCCCTGTGGGGAGCCACACTGGGGCAGCATGCACTGGGTTTTGTCATTCTCCACTTTATCGCCATTCGCATGAGTGAACGGATTACCCCCAAAACCCTGTCCCAGCATTTCTTTCTGGTTTTCATCTGCATTGGAACCTATTTGCTGGTAAACCTGTGGATTCTGGGAATTACCCAGGACAAGCCAGCAGACTGGTCGTACTGGTTTCCGCTTCTGAGTAGTTTATTGGTATGGCCTCTGGTTCATGGCCTGCTGAACCAGTTACATATTGCCAATAAATCCCTGTAGATGTGCTATGATCCCCCCTTTTTTGAGGCAGTGTTTAGTAGCGAACCGGCTCAACCATGTTTGGCTTGCCGGGCTTCACCTGAAAACACGCCATCATCATGTATCAGGAATGAGGAGAAGGTATTACCATGGGATTTCTAGCAGGTAAGCGGGCATTAATTGTTGGTATCGCGAGCAACCGTTCCATTGCCTATGGCATTGCAAAAGCCATGCACGAGCAGGGAGCAGAACTGGCTTTTACCTATCAGAATGAAAAATTAAAAAAACGGGTGGACAAGATTTCAGCCGAACTGGATTCCAGTATCGTGATTCCCTGTGATCTTGCCAGTGATGCTGATATAGAAGCAGCTATCAATAGCCTGAAAGAGAGCTGGGAGACTCTGGATATTGTGATTCACGCCGCAGCATTTGCCCCCAAGGAAGAGCTGCAAGGCAGTATTGTGGATAATACAACCCGTGAAGGCTCCATGATTGCACATGACATTAGTTCCTACAGCTTTCTTGCCCTGGCGCGTTACTGCCGTCCTTTGCTTAACCCCCAGGCGGCATTGCTTACGCTAAGTTATCTGGGTGCTGTGGCAGCGATTCCGAACTACAATGTGATGGGAATGGCCAAAGCCAGCCTGGAAGCTGCTGTACGTTTGATGGCTTCAGATCTGGGGCCACAGGGTATCCGGGTCAATGCAATTTCAGCCGGGCCTATTCGTACACTGGCAGCAGCAGGGATTGGTGATTTTCGCAAGATGCTGGATCATGTCGCTGACAATGCACCTTTGCGTCGTAATGTCACTATTGAAGAAGTCGGTAATGCGGCAGCCTTTCTGTGTTCAGACCTTGCCAGTGGCATTACCGGAGAAATCACCTATGTTGACTCTGGTTACAACACCGTGGGTATGACCGGTTACGGTACAGATGCCTAACCCGGAAAATTCACAACTGATGCTCCATCTCGCTTGTCTATTGATTCCACAAGGGATATTTCTTCAGTCACCCGTCATCACTGATACGGGATTCCTTTAGAAATTCCCTTGTGAAACCAATATCCTGCGCGATATTAGAGCATATTCATGAAATTTTTGGGCTAAAAAGAAAACGGTGACCGCATACCGCCTGAGAAGGGGGTCATTCCTGAACTGAAGGGCGAGCTGAAACCACCTCCCATAGGGTTCATTCCTGAACTAAAGGGTGAACCAAACCCCCCGCCCATCGGACTCATTGAGCTCATCGGGCTCATCGGGCTCATGGGAGAGCCAAACCCCATTGGGCTCATGCCGCCCATCCCTGACCCCATACCGGGGAAGCTGGTGCCTCCACCCAAAGGGTTAAAACCGTTTAGGCCAGATCCAAAACCTCGCATACCGGGAAAAGTGCCTGATCGACCCGCAAAAGGCGAGAGATGACTACCGAAGCCTGAAAGCCCTTGTTGTCTATAGCGATTCTGCAATGCATTTCTGGCATAGAGGCTGTAGGGGTTGTAACGATAGCCCCTGCCATATAGCGATGTTGCATAGGGGTTGCTATAACCATAAGGTCTGGCATAGGTACGGCCATATCTGCCGGTATAACCGGTATAGGGGTTATAGCTCTGGCCATACCCCTGATAAGGAATCTGACCCTGATAAGCAGAGTAAGGGGAGCGTGCGTAAGGGGTTTGATAAGCTCCCATGGATGATCCATAAGGAGTGTAGGGGCGTTGATAGCGCAAGGCATCGCAATCTTCATCATTGCCGAACATTTTTTCCATCCAGTACATCGGGGTCCATTCTGGCCAGTCGTTACAGCCTCCCCAGCTATTGCCTCCCCAGTTTTTTGATCCTCCCCAGTTACCCAACGGGCTGGCACTTGCCTGCAAAGAAACAAGCAATAATCCAATAAACCCAATGAGTAATGTATTTCCCTTTTGTTTCATAATAATCTTTGCTCCGTCTGATCTGGACTGTCTTGCCGGGATGGGTGTATGGACTCCCCATTCCCTGTATGAAGTGCGCTCTGATACTGATGGTAGCATAGCTCAGGACTCACCGGCTAACTATCACGTATTGGAAGGCATTCCTGCTGTCAGGGCAACAATTTGACACTCTGAGCCTGTTCAACTGAGAATGCCAGGATAATAGTCTATGCTCATAGTGAATGAATTATCATCTTGCTATTGATCAGGGTACCCATGCCAGCCGTGCCATTTTGTATGATGAGGATGGTAGTGAATACTGCCGTCAACTCCAGCCTGTCATCCTTAAACGCCAGGCAAAGGGGCATATAGAGCAGGATCCAATGGAGATTTTGCAATCGGTTATCACGGTAAAAAATCAGTTACTGGCAGGGCTGCCGGTATCTGTTAGGGAGCGGGTTGTCAGTTGTGGGATTGCCTGTCAACGCTCCACGATTGTGGCGTGTACACATCGGGGCGAACCCTTAAGCCAGGCAATTAGCTGGCAGGATACACGTGGCAAGGCGTATCTGGAGCATCTTCCCCTGAGCGAAGAGCGTGTGCAGTTGTTGTCCGGTTTACCCTTGTCGCCACATTATGCGGCCAGCAAATGTCGCTGGTTACTGGAGCAGCATCCGGTTGTCAGTAAAGCTCCCCTGGAGGCGCTTTATCTTGCGCCCCTGATCAGTTTTTTGCTGTTGCATATGTTACAAACCGTTGCAGGTGAGCCCGTCTACCGGGTTGACTACAGCCAGGCACAACGTACCCAGTTGTGGGATCTGATGACTCTTGACTGGTCAGCAGAATTGTTGCAAGCCTACCGGATTCCTCGTCATACCCTGCCCGAGTGTTATCCCATGAAAGCCCACTATGGAGTACTACGGGATACCGATATACCCGTAACAGCCGTTTGTGGAGATCAAAATGCTGCGTTACTGGGCAGTGGTGGTCTGGATACCGGAACGGCTCTGGTCAACCTGGGAAGTGGTGCTTTTATACTGCGACCACTGTCCTCTCTTAAACGCTCCCGGCGCTTGCTAACCAGTATTGTGTATGCCGACTATCAACGAACACAGTACTGCCGGGAGGCAACCATTAATGGCGCAGGAAATGCACTGGACTGGTTTCATCAGTATCTGGAAGAGAGCCATCAGCGGGAAGAGAGCCATCAGCGGGAAGAGAGCCATCAGCGGGAAGAGAGCCATCAGCGGGTAAAAAAGAGCCATCAGCGGGTAAAAAAGAGCCACCCCGTACCAAAAAAAACCGGAATACCCCCCCAAAAAAACTGGCGATCACAGCTACCGCAATGGTTGGCAGAAGCGCAGGAGGTACCGGTAACACTGCCCCTTTTTATCAATACAGTCGGCGGGCTGGGCAGCCCCTGGTGGTCAAACCCGGTTGAGCCTCATTTCAGGGGAGGGCGGTTATCGGTGCGAAGCCAGGCTCTGGCGATCATTGAAAGTATTCTCTTTTTGCTACAGGACAACCTGCGCGTGATAGTTGCCGAGCAGGCGTTATCACAGCTAACACTGAGTGGTGGCCTGTCAGCACTGGAGGGTCTTTGTCAGAAAATGGCAAACCTGAGCCAATTACCTGTACAGCAGTTGCAGGATCAGGAAACAACCGCACGCGGTATTGCCTGGCTGGCATCTTCCGGGACACAGCCCTGGCCTGTCAAAGTGGCGCAGCGCTTTGAGCCATACATTGATGCGCCCTTGCAGGCTCGTTATACAGCCTTTAGACAGCAGTTAGCCACTCTTATGGAGGCATCGTAATGCCTCCAGAGCTGCATTGGGTTGCCCACCGGGGAGATATGACACGCTACCCTGAAAACACATTACTGGCGCTGGAAAATGCCCTGCAACAGGGAGCAGATGCCATCGAGTTTGACCTGCAAATGAATCATGAACGGGATTTTGTGGTTATTCATGATGACAGTTTTGCGCGTACCGCAGGGTTGAAGCAATCCGTATTGCTTACATCGACAGCTGCATTGCAAAGGATCAGCGTACATCAGCCCGCTCGCTTTGGAGAGCGTTTTTACCCGCAACCGGTTCCGCTATTGGAGCAGGTGCTGGCGCTCTTGTTGCGCTACCCTGACAGTCACGCTTTTATCGAGATCAAGACAGAAAGCCTGACACGCTGGGGGATATCCGGTACCTTGCACGCCTTGTTAGAAAAACTGCAAACCAGTGCCAGCCGTTGTACCTTGATTTCTTTTAACCTGGAAGCTGTTCGTTACGCAAAAGCGGCGCGAACCCAGGGCTTGAAGGTCGGCTGGGTACTCAAAAAATACCGCCAGAACTATCGTCAGCAGGCAGAGCAGTTACAACCGGATATGCTGATTTGTAACCAGCGCAAGATCCCCCGTAGTGGCAACCTTTGGCAGGGGCAGGGGCAGTGGCAATGGATGGTCTATGATGTCAAAGATTATGCGAAGGCACTGCAATATGCCCAGCGCGGTATTGAATATATAGAAACCGGTGATATTGAAAATATGCTTAAAGAGGCTTCCCGTCATGGCAGAAACAGACAGTGATGTAGTGGTCATAGGAGCGGGTATTCAGGGTGCAGGTGTGGCTCAGGCGGCTAGTGCAGCAGGCTATCGCGTTATTGTACTGGAACAGTACGACAAACCGGCACAAGGCACATCCAGTAAATCGTCCAAGCTGATTCATGGTGGTTTACGCTACCTGGAAACAGGTCAGTTTTCCCTGGTGAGAGAATGTTTGCAGGAACGTGCCCGTTTACTGAAGAATGCACCGCATCTGGTACGGCTTGTTCCCTTTTATATTCCGGTTTACCAGCAAAGCCATTATAGTGCCCTGAAAATTGCAGCAGGGCTCAGTCTGTATACCCTGTTCAGCTTCACAGGTTTTCGGTGGGTAGCTCAAAAACAGTGGGCATCCTTGCAGGGGTTAAAAAGAGCCGGTCTCAAAACAGTATTTCAATATTATGATGCACAGACAGATGATGCCGCCCTGACACAATCCGTTTTAAACTCTGCCACTTCCATGGGAGCAAGGATTCGTTACGGTGCCCGGTTCGCAAGCGCTGAAATGACCCGCCAGGGTTGTACACTGACTTATCAGGATGCACATCATGAGATAAAAACATTACGCTGTTCCGTGATTGTTAATGCCGCGGGCCCCTGGGTGGAGCAGGTGGTAAAGCGCATAGTGGGGCAGCACCGGATACAGCCACAGCCCGCTATAGAGCTGGTGCAGGGTACACACATTGAACTCCCCGCACCTATGCCACCTATGCCATCGATATCATCCCCAACTCGTTCTTCAATGCTGCAATCGGGTATTTTTTATCTGGAAGCCCCCCAGGACCAGCGGGCCGTTTTCGTGATGCCCTGGAAAGGCCATTTACTGATGGGAACGACAGAAACTCCGTATCACGGTGATCCTGCCGGTGTCGCCCCCCGTGAAAGCGAGATAGATTATTTATTGCGTGTTTATAATCATTACTTTAGTCCTGCATTCAACCGCAGCGATGTAGTCAATGCTTTCGCCGGGCTGCGGGTACTCCCGCAAGGCACAGGGACGGCCTTCACTCGCCCACGGGATACGCTGATTGTGGGCAATGACGCTGCACAGGCGCGGTTTATCACACTCTATGGCGGTAAACTGACGGCCTACCGATCCACTGCCGAACAAGTAATGAAAGCATTAGCGCCCGTGTTGCCACCAGCGTCAGGGAAGGTGGTTGATACGCGCACATTGGCATTGCCACGAGTAACATCTTACTGAGGTGCTGGTCTGTTTTCAGGTACAGTGACCCGTTTCTTACTTGTTGAATCATCCAGAGACGGATAGTTCATACATAGATCATATTTAAGGCTATATAGTTTACTAAAGGATCAAAAGAAGAAAGCAACCATGCCCAAAGTAACGGCACGTACCTATTCCCGCTACAGCCTTGAGGTCATCACCCTGCCTGGCAAGCTCCTGGGAGCTCGTCCGAGAAATCAAATAGTACCCCCCACCCTTTTAAACTTCTCAACAAAAGCCGCTATTTTTTGAAAAACACGTTCTTTTTTTGTTTTGTATTGCGGGTTAAGCGGGCTCATTTTGGGCAGCGTTGAATTGAGCTCGGTGCCGTTTTCACTGGCGTATTCGCGTTTGAGCGATACTGCGATATAACGCCGTGCAGCCTCTTCATTCAACCCTTCCGAACGGATTAACGCTTCTGCTTCACGCTTCTGCTCTGCTTGAGCAAATTTAAAAAACTCGTCGATGATGCCAGCCTTGTCGGTAATCTCATCCAGGTTGGTTTGATTAATAAAATCAACGATGAGGCTTTCTTTGGCACGGTTACCAAGGCTGGCGCGAATGAGTCGACGAACCTCATCAATTAACTCTGCTTTACTCTTGTTTTTCTTGTTATGGTCAAATATCAGTTCGAGTATATAGTCCAGGTTGATCTCTTGCGACTTGAGCAGATCAATCTCAAATACCACATCATCCCAGTCAATCGTTGATTTGTCTTCATTTTCTGCAGCCTTCTCCCTTCTCAGCCAGTCGCGAATATCGTTATAGGTAGAGCGGTAATCCTGAATGGTTCGCTCGGCTGGAATGCGGATGGTTTGCAGGGTGGCCAGGTCTTCATCATTCAGGTAATGCTCGGCCTTGAATGCCTCTACCGCCTCCGGATCATCCAGATCGACCTTTTGCAGGGCTTTCAGGCTGGCGAATTCATCGTAGTTTTGCAGTATGTTTTCAACACGCAGATATTCACCAAAGAGTTTCGCGAAGTCTTTTTTATCCTGCTCTTTGATAATCTCGTCAGGTTTGGGAAACCGTTGCTCAAGTTCCGACACCACATCCATAAAGCCTCGCCGCGCTTCGCCGGTGACGACATCGGTAAAGCCTTCCATGTATTCCCTGTAGCTTTTTTCCAGTACGACGTTTTTGGTATTTTTATCGCCAAACAGGGTAATGGCATCCACCGTGGCGTTTTCCAGGTCGCGGAAGGTGACAATATTGCCAAAGGTTTTGGTGGCATCATAAATGCGGTTGGTGCGCGAATAGGCCTGCATCAAACCGTGGTAACGCAGATTTTTGTCCACAAACAAGGTGTTCAGTGTGGGTGCATCAAACCCCGTCAGGAACATGCCGACCACAATCAGCAGATCAATATCCTGGTTTTTTACCCGTTTGGCCAGATCCCGGTAGTAGTTCTGGAACCCCTTGCTATCCACCCCAAAGTTGGTTTTAAACGCCGTGTTGTAGTCAGCAATCGCCGCGCTTAGAAATTCCTTGGCGCTGCTGTTCATGGCAGACACTTCAAAACTTTCATCCGGTATTTCACCAATGGCATCCTGCGCTTCATTGGCTGCAAAGGAGAAGATCGTCGCTACTTTCAGGGGACTACCACTCCTTGTGCGTGTACCCTCGTTCCCACGCTCCTGCGTGGGAATGCATACCGGCTGTTGCAATTGTTTCAACATCTCATAATAAGCCTTCGCCGCATCCACACTACTCACGGCAAACATCGCATTGAAGCCTTTACCGCCCGCTTGTTGGCGATGAGTTTTCTGACGGAAGTTTTTCAGGATATATTGCGATATCTCCTTGATACGGTCGGGGTGCAGCAGGGCCTGCCTGTTTTCAAGCGCACTCAGTTTTTGCTCATCCTGCTCGGTTTCGACATCTTTAAACTGCGGACGCACATCATTGTAATCAACCTTGAACTTGAGCACCTTTTCATCACGGATGGCATCGGTAATCACATAAGAATGCAACTCGCGACCAAATACGCTGGCGGTGGTTTCCGCGCCCAGAGCGTTTTGCGGAAAAATCGGCGTGCCGGTAAAACCGAACTGATAGTATTTTTTGAACTTCTTTTGCAGGTTCTTCTGCGCCTCACCGAACTGACTGCGGTGCGCCTCATCAAAAATAAACACCACTTGCTGGCGATACACCGGCAAGTCGTTTTCGCTTTTCATCAGATTGTTGAGCTTCTGGATGGTGGTGACGATGATCTTGTTGTCATCCTTATCCAGATTACGCTTCAAGCCTGCCGTGCTGTCCGAGCCGTTGACGCTCTCCGGGGAAAAGCGCTGATACTCCTTCATGGTCTGATAATCCAGATCTTTTCTGTCCACCACGAAAAACACTTTATCGATAAAATCCAGCTCAGTGGCCAGACGCGCCGCTTTGAAACTGGTCAGGGTCTTGCCTGATCCGGTGGTGTGCCAGATATAACCTCCACTTTCCGGCTTGCTCCAGTTTTTCGACTCATACGAGCTTTTTATTTTCCACAGAATCCGCTCGGTCGCAGCAATCTGGTAAGGGCGCATTACCAGCAAGGTATTGCTGACATCAAATACCGAATAATGCAGTAATACGTTCAGCAAGGTGTTTTTCTCGAAAAAAGTGGCAGTAAAGTCCTTTAAGTCTCGAATCAGCTCGTTATCGGCTTTCGCCCAGTTCATGGTGAAATCGAAGCTGTTTTTATTGCGCTGAGTGGTGTTGGCGAAATAGCGACAGTCTGTGCCATTGGAGACAACAAACAGCTGTAGATATTTGTACAACGAATGCTCGCTGTTAAAACTCTCTTTACTGTAGCGATGCACCTGATTAAATGCCTCGCGAATCGCCACGCCGCGCTTTTTCAGCTCGATCTGAACCAGCGGCAGGCCATTGACCAGAATGGTGACATCGTATCGGTTTGCCTGCGTTCCGGTTTGCTCAAACTGCCTGATCACCTGACATTTGTTGCGGGCGATATTGTTTTTATCCAGCAAGTAGATATTCTGGATATGCCCGTCATCGAACACAAAATCGTGAATGTAGTCATCGTGAATCTTACGGGTTTTATCAACAATCTCTTCACTGGGTTTATCCAGAAAGGTCTCAACAAAACGCAACCATTCGCCATCTTCAAACTGTACATTATTCAGCGCCTGCAACTGCACACGTACATTGGCGAGCATTTTTTCAGGGTTGTTAAGCTCAGGCAGGTATTCATAACCCTGGTTTTGCAGGTCTTCAATGAGTTCTCGCTCCAGATCAGCTTCGCTCTGGTAATTTTCATTGACCTGCCATTCCCTGGTGTATTTATCCAGGACGATAAAATTGTTGGATTCAGCGATGGTTTTGTAATCCGTCATTTATTGTTATCCTTCTTTTTCAGCAGTCTTTTCATTTCCCTGTCAAAGTCCGACTCAATGTGTTGCTGCTTATTGAACTTGTCGTACTCGGCGAAAGCTTTCTGCTCTGCCTGCTTGCGGGTGACACTCCCGTAGCCCTCCAGAATCCGATACTCGTTAAACGCGAGGAACCTGTTGACGCTTTCGGCAAAACTTTCCATGGTGAAGGTGTTTCGCCGCTCGATAATGCCTTCAATATAATCAAAAAACGACGATACCGCCCGCTCCAGTTTCTTTATTTCATCTTCACCTAGGTAATTTTTGGCAACCGTTGTATCGGACTTCAATACCCGGCCGTCCGGCGCATTTTTGTAGGTGCTCATGCCCATCAATGGCTTGCTGGCATCGGCCTTCCGCGCGATGATCTCCGCCGCAGTGTGGCCGGTAATGGCGTAATGAAACTTGTCCTGAACATGAGCATAGAATCGGTGGGTGGTTTCCGATTTCGGGTCGTAGTCGATGCTGCATTCGGCAAAAATATCGGTGATCTGCTGGTAAATGCGCCGCTCACTGGCACGGATGGATCGCACCCGTTCCAGCAACTCGCGGAAGTAGTCCTTGCCGAAATAGCGACCATTCTTCAGCCGCTCATCATCCATGGCAAAGCCCTTGATGATGTACTCTTTAATCAACTGCGTTGCCCAGATACGAAATTTGGTTGCTTGCGTAGAATTAACTCGATAGCCGACCGAAATCACCGCATCGAGGTTGTAGTATTGCGTTTGATAGGTCTTGCCATCATCTGCAGTTGTTTCCAAAATGGAAATAACTGAATCCCGCTCTAACTCATTGCTTTCAAATATGTTTTTCAAGTGCTTGGAGATTGCTGGCACGCCTACGCCAAACAGCTCCGCCATACGCTTCTGAGTCAGCCAGATGGTTTCATTGCTGAGTAATACCTCAACTTTTACCTCACCATCAGGCGCGGTGTAGAGCAGGAATTCCGTGGTTTGATCCTGAAGGCTTAAGCTATCCTTACCCATTTTGTTCTCCCCTCGTTCCCACGCTCCTGCGTGGGAATGCATACCAGGCTACCATTGCGTACACACCTCCAACAACCCATCCAATCCAGCATAATTGCGGGCACTGGAATAACGCCAATGCTCCGCCTTATCGACATAACCCCGTTTGACGGGGTTCTGATGAATATACTCAATCTTTTGCCGCATCATATCCTCACCTTGAATCAACTCAGGGTGCACACCCTCCTGCCAGAATTGATAGGTGCGATCACCTTTATGCGCTTTTTTATAAAACGCCAGCTGATCCAGAATACTTTTTACATTCTTTTCCTGCAGGTAAGCGAGTAACTTTCGTGATGTATATGATTTGAATCGAGCGATATCTTTATCTGTCTGCTCGCTTTGGGCGATGAGATGCAGGTGGTTTTCAAGTATGACATAGGCATAAATACACAGCCCCTCGTTAGCTAAATAACGGAATGAATCAAACAGGATATTCACGGTATCAGGGCGAGTAAAAACCGGAATCCAGTGCAGCACCGTCAGCGTCATAAAATGCGGCTGATTCGGCTGGGTGAATTTGTAGCGACTTCTACCCATTAGTCAGGCACCGTATGCATTCCCACGCAGGAGCGTGGGAACGAGAGCTGCTCCTGCGTTTTACTGGTTCCCATGCTCCCGCGTGGGAATGCATACCTTGATTCAGTAAACGTTGTCCTTTCATCCTAGGCGGCTACCTCTTCTGGTTTTGGAAAGCTCAACAGCAGATCACGGTAGTATTCGTATTGCTTCTGGCGCAATTCGATTTCGTGGGGTAGACCTTCGCTGATGGAGTTGGTGAGGGTGTCGAATTTATCGAGGATGGTGACGATGCGGGCTTGTTCTTCGAGTGATGGTACGGGTATCGGTAAATTTAAAAACATTGGTCTACGGAGTGACGTAACCGATGAACTCACCGATGCTTTTTGGATATACGTGTAAAAACTAGCTGCTATGAAGTGATATACAAATCTTGGTTCCATAACCTCGCTTGGGGCGATACGATATGCTCGCTGATGCAGCGCATATTTCCCTTGAGCATAATGAAATACTTTTCCTACCCCAGCACCATCACCAGCGGTGATAATTGCAGTTTCATCAAAGTCAAATACGTTTAGCCTTAACGGATCACGCCCGCGGGCATAAAATATATAATCACCGTCCTCAATAGCATCTTTTGTGTCATGGCTACCCGTACCAATTACGGCTACTTCCCCCAACGTCTTCCACTCCACTTCCCCTTCCGTTCCCACGGAGGACCGTGGGAACGAGAGCAACTGGTCACGGTAGTAG
>WFWY01000043.1 GCA_015490895.1 Thiotrichaceae bacterium | reverse complement strand
CTGTATTTGGGCATTAATCAGCCACGCCTCACCGGGAATGCCTATACCGAGCTGGTTGATGAATTTGTTTATGCCGTCCAAAAAGTTTTCCCCAGAGTACTTATTCAGTTTGAAGATTTTCTCACTCCCAATGCCTATGGCTTGTTGCAGCGTTACCGGAATCATGTTCGGTGCTTTAATGATGATATTCAGGGCACTGCCGCTATGGCATTAGCCGGGATATTAGCTTCCTGTCGCATCACTGGTATACCGTTTCATGATATAAGAGTTCTCTTTCTTGGTGCTGGCTCAGCAGCGACCGGCATCGCAGGTTTACTTATCTCCGCATTTAAACAGTCCGGCCATACAACAGCTGAGGCCTATAAACAGATAAGTTTCGTTGACCGTAAAGGATTAGTCACTAAAGACCGCACCCACCTTTCGGCACATATTCGACCTTATGCCAGAAAGCAGGGAAAAGCCGATTTTCTACAAGCCATTCAAGAAATCAAACCCCATATCTTAATCGGTGCGACAGGTTCTCCAGGCACCTTCACCGAGCCTGTTATACATGAAATGGCTGCTATGAATAAAAAACCTGTCATTTTCGCCTTGTCTAACCCCACCTCCAAATCCGAGTGTACGGCGGAACAAGCCTACCAATGGAGTGAAGGACGTGCCATTTTTGCCAGTGGTAGCCCCTTTCCTGTTGTTGACTACAAGGGAAAGCGTTTTCGCTCCGGCCAGGGTAATAATGCTTATATCTTCCCAGGCATCGGTTTGGGTGTTATTGCCAGTGAGGCACGACGGGTCAGTGAAGCCATGTTTCTTGATGCAGCGCAGGTGCTGGCTGAACTGGTGGATGAAAGTGATTTACAGCAGGGAGCCGTGTACCCTCCTCTACCGGATATCCGGCGAATTTCTTTGCATATTGCTGTGGCAGTTGCCCGGCGAGCAACAAGGCAGGGGCTAACATCGAAACCGCTTCCTGTTGATATAGAGGGACACATTAAAGCCATGATGTATGATCCAAGATATTAAGTTTTCGCAGAGTTCACCGCCTCATCAGCCTCTCCACCCATGAACCAGGCAAGTGATAAAAGTATCGCTCATACCGCTCCCTACCCGGTTACTGCGGTCATTCTGGCAGGCGGTAAAGGGCGACGCCTGCAGGGGCAAGACAAAGGGTTAGTTCATTTTCAGAACCGCCCTATTATTGACATTCTGCTTGAGGCCATCGCCCCTTATGTTGTGGAACTATTCATCAATGCAAACCGCAACCTGGATACCTATGCAGATTACGGCTATCCGGTTATCCGTGATGATAGAAAAGGCTTCCAGGGGCCGTTAGCGGGGATTTCAACGGCCTTGTCACAGGCCAGTACCTCACATATTCTGACTCTGCCCTGTGATGGGCCACTGCTAACAGCAGCGTATGTGAACCGAATGTGCCACTTCCTGACAACCAGTGAAACACCAGCAAAAGCAACAACCAAAATGCAACCCATAGTCGCACATGACGGTAAACGGCTACAAGCGGTGCATGCACTCATTCCAGTCAGTATCCGGGACGACCTGGAAACCTTTCTTCACTCCGGTAAACGGGGCGTTGGCGAGTGGTTACTACACTCCTCTGTTATCTACCGTGATTGTTCAGACCACCCGGAATGGTTTCAAAACATCAATACTCCAGCACAACTGGATTCCCTGCAACAGGCTGCCCTGCGACGTAGAGAGATATAAACTTCTGTCACGCATTATTCTTGATGAATAGTTGAACCTGGGGTTGTCACTATGGATGAGGAGCAAAGAATTGCACTCAACACACAGGCCTTTATTCCCAGCAAAGGCTTCGACGAGAAGGCTTTTTTTCTGGGGCACAATATTTCAGATCATTTATCCGCAGCAACACACAATATTCTTGACCATACTCCCGTATTTTTTGAGCGTTGTGCCTATTATGACGATTTGAGTGAAGACTCAATCAGGCAGCTCAATGAGTTAGTTAGTCGACAAAAAAGGTATGGAAACCTTGCTGGCAGTTAATAAACTTGCCATAACATTAAAAATACACGATATGGCAAAGACGCAGGACAAACACCGTATAGATGTCGGACTTTATGTCTACCACGAAAAAGTGGAAAGAAAGCATGAATAAGTTACTCCTGCAAAGGCATAATCCATTGAAAAGTATCGTGACAAGAATCATCTTTTTCTTCTTTGCATCACTTTTGACCAGTTGTGGTGGCGGGAGTGTCCAGACGACATTTAATGGTGTTGATGGAACAGGTATCACGATGGTATCTCCTCAAAGGTGCAAAGTGATTTCCATACGAGTGAAATTGTAATCATGACTACGCATGTGAACACACTTTACTTTGATAGCAATGGAGAGAATATGACAGCATCAACATTTTTCAATGCCTTAGTCGCTGGAAAGACGATTGTTGATGCTACCGGCATTCTGACCGCAGATAATTCAATGACTGCTGATTTTTTAGGGATACAAAGTGTTTTCTGAATGCTTGATCTGAAGGGATGATGAATGACAGGAACGGGGACTCTGATATTTGAAAATGGCGGAGAGGGAGGGATTCGAACCCTCGATGGGAGATAAAGCCCATACTCCCTTAGCAGGGGAGCGCCTTCGGCCTCT
>WFWY01000042.1 GCA_015490895.1 Thiotrichaceae bacterium | reverse complement strand
GGTTATCATTATCCAGATTTTGCTGACGGTAAATATCACCCTGGACAAAGGTTTTATCGTTCAGTTGATAGCGTCCATCCACGCCATATTTACGGCTGCCGCGCTCACTCAGATTTTGTTGCTTGAGCCCAAAACCTGGATCCAGTTGCCGTATATAGGCGCGTCCGCTCAGCTGGTTGCTGCGTTTGCGAGCTTCCAGTAACCATGCATTACCAGAATCCCGGGATTGGCTGCGGGCAATCTCAGCCTTGAGCTCGGTTTCTTCATTTAGCTTGTAAGTAATATCGGTGCCAACAAGATTGCTGTTGATACCATTTTCATCCTTTTCATGCACGATGCTCATGCCGATTTCGGTTTTGCCATCATCGGTTAGCCAGGCAACCCGGCCACTGGCAGCCAGTGATTTTTTGGCATTACTCTCACTTTCATAGTCTACAACGATAAAGTTTGGGTTCAGGTTGGCATCCCGGCTGGGGATGGGGAACTTGAAAAACAGGCTATGAGTTTCGTAATCAATTTCATAATCGGCATGAATGGCCAGTAGACGCTGGGACAGGATCACTTCCGGATGAAAGCGGTCACGTGTTTCCAGGGTAACCACTTCGCTGTTGGGAATGACCGGAAAACGCAGCTTGTACTCACCAGAAGTACCGTCTCCCGGGATCTCTTCCCGTTGATGCTTGTTGCTGGTGAAACTCAGGGAGCCGTTGTAGCGTAAGTTGCGCCCCTTGTGTTCGCTGTGGATGCCGTGCAGGGTACGTTCGTAACGGGAGAGTTGTGACAGGGTCATGTTGGTACGATAATCACCGAATAACAAATAAAACTGTTCACGTTCCAGTTTGATAAACAGTTTGCTGGAGCTCGTGGCCTCATACTGGTTACGGGTATTATTGCCATAAATAGTGTAATACGCATCGGGGTTAATATTGCCTTGCAACTGCTGGCCTACCTGACCACGTTTTTTGGCAGAGTCATAGGCAATGCTGAGCAGGTATTTTCCCTTGACCTTACCTTTGGCAAAGAAGGCCAGTCGTCCCCGGCTGTAAAATTTGTCTTTCTTGTCTAGCTCCCCCAGAGTTTGCATATTGCCCTTCAGGGTATTGTAGCCAATGCTGCCCTCGGCAATACCAACGAGTATCCAGTCTTTGCGTATGTCGGGTTTTAACCAGGTGCGAATATTCTTGTATTTTCCATTGGCCAGTTTGATACGCAGACGGATTTCTCCTGTCTGCGTGGTTGGCTTCAGGAGGATACGTGCGATGCCACCCTCTGTGATGAGTGCCTTATGTTCACCTTCCACGCTATTGGAAATAAGGTTGTTTTTATTGCTATTACCATCATAAATGGCGTAATGGCCTTCTTCCACGGTGAAATAAACGTGCGTGTTGGCACGCATGGGATAGTTTTCACGGTCTTTGATTAGAACAGCAATTTCGGGCGTGCTTTTGCCATCAGCAATGAGCGAGGATAGATCCTCCCGGAATTCAGCACTCACGGGTTCGCCCGAGAAATGAATATTTCGTTGGGTTGTACGAATAATATTGCCGGACTTGTCCCTGACGATAACCTTCAGGGTGTTTTCCCGTTCACGGGTATTAATGTCTACACCCCGCCAGCGGCTGATGCGGATTGTTTTCTTTTTATTGGTTGAACTGCCATGATAGTTCAGCGGGCTTACCTTTTTACCATTGAGCTCGACCTCAACAGTAACTTTGGGGGAGTGCTTGACGACAATACTGATAGACCCTGTAGGGGGAACATAATTATTGGCTGGCCATAATACCTCAAAGCCGGGCTTGGCCTGTTTGACATACTCATCGTTAAAGGCTTCCAGTGGGTTGAATGGGCCAACATCCATATCTGGTTCTGGTGATGTTTTGTGAATGTCCGGTTTTGACGATGTCGTGGCAGCTGTCTTTTTCTGTTGCCCCTGTACATGAAAATCAGCTCGCCACAAAGCACCGGCCTTGAGATCAACAAATTGTGAATCAGCTTTGCCAGCATATTGAGTGTTATTCTGGCATAACAGGGGGGTCAGGCCTTCAGGCAGACTGTGTGCGTCCAGGCTGACTACGTGGCTACCCGGTGTAATCCCTTCCATATGCCAAAAGCCTTGCGGATCGGTCTGGGTGCTCTGTCCGGTTTCAATATAGATGCGTGCATTGGCAATGGTTGGCCCATTCTTGTCACAACCTTTGATAACACGCCCGGTGAGCAGGGCGGTGTTGTACATTAGTTCATCTTTTAAGGTGACAGCTGCTGATACAACGAAAGATTGTTCACCCATGGCAAAGGCCTGTGCCTTATTGACAGCTTGTGGGCGTGGCGCCCCGGCACCAATGGATACCTGATAGGAAACCTCCCAGTTCGTCAGCGCGGGCATGGTTCCCAGAACAAAGGTTAGTGAGCGGCCCCTGTTTTGTATTTGGTTGTCAGGCATGGTCTGACCATTTAAACGTGCCGAGCCGGTTATATAGCGGAATCCAGGTGGCAACAGATCCCGGATTTCCAGATTCTTCAGGCCATCGGGCAGGTTTTGCGTGTTAATTTTCAGGTTGTAGCGCAGCGTATCGCCAATGCTGGCGATATCCGTACTGACTGTTTTGCTGAGTGCAATATTGCCAACAGGTTCAACCAGTGCAGCGGTTGCACTAAGGTCGGTACTGTCAGCTGCATCCCTGTAGTTGACGTTAATACGAGCATCTTTCTGGACACTGATTGTGCCATCATAGGGGCTGGCGCTCACATCTGTGGTTTGCAGGGCACCGCGAAAAACACCTGAAGAGGGTGTCGTTTCTTTCAGCTGGATAACTTCCGTATCACCTGTTTCCGGAACAGTGATAGTGACGAAAACGGTTTCAACCGTATTGCTATCCTGGTTCTGGTCGAAGTCGCTCACTTCCACAATAATAGGTTCATTGACAATGTACTGTGTGGCAGGTTTGATAGGTTGACTGCTGGGTAGCCGTGCCTGGCTACCATCCATCAGGGTAATGGAGGAAATGGGGTCAAGGTTGACACTGGATGAAAAGTTTTCATCCCCAATGGGAAGGTTGGCATAGGATGTTTCAGGTAGCGGTTCTGCTTGTCCACTATCAGCAATTTTGTAAAAGGAGATTGTTGAAGGGGTACGGTCAACGGTGGTGATGTCCACACTGGCTGAGGTTGAAGCAGGTGTTCCCTGCAAGGCATAACGTGCCTTTACGGTGTTGGTGATGACCGTGTTGGGTGGGGTGGCCGCATGAGAGAATGTGGCTACTCCCAGCAAAAGTAATATACAGCTAACCAGGATCCGGACACAGGCAGGCACAGCGCGTGTAAAGCACGCCGTTGATTTATCTGATGTGTATGTGTCCCCACAAGTCATGGTTATCATTTTTATTTTAGTTATGGGTGGCAGTGTCGCCAGGAGCCTGTCCGGGAACAGAGGGGCTTGTGTAGCACCTCCTGTTCCTGGACAGCCTCCTGATAGACAGGAAAGGAACACGAGTATTCCGTCATGAGTCTGAAATACTGTGTTCCTTCGTGTCTTGCCATGGGCTATTCCTATGAGACAGAAATAGAACTCTGGCTGGCTTACGGCTTACTGAATAGTTGCGTAGAATGTCAGTGTCGCTGTTGAGTCTGCATCCATTGACATTGCCGTAGATCTCACCTCAGTATCATCTGCTGTAGCAATACCTGCGCCGGTGATGGTGCCGGTACCGGATGTACTAACGGCTGCCGCCGCAACGGTTGCTGTGCTACAGCCGCCAGTTGCGGGTGCGGTGTCGGTATATTGCATTTGGGTAGGGAAAGCATCCAGCGGATCAGCAATGACGACATTACTGGCTGTTGCTGCGCCGACACCATTATTGACGGCGATTTCATACTTCACAATGGCACCAGGAATACGCTTGGGGTTGGTCGTTCCATTATGGACGTCACAAACAACGGTTGAGGTTTTTGTGACACTTAACACAGCTGTATTGATACGGTAGGTATTGACAGCAGCATGTACGCCGTTTTTGGCCGCCTGGTCACTTGTCGTATTCGCGTTGGCGTCACCATAAACGGTTTGTACGGTGCTTTTATCATCCGCACTGCCGTTGTCCTCTGCGCGGGCAGCTGTGGCAATAAATTCGAGCAAGGATTCCTTATCGTTGGCGGGTGCCAGAGTACTGGCTGAGGGAATGGTACAGGTCACCGTGACATTGGCGGTTGTTTCCTTGTTCAGCTCGATGGTCGTACCGGTAAAGGAGACACTACCACCTGCAGCAGTAACGGAACAGGAACTGGTGTCGAAATCATCACCAGCTTCCTGTCCAAAGGTAATGTTGAAAGTTTCTGTATCATTACCTTCATTATCCAGTGTATAGGTGATGGTTTGTTGTGTCGTTGTCGTACCCGGTGTGACTTCAGAATCACTGCCCTTGGTGACATTGAGGTCAACAACGCGGTCAACCAGGAAGGTTGTAGCCGTACCTGCACCTGCAGTATTACCTGATTCGGAGCTACCTATATCGTCCTGTGTTACACCGCCTACATCGTAAGAAATAGTTGCAAGGTTATCAATGCTGGTTCCTGCCTGTGTGAGTGCCCAGGCTGAATGGCTACTGCCTAAAACTGCCAGGCTGAAGAGCAGGGTTAAGTGTTTTATTTTTATTTTCATTGTTATTGTCTCTTGGTTTAAGTTTGTGGATTTGTTATTTAAATTAATGACGACTAATAATTTGACGGTCTAAACCCCTGATAACGGCGTTATCATTCCTACCCATATCAATGAACCTGATAAGCTCAGTTGATCGTTATCCACGGATTTGCAGCCAAACAGCCTAGAGCAAGCGCACCTGATAGCTCACGCTTTTTTTCTCTCCAGGGTTCAGGCTGGTTTTATACTTCCAGCGGATATGGGTATAGTCGGAGGTTTTTGCCGGGCGCATATTGCCGTTTTTGTCCTTCACTTTTAGCGTGGCAGGCTTGCCCCAGTGTTTGCCACCGTCAACCGAAAACACGACATCGAAGCCGTTGCTATCAGCAGTATTTGGGATGTAAACGGTGTTTGATGGAATCGGGTTGGTTACACCAATATTATTTGCACGTTTAGTACTGATATTCTCGAAGGTATTGGTATATTGTACGATTTCACCGGGTAGTACCTTGACGGCGGGAATCAATGTTCTGCTTGTCTGGCCCTGAGCGTTTTTTGTTGTAACTACCTTATAGGCGTGAGAGCTGAATTTGATATTCCCCTGCTTGGCCGCGATGCCGGTTGAAGCCACGATAAGCAGGCTCATCACGGCCAGCTTCATGGTTGTCAGTATCTTTTTGTTGAGCATAAGTAAGTCCCCTTAGTTTACTTTATAGGTAATGGTTATGGTTTGAATGGCGGGCGGTGCGAGACTGCCCAGGTTAACAGTCACTGTGTTGTTTTCAGTGATATTGAAGTCTGCATTATCATTGTCGGCCACATCGGTTAATGGCTGGTTATTTAGAGTAATGCTACCAGGTACATACTCCATATTGGCAGGTGTTGTATCTTCAATAACCAGGTCTTCAAGCGTGCCGTTAGCATCGCCTGTAACAGCTACCTTTATCTGGTAAGTGATACGTGACTGTGACATAACTTCGGTACCGGAAAACGGGTCGACTATTGAAGCGACGGTTTTACTCAGTTGCAAGGCAACCGTTGAAACAGTGTATCCAGATACACCCTGTGTTTGTCCGTCTGCGATGAGTACAACGGCATCGGTATTGGCATCTCCTGCGCCGGGTATGCTGTGACCCGGGTTAGTGCCAGCTACGCCCGGCGTGGTTGCGGTTGCAGTAAGCTTGACATGCCCTGACTGTTCTTTGTTAAGTTGGCCGGGGATATTGCTTTGAATATAAATAATCCGGGACTGGTCACTGGCCAGTGACAGGATGTTACCTGTCTGATAAGGCGTGTCAGTACTTTGTAGACCGGGAATATTATTACTCTCTAACCAGATTGACTGCACCACAGGATTAAAGTCATCTCCATTGAGTGTATCTATTGTATTCAGGACAAAGCCTTCAGTGCCATTGCCGGTATTGGTTAATTGCCATGTCAGGGTTTTGTTGGTTGCTGGTGTGGGGACAACGACAAGTGTATTGTCCAACGATGTGAGTACGGCATTAATGGTTTCTGCAACGACAAAGGAGTTGGATGCTTCAACGGTTTCAGTCGTATTGGACAGGTTGTTGGTGCTATAACTTACTGTTGCAACATTACTTATTACGGTACCCGCAGGTACGCCTTGAGCAGAGGCAGGCTGCACAACAAGGCTGCTCAGGAGGAGTGTCATCCACATGCCCTGAAGTAGGCCTGTTGTGGTATGAATAAGTAATTTCATGGCTATGTTTTTTTATTATTTTTATGTATTCAAGTTGTGGGCCAAAAATATTTTTCTGTAGCGGTGTTATGTTACTTGCTTATTCGTTAGTAGTGCCGTTTGTATTCGCTGTTTATGTTGTGGTTACTTCCATTCTAGAGAGCTGGCGTGAATAGTGACTTAACGGGAACTTTTTTCAGACAGAAGGTTGCAACTGGTGTGAGGCCGGGTTCACAGGAGATTCGTCAGTTTTTATGATAGAGAAGTCAGCAACAGTCACTCTATTGGTCATTTTTATAGCAAAAAATGGACGATTCTAGCTTCGAGAAAACCGCTCACGACTTATTCAGGGGCCCCTTAAGGAGCTGACGGCGTTGTTTAAAGAATGTCTTGAGCAGGGTTGAGCAGGGCTCTTGTAATACGCCGCCCTGTAGTTCCGGTCGGTGGTTGTGGCGTGCATCTTGCAGTAGTGAGAAACAGCTTCCCGCTGCGCCTGTCTTAGGGTCATAAGCACCAAATACGACACGCTGAATTCGGCTATGAATAATAAGCCCGGCACACATGGGGCAGGGTTCCAGCGTGACATATAGGGTGGTATGCGGGAGCCGGTAGTTACCGAGTTGTTGCGCGGCGTTACGAATAGCGAGCATTTCTGCATGTGCCGAGGGGTCATGCAGGCTGATTGGCTGGTTCCATCCTTCGGCGATAATGGTATTTGCCTTGACCAGTACTGCTCCTACAGGGACTTCTCCCTGATCGGTGGCGCGTTGAGCCATCTCCAGGGCGTGTTGCATGAAATGTTGGTCGGTTGCTATTCCCATTCAATCGTTGCCGGTGGTTTTCCGGAGATATCATAGGTCACACGAGAGATACCATTGATTTCATTAATAATACGTCGCGAGACGGTATCCAGGAAGTCATAAGGCAGATGTGCCCAGCGAGCGGTCATGAAATCAATAGTTTCAACGGCGCGCAAGGCAACGACGTAGTCATAGCGGCGACCATCGCCGGTGACGCCCACGGACTTGACTGGCAGAAAGACGGCAAAGGCCTGCGATACCTTGTTATAGAGGTCTGCCTTGTACAGTTCTTCGATAAAGATATGATCTGCCAGCCGCAGGATGTCAGCATATTCTTTTTTGACGACTCCCAGAATGCGTACGCCAAGACCCGGGCCAGGGAAGGGGTGGCGATAGACCATTTCTCTGGGAAGCCCCAGTTCTATACCAATTTCACGTACTTCATCCTTGAACAGTTCGCGTAATGGTTCAACCAGCCCCAGTTTCATGTGTTTGGGCAGGCCACCCACATTATGGTGGGATTTTATCAGATGTGCCTTGCCAGTTTTAGCACCTGCAGATTCAATGACATCCGGGTAAATAGTGCCTTGAGCCAACCACTTGGCATTGCGAAGTTTTCCGGCTTCTTCATCAAAGATTTCCACGAACATATTACCAATAATTTTGCGCTTCTCTTCCGGGTCGGTCTTTCCTTCCAGGGCTTTGAGAAAGCGTTCTTCTGCATTCACGCGGATAACTTTAACGCCCATATGTTCGGCGAATATAGCCATGACCTGGTTACCTTCCTGATGCCGTAACAATCCGGTATCGACAAAAACACAGGTGAGCTGTTCACCAATGGCACGGTGTAAAATGGCGGCAACGACTGAGGAATCTACGCCTCCTGATAGACCCAGAACAACTTCATCAGTGCCCACTTTTTGCTGTACGTCCTGAATGCTGCTGTCGATGATATGGCTGAAAGTCCAGAGTCCTTCACAGTTACAGATATCTCTGACAAAGCGTTCCAGAATGCGTTTTCCCTGCCGGGTGTGTGTGACTTCCGGGTGAAACTGGATACCGTAGAAGTGTCGTTCTTCATTGGCTATACCTGCGATGGGAGCGCTGTTGGTGCTGGCCATGAGTTTGAAGCCTTCCGGTAGCTTTTCTACCCGGTCACCATGGGACATCCATACATCCAGCAAACCATAACCTTCTTCTGAAAGATGGTCTTCTATATCTTTTAATAAGGCAGTATGACCTCTGGCGCGTACCTGGGCATAGCCGTATTCGTGATGGTCAGCATTAATGACTTCACCGCCCAGTTGTGCAGCCATGGTTTGCATACCATAGCAAATCCCCAGTACAGGTACTCCCAGTTCAAATACAATAGCGGGCGCCTGAGGTGGGTTTTTGTCAATGACGGATTCCGGGCCTCCTGAAAGAATAATGCCTCGTGGGGCAAAGTCTTTGATATCCTCTGCGGCGATATCCCAGGGATATATTTCCGAGTAGACTCCGGCTTCACGAACACGTCGGGCGATTAACTGGGTGTACTGGGAGCCAAAGTCGAGAATAAGAATACGGTCAGCATGGATATTAGTGGTCATGGGGTCGGTAGATTTGCTTAAATAAAAAGTGTAGGGATGATACTACGGATTATCATTGAAAGGGATGAAAATGGGTAGGAAAAGGTCAGGAAAAGATGGGCGAGATAAAGAGTGAGATTAAAGAACAGAAAGAATTAATCAGGAGCTTCTATTCCCGGGCAGCCTCCTGGGTAGTGAGGTGAGCCAGGAAGAGAGCAGGAGGAGATAAATGGATACCCTCAACACTTTTTTGAGAAAAATAGTGACAAAGTGAGTAGTTATTTCCATATTATCAGTTATTTCCTGTATATCTCTGCTAAACTGCATGAGAAGATAGTCTAAGGAGTCTCTGATCAAGTTCCAGTTGTATTCCTGAGACTGAAACATCGTCATTTTTTCTTTATTAAAGAAACCAATAGAATGACTATTACTAACTTTTCTATCAAAAAACTGACGAATTTCATCTCACAGGCAATTCGACCGGACTTAATTAGAGCCTCCCTAACAGAAGGAAACAAGGAACCATGGCACATTCAAAATATTTACGCTGGCTTAAAGAGGACGAGCTGACTACCAAAATAGCCCGGCGTTTTGTGGAATTTTGTGATGAAGATATTGAAAAAAGAGCAGCCACAGAAGGCTTTGATGCCCGCATTTATGAGGATGCGGTGAAGCTGGTTATCCATCGCCTTGAACATCCGTACCAGGAAGGTATCAGCACCGAGGAGGATGCATGATAATCCGCTCTATCATTGCCGAGAACTTTCGTAAATTCAAGCGTCTTGAAATTGAACAGATACCGGAAAGGGGATTAATTACAGTCAGTGGTGAAAATGAGTCGGGCAAGACGACGATTGCCGATGCTCTGAGCTTTGCCCTGTTTGGACGTACTTTTTTAACGACTGAAAACAATGCCAGCAAGCTGATTGCCTGGGGTGAGAATAATGCCTCGGTCATCCTCAATTTCATCCACAAGGGGAACGCGTATCAGTTGACCCGGATTGTGGATCGCCAGGGTGAGGTAGACGCCCAGTTGTTTAGTGAAAAAGAGGCGGACTTGATTGCGGATACGCCAGAAGAAACCGAGACGGCTTTGCAAGATATTCTTGGTTATGGTTATGAGACATTTTCTGATTCCTATTATCTGGTGCAACGGGAGTTATCCACGCCCCACCCTAATAGTGAAAGTATCAAGGAAATGGTGGGTATTCGTGATTATTCACGCATCAGCAATGAATGCCGTCATGCCAATGAACGTGATGATGAAGCGCTTGCCTCTTTGCGGCCACGTTATGAACGTGCTTATAACGACCTGCAAAAGCTGGGTATTGATGATACCTGGTTGCCTGAGCTGGTTGATACCCGGGATGTTCTGGAAACGGATCAGGATTACAAAAACCAGCTGGTGATGCAGCTAAGACATTCTGCGGATAGCTATATCCAGGATCGACAAGCCTACATCCGGGCCACTCGCAAGCAGCGCTCGTTGACTGTCCTTGCGGATTTGTTACTGGCTGCATTACTGGTTGCTCTTGGCTTGTGGGCGTCTATCAAATTTTTTCCGGAAATGGCGCAGCGTATCCTGATGCCTGGTGCCGTGCAGCAGTTTGCAGCCGTTGCGAGCTGGACCGAGTTATGGATGCCCTTGCTGGCGGCGGTACTGGCGATTGGTTTTTTTCTAGGCATGCTGTTTACCTGGCGTACTGAAGACAGGCAGATAGCTCCGTTAAAACAAAATGCCCAGCTGTACAGTGAGGCTTTGAGTGAGAGCTATAAACATGCCAGTCAGCGTCTTGTCGACTCTTTTGCACCGCGCAGCCTGAAACGTATCATTGAGGCCAGTGGTGGTGTCTTGCCTGATGTGGAGGCGCATTATGAGCAACTCGCCAGAGTACATACGTTGAGTGACCAGGTGGGTGAGTATCAGGCTGATGCCATAGAAGCCGAAGAGCTTGCCGATGCCTTGCGGGCACATATGAAAAAGCAGCAGCGACAGAATACTTCACACCTTGAGGTATTGCATGCGGAAATAGAAACAGAAATGGAACGTACCGCCACAGCAGCGGCTTTTCGCAAGCAGTTGGCAGATTATGATACCAGTATCAGACAGCATACCCGCAATATTAAGGTACAAAATATGGCGCTGGATTTGTTACGTGCCTCCGCGAAAGAATTCACGGATGCGTTTAACCACTCGATTACGAAAACATCCGGGAGAATACTGCCTTTTTTCACCCATGATCGTTATAGTAATATGAAAATTGATGAAGATTTAAATGTGGCAGTTTTTTCGCAAGAAAAAAATGATTTCATGGATTTTGATGAAATCTCATCAGGTACCCAGCGGCAAATCATGCTGGCTTTGCGTATTGCGATGTCAGAAGAGCTGGCTAGAACCAACGATAACGATAAACAGTTTATTATTCTGGATGAACCTTTTGCCTTTTTTGATCATCAGCGCACGGTGGAAACATTGAAAAAACTACCGGCGGTGAGTAAGGTAATCAGCCAGGTGTGGGTGGCATCACAGGAGTTCCCCGAGGGTACGGTGGCTGACAAGCAAATCGTTTGCCCTGCTGGAGAAGACCGATTAATAACAGAAGAACAGGAACAGTGAAGGGAAATGAAAATAATGAAAATAAAAGTAAGGCCGTTTAGTTTGCCACAGACGTTTATTACGACAGTAGCACTGGTAGTGCTTGCGGGTTGTAACACGGGGAATATTAACGCGAATTCTAACTCGGATCATCAGGCAGTGGAGAGTACCCTTGCGAAAACAGGTGTGGTGAATATATCCAGTAAACAGCTACAGGAACTACGGGATAAAAACGTGACGTTAATAGATATCCGGAGGCCTGAAGAGTGGGCTCAAACCGGCGTGGTTCCCGGTAGTAAAAAGCTCACTTTCTTCTCAAAGAGTGGCGCGATCAACCCGCAACTTGTACCTGAACTTAAGAAAATTGCACCCATAGACAAGCCAGTGATTTTAATTTGCCGTACCGGGAACCGTACCCGGGTTGCATCACAAATTCTAACGGCACAGCTAGGTTATAAGACAGTTTATAACGTAACTCATGGTATAACTCGGTGGGTTGCTGAAGGAAACAAAACGGTAAAATAACGCTCGTGCAGTAATCGATAATTAAGGAGACTTTGAATAAGTCTGGCCGGAATTTCTGAGTGATAGAATTTGTCAGGGAGCTTGATTTTCGCATAGCCAGTGAGAGATGCCGGTATTGGGGAACTGCTCGAACGTCCAAGCTGGCTGGCGCTTTGTATCCTTCGGTTGCCCGTGGTTCCGGTTTTCCCAAACCCCTTTCCTGCCTATAGCGTCTTGCGGCAATGTTGCGCTTGATCATTAATATGACACAGTATTTTTACCGCGGTTATTCAACTCCGAAACTTGAGTTACAATACTACAATATCGGAGATAACTTTTATCAGGCGGTAGAACTTTCCCGACGTTATTCATAGTGTAAATGTATGGAGCTATGTATAATCTTTATCGTCAGTCAGGATGTTCATTCATGTCGGCACAGAAAAATAAAACAGAAAAATAATAAATAGATAATCAGTAAACTTAAAGAATACGGTGACATTATGCGCTCAGTAGGATTAATTTCAAACGCTAAATCCTCTCTTGTCCATACGCCAGCATGGCAACGGCTTTCCGTCCATCATAATGATATGCAGCATGTGCATATGATGCATTTGTTTGATGAAAATCCGAACCGGTTTAATGAATTTTCGCTTCAGTTTGAAGATATACTGCTGGATTATTCGAAGAATATTATTACCCAGGATACACTGGATCACCTCTTTTATTTGGCACGAAAACAACGCGTCAGGGAATATCGGGATGCCATGTTTCGTGGTGAAAAGATTAACAATACCGAAGGCAGAGCTGTTTTGCATACGGCGCTGAGAAACCGTTCGGGGCGTCCGGTAATGGTGGATGGCAAGGATGTCATGCCAGCGATATTGCACGAACTTGAAAAAATGCGTGTATTTACCGGAAAGGTACGCTCGGGTGAGTGGAAAGGTTACACGGGAAAGGCGATCACGGATATCGTAAATATTGGTATCGGGGGGTCTGATCTGGGGCCCAATATGGTGTGCCGGGCGCTGGCGCCTTATGCTGGAGCGTTAAATGTGCATTTTGTTTCTAATGTGGATGGTACCCAAATAGAAAATCGCCTGATGCAGTTAGATCCTGAAACGACAATCTTTATCGTCGCTTCGAAAACCTTTACAACACAAGAAACCATTACGAATGCCAATACAGCGAGAAAATGGTTTCTTGCACATGCAGATATTGAGAAAAAAGATATTGCCCGGCATTTTGTGGCAATTTCTACCAACAGTGAAGCAGTACGCGAGTTCGGTATTGACCTGGATAATATGTTTGAATTTTGGGACTGGGTAGGGGGGCGTTACTCACTCTGGTCAGCGATTGGTCTGTCGATTGCCCTGTATGTTGGTATGGATCGATTCATTGAATTGCTGGAAGGCGCTGAGGCCATGGACAAGCACTTTCAGAATGAGCCCTTCGATACTAATATCCCCGTGATTCTAGCCCTGATTGGTATCTGGTATGGTAATTTCTTTGGGGCTGAGTCCAGCGCTATATTACCCTATGATCACCATTTGCGTTTATTACCTGCTTATCTGGAACAGGCGGATATGGAGAGTAATGGCAAGTCGGTTGACCGGGATGGCAAGCAAACAACATACTCCACCGGGAAGGTGATCTGGGGAACTGAAGGTATCAATGGCCAACATGCTTTTTACCAACTATTGCACCAGGGTACACGACTGATCCCGACAGATTTTATTGCATCCATACGTTCGCATTCCTGTTTGACGGAGCATTGCAATATATTGGCTTCCAATTTTATCGCCCAGACCGAAGCATTGATGCGGGGTCGGGATATGAAAGAGACTCGTTTGCAGTTACGTAATGCGGGAGTCGAGCTGGATGAAATAGAAAGGCATCTTCCGCACATGACGTTTTATGGTAATCAGCCCAGTAACTCGATCGTGCTGGAGCAACTAACGCCTCGTTCCCTGGGTTCCCTGTTGGCCATGTATGAGCACAAGATCTTTGTACAGGGCGCCATCTGGAACCTTAACTCTTATGATCAGTGGGGAGTGGAACTGGGCAAAAAGCTGGCTCGAAACATCCTTGATGAAATTGAGCAGGGTAGAACCCTGTACCAGCATGATAGTTCAACGGAAGGTTTGCTTGGCTGGTTTATGGAGAAAAGAGAAGGCGATAACGACAAGAAGAGAACGCGATAACGACAAGAAGGCGGTAAAAAATAACGACTGAAAGGCGGAAGACAAGAGGTATCAAAGGTATCATCCTGTGCCTGCTGGTATGGAGACAGGCTTGCATATCCTGTAACAGTCACATACAATCGCGCCCAGTGGCTAAGTGGTGGAATTGGTATACACACAGCATTCAAAATGCTGCGCCTTCGGGCATGACGGTTCGAGTCCGTCCTTAGCTACCATATTTTAATTTACAGGCTCAATTTTAGCTACCCTATATCGTTATCGAAGCTTCAGGTAGTTTGCTCTTTGTCCTTTCCTGAATAGTGCTACTCTCAGTGTAACCCGTAGCTGATCAGGTTGCCCTTTTCTTTGCTAATGTTTCCCGCGAATCCTTTTCTACTATATTCCCTGATTGTATTTTCTGGCTGTATTTTTTGTCATGTTTGCAACTACCCCGATGGATGTCCATAAGATCGTCAGGGCATTGTATGGTGCTATTAAGTCGTAGACAGTGTGAGTAGCATTCTTTAGAATACGCTGGACTTTGTACAGGCAGGAGGGCTCACCTTCTGCTTGTTTTTTATGCCTGTTATTTGAGCTTCTCCGGCATGCGTTAAAAACGCACCTGGAGAGAAGCGGGTGGACACATCGAGGTAATGTTTCCGTGAGAAAACGTGCAATACTGGTTCTGGAAGATGGCAGTGTTTTTCAAGGCGAATCCATCGGTTGTGATGGAATCACTGTGGGTGAAGTGGTTTTTAATACGGCCTTGACCGGGTATCAGGAGATACTGACTGATCCATCTTATGCCCGTCAGTTAATCACACTGACCTATCCCCATATAGGTAATGTTGGAGTGACAAGTGAGGATGAAGAGGCTGATACCATTTTCGCTGCGGGTCTGATTGTTAAAGATGTTCCCCTGCGACATAGCAACTGGCGTGCCCAGGAGTCCTTGCCGGATTATTTGGTGCGTCGTAATGTGGTGGCTATTGCCGATATTGATACCCGACGTTTAACACGCCTGTTACGTGAGAATGGCGCGCAAAGTGGCTGTGTTATGGCTGGTGATACGTGTTCTGAAACAGAAGCACTGGCCACAGCGAAAGCATTTTCTGGCTTGAAGGGGCTTGATCTTGCTCAGGAAGTAACCACACAAAGCCCTTATGAGTGGCAGAAAGGCAGCTGGCAGCTGAACCCGAATGAAGTGAGAACTGTGGATCAGGTATCAGCAGATTTTCAGGTGGTGGCTTACGATTACGGCATCAAGAAAAACATTTTAAGAATGCTGGTGGATAGAGGGTGTTATGTCACGGTTGTTCCGGCTAAAACTCCAGCAGCTGAAGTATTGGCGATGCAACCGGATGGTGTGTTTTTATCTAACGGTCCCGGTGATCCGGAGCCATGTGACTATGCCGTTCATGCCATTCGGGAGGTGTTGGAGAAACAGGTGCCAATCTTTGGTATCTGTCTGGGACATCAGTTACTGGCTTTGGCCAGTGGTGCCCAAACCCTGAAAATGAAGTTTGGTCATCATGGTGCGAATCACCCTGTTCAGGATTTGATCACTGAAAGGGTTATGATCAGTAGCCAGAATCATGGTTTTGCAGTTGATGACTCTTCTTTGCCGGATAATTTGCAGATAACTCACCGTTCCTTGTTTGATCAGACGTTGCAGGGGATCAGACGAAAGGATTGTCCGGCGATGGGGTTTCAGGGCCACCCCGAAGCAAGCCCTGGGCCACATGATGTTGCGCCCGTGTTCGACGAATTTATTTCCATGATGCAAGAATACACGCGAGAGAAAAAGAACAGCTAATGCCAAAACGTACAGATATTAAAAGTATATTAATTATTGGTGCCGGGCCGATTGTCATTGGTCAGGCATGTGAGTTTGACTATTCCGGTGCACAGGCCTGCAAGGCGCTAAGAGAAGAAGGCTACCGGGTCATACTGGTAAACTCGAATCCGGCAACAATCATGACAGACCCGGATATGGCAGATTCAATCTATATAGAGCCGATCCAGTGGGATGTGGTGGCTGCTATTATTGAAAAAGAAAAACCGGACGCTCTGTTGCCCACCATGGGAGGACAGACAGCTTTGAATTGTGCGCTGGATCTGGAACGTGAAGGCGTGCTGGAGCGTTATCAGGTGGAAATGATTGGTGCTTCCAGTGAGGCAATTGATACCGCTGAAGACCGGCAGAAATTCCGCGTTGCTATGGATGAGATTGGCCTGTCTTCGGCACGTTCTGACGTAGCACATAGTATGGATGAAGCACGGCAGATTCAGCAGGAAATAGGTTTTCCCCTGATTATCCGTCCTTCTTTTACCATGGGAGGCTCGGGAGGTGGTATCGCCTATAACCAGGATGAGCTGGAGGATATTGTTTCGCGTGGGCTGGATCTTTCTCCGACAACAGAGGTTCTGATTGAGGAGTCTCTACTGGGCTGGAAAGAGTATGAAATGGAAGTGGTACGGGATCATAAAGATAACTGTGTCATCATTTGTTCGATCGAAAACCTGGATCCGATGGGAATTCATACAGGTGACTCGATCACCGTTGCTCCCGCGCAAACATTGACCGACAAAGAATACCAGATTATGCGTGATGCATCCCTGAATGTGTTACGCAAGATTGGTGTGGATACCGGAGGCTCAAATGTACAGTTCTCCATCAACCCGGAAAATGGACGCATGGTGATTATTGAGATGAACCCGCGAGTTTCGCGGTCTTCAGCTCTGGCATCCAAAGCAACCGGTTTCCCTATTGCAAAAGTTGCTGCCAAACTGGCGGTTGGCTATACACTGGATGAGTTGAAAAATGAAATTACAGGTGGCGCAACACCGGCTTCATTTGAACCCAGCATTGATTATGTCGTCACAAAAATCCCCCGCTTTACTTTTGAGAAATTTCCCCAGGCGGACAACAGGCTGACCACACAGATGAAATCGGTTGGTGAAATAATGGCGATTGGGCGTACCTTTCAGGAGTCCTTTCAAAAGGCACTACGTGGCCTGGAAACAGGGATTGACGGTCTGGATGAGCGGGTTGATCTCAAGGAAGAGGGTGCCAAGGATTTATTGCGCCAGCAACTAACCGATGTGGGCAGTGAGCGCATTTTGTATGTAGCAGATGCTTTTCGCTTTGGTATGAACCTGGAAACCGTCTTCGATTATACGGCGATTGATCTCTGGTTTTTGGTGCAAATCAAGGACCTGGTAGAGATCGAAAACAATTTAAAAGAACGTTTTCTAAAAGAGATTGATGCCAGGGAAATGTTCCAGCTTAAACGCAAGGGATTTTCTGACCGGCGCCTGGCCAGGTTATTGAACGAGACTGAGAAAAGTGTCAGGAAATATCGTCACCAGCTCAATGTACGCCCTGTCTACAAACGTGTGGATACCTGTGCGGCCGAATTTGCCACAAGTACAGCCTATATGTATTCCACCTATGATGAGGAATGTGAGGCAGAACCGGATGACAAGGAAAAAATTATTATACTGGGGGGAGGGCCAAACCGTATTGGACAGGGGATCGAGTTTGATTACTGCTGTGTGCATGCGGCCTTTGCCATGCGTGATGACGACTATGAAACTATCATGGTGAACTGTAACCCTGAGACTGTTTCAACGGACTACGATACGTCAGATCGTCTCTATTTTGAACCATTGACACTGGAAGATGTGCTGGAAATTGTTCACCTTGAGAAGCCCAAAGGGGTGATTGTTCAGTATGGCGGGCAAACTCCTCTCAAGCTGGCAGATGCTCTGGAAGACAATGGCACCCCCATCATTGGGACTTCCCCGGATGCTATTGACTTGTCTGAAGACCGTGAGCGTTTTCAGCAAATGATAGAAAAGCTGGAGCTGAAGCAGCCACCTAACCGGACAGCACGGGATGCCGAATCGGCAGTGCGCCTGGCAGAAGAAATTGGTTATCCTCTGGTGGTACGACCCTCTTATGTCCTTGGTGGTCGTGCAATGGAAATAGTACACAATGAAGATGACCTGCGACACTATATGCATACAGCGGTGCAGGTCTCCAATGATTCTCCGGTATTGCTGGATCGTTTTCTGGATGATGCGATTGAAGTAGATGTTGATGCGATTTGTGATGGAGAGCAAGTCCTGATCGGTGGCATTATGCAACACATCGAACAGGCGGGAGTACACTCGGGTGATTCAGCTTGCTCTCTGCCTCCGTACTCCCTGAGTGAAGATATCCAGAATGAGCTGCGTCGCCAAATGGTAATGATGGGTAAGGCATTACATGTTGTGGGTTTGATGAATGCACAGTTTGCCATCAAGGGGGAAGATATTTACATCCTTGAGGTCAACCCGCGTGCCTCGCGGACGGTGCCTTTTGTTTCCAAGGCAACAGGGCGCCCACTGGCCAAGATTGCAGCGCTTTGCATGGTAGGTAAGACACTGAGAGAACAAGGGGAGACAGAAGAAATTATCCCGGATTATTATTCGGTGAAAGAAGCGGTTTTTCCTTTTATCAAATTCCCGGGGGTAGACCCTATTTTGGCACCGGAAATGAAGTCTACAGGGGAAGTCATGGGGGTCGGGGAGACCTTTGCCGAGGCCTTTGGCAAGTCACAATATGCAGCGGGTGTGGATATCCCTACCCAGGGAACAGCTTTTTTAAGTGTTCGAGAGGCAGACCAGGATGGTATTGTTGATATCGCACGGTTACTGGTTGAGCAGGGCTTTGAGCTGGTGGCAACACGAGGTACCCGGCGCATCATTGAAGAAAAGGGTATTGCTTGCGGAGAAGCCAAAAAAGTAAGAGAAGGGCGTCCGCATATTGTTGATATGATCAAGAATCAGGAAATTGACCTGATTGTTAACACGACGGAAGGCAAACAGGCGATTAAAGATTCCTACGAAATTCGTGCCGAGGCATTACATGGTAAAGTAACGTATACTACCACCATGACTGGCGCGTGGGCTCTTTGCCAGTCCATCGCACATACCAAGAGCATTAATGTGCATAGCTTGCAGGAATTACATAAGGAAACACAATTATGACCAGAGCGCCCATTACTGCAAAAGGTGCGGAAGAACTGAAAGAAGAGTTACAGCACTTGAAGAAAGTTGTTCGTCCACAGATTGTCGAGGCCATCGCTACGGCCAGAGAGCATGGTGATCTGAAAGAAAATGCGGAATACCATGCAGCACGTGAGCAACAGGCATTTAATGAGGGACGCATTCAGGAACTGGAAGGTATTTTGTCAACCGCACAGATTATTGATGTACCTTCACTGGCGGCTAACAACGAAGGACGAGTCGTTTTTGGTGCCACTGTTGAACTGGAAGATATTGATACTGAAGAAGTCGTTACGTATCAGATTGTGGGGGATATTGAAGCGGACATAAAAAAGAATCGCATCGCCCTCTCATCACCCATTGCCCGTGCCCTGATCAGCAAGGAAGAAGGGGATATCGCAACGGTACGGGCACCAGGCGGTATTCGTGAATATGAAATTGTGGAAGTTACCTATCAGTAGTCAATAGTGCTTTTTATCCTGTTTATGGGGTTTGCAGTAGCCTCCTGGTTCTCGGGCAAGCTCCTGGGCTGTCTCTTATACACATCTCCGAGCCAACGAGACAGGCAGAA